>JAYWAO010000001.1:0-2738 GCA_043782365.1 Deltaproteobacteria bacterium
GGTGGGCGTCGACCGCAGCCAGCGGCTCTTCGCCAGCACCGAGGGCACGCGGCTGGTCACCGAGACCGCCATTTATGGATTACACTTACAAGCCTTCACCCGCGCGCCCGATGGGATGCTGCTGGAGGACAGCCGCGACTTTTACGGTGTCACCGAGTCGCAGCTCCCGCGCGGCGAGGCGCTGGCGGCGGCGCAGGCCGACCTCGTCGCGGAGCTGGAGGCGCTGCGGAAGGCCCCCGTGCTCGACCCGTACACCGGGCCCGCGCTGCTCGCGCCGGAGGCGTCGGGCGTCTTCTTCCACGAAGCGGTCGGCCACCGGCTCGAGGGCGAGCGGCAGAACGACGACCGCGACGGCCGCACCTTCAAGAACCAGGTCGGCAAGCCCGTGCTGCCGCTCTTCCTCTCGATCGTCGACGACCCGACGCGGGCCACGCTGGGCGAGGTCGCGCTCAACGGCACCTATGCGTTCGACGACCAGGGAGTCGCTGCGCAGAGAGCCGTCCTGGTGGAGAAGGGCGTGCTGCGCGGGTTCCTGCTGTCGCGCGCGCCCGTGGCGGGCTTCCTCCACTCCAATGGCCACGGCCGCTCCGCGCCAGGCCGCGACCCGGTGGCGCGGATGGGCAACCTGATCGTCGAGTCGTCGAAGACCATCCCCGAGGCGAAGCTGAAGGAGGCGCTGATCGCCGAGGCGCGGCGGCAGGACAAGCCGTTCGGGCTGATCATCCGCGACGTCTCGGGCGGAAACACCGATACCAGCGGATATGGGTATCAAGCCTTCAAGGGCCAGCCGCGTCTGGTCACCAAGGTGGACGCCAGGAGTGGCGCCGAGACGCTGGTGCGGGGCGTCGAGGTGGTCGGCACGCCGCTCACCGCCATCAACAAGATCCTCGCCACCGGAGACCAGCCGCGGGCCTTCAACGGGTACTGCGGCGCGGAGAGCGGCTTCGTGCCCGTCAGCACGGTGGCGCCGACGGTGCTGATCCAGGAGATCGAGCTGCAGCGGACGCGCAAGGACACGGGCCGGCCGCCGGTGCTGCCGTCGCCGCTGGGGCTCGCGAAGTAGTCCCCGCTAAGGCCCGCCTGCGCCCGTGGCGGGCTTGCGGACCGCGTCCGGAGCGAACCCGCTCTGCAGCGCGGCCCGCTCGAAGTCGCCCGCCTGCTTGCCCGTGGCTGCCGCGAACGCATCGGTGAAGCGCGCGCCCGAGCGCATCCCGCGCAGCACGTCGCGCACCGCCTGGTCGCCGCCCAGCTCCAAGAGCCGCTCGAACGCGCGGTGGGCAGCGCCGTAGACGGCCTCCTTCTCGGTGCGCACCAGCTCCGCGTCGGGGTCGAGCGGGTTCTTGCCCGGGTGGGCCGAAAGCCACTCGCGCAGCTCACCGGGCGTGAGCCGCTTCTTGCCCTGGTCGGCGGTGACCGAGGCCATGCCCTCGCGGAACCAGAGCGGCGGCTCCTCGCCCAGCACCAGCGCCGCGCCGTCGGCGAGATCGTCGGGCTCGAGCAGCTGGTACATCAGCGAGTGCGTCAGCTCGTGCGTGAGCAGCTCCAGCAGGGCCTCGGGCTCGGCCTTGCCGCTCTCCCAGGTCCGCGGCGACTGCAGCAGCACGCGGTCTCCGTACGACCAGCCGCGGAGCCAGGCGTGGCCGGGCTTCCCCACCGCCAGCTCCAGCGCCGCGTGATCCGGGAGGACCTCGACGCGCACGGTCCCGCGCAAGGAGCCCCAGCGGGCGATGAGCCCCGCGGCCTCCAGCAGGCCGGAGCCGAGCGGTCCGAGCACGGCGGTGTCCGGCCTGGCGCAGGAGAGCTCGATCACCGCGCCGGCCCTGCGCACCGTCAGCGACTGCGCGGAGGGCTCCTGCGCGACCGGCGACGGGCGCGGCGCCGGTGCGACCCGGCAGCCGGCGGTGAAGAGGAGCGCGAGGAGGATCGACCGCAGGCCCATCTGCCGGATACCTTGGCGGCTTGGCGGCGGGAGCGCAAGGGCGCGACCCCGGAATCTTCCGCGCTGGAAGAGAACCCTCCGCGCCAGGCGGGGATTCGTGAGACGAGAGCGGGCAATCCCGGAGGAAAGAGATGCGCCAGATCTGGATCGCCCGAGTCGGTGGACCCGAAGTCCTCGAGATCCGCGAGGCCCAAGACCCCACGCCCTCGGCAGGGCAGGTGCGGGTGCGCGTGAAGGCGATCGGCGTCAACTTCGCCGACACCGTCGCGCGGGTGGGCTTCTACCAGGACGCGCCGCCCATCCCGTTCGTGCCGGGCTACGAGGTGGCGGGCGTGATCGACGCGGTGGGCGCCGGCGTCGCGGCCTCGCGCGTCGGCGAGCGGGTAGTGGCGCTGACCCGCTTCGGCGGCTACGCGGACGTGGTCGTCACCGATTCGGTGGGCGCCGCCAGGCTCCCGGACGCGCTCTCGTTCTCGAGCGCGGTCTCGCTGCCGGTGACCTGGATGACCGCGTGGCACATGCTGGTGCACCTGGGCAATCTGCAGAAGGGCCAGCGCGTGCTGGTGCAGGCGGCCGCGGGCGGGGTCGGCGTGGCGGCGCTGCAGATCGCCAAGCACCTCGGCGCCGAGGTGATCGGCTGCGCCTCGGCCGGCAAGCACGAGCGGCTCAAGGCGATGGGCATCGACCACGTCATCGACTATCGAACGCTCGACTTCGAGTCCGAGACGCTGCGGATCACCGGCGGCAAGGGCGTGCACCTCGCGCTCGACGCCATCGGCGGCGTCTCGTTCAAGAAGTC
>JAYWAO010000002.1:0-20343 GCA_043782365.1 Deltaproteobacteria bacterium
CTGCCGGTCCCGTCGCCCTCACCGACCTGACCGAGCGGGAGATCTCCGCCCAGTGTGGAGTGCTCGCGCGCTGCGGCGCCGTCACCAGCGAAGGCACCTGCAAGGATCTGCTGCGGCAAGACATCGTGGCGAACACGAGCGAGCTGGTCGCAGCGGTGGCGAGCGGCGCGACCACCTTCGACGGCGACAAGGCCGGGCAGTGTCTCGACTGGCTCGGCGCCCAGCCCTGCGATCAATCCTTGGCGGCCGCGCGCGTGGCGCCTGCGGCCTGTGACGACGCCATCAAGGGCATCCTCGCCGCGGGCGTGGCCTGCGCGGTCTCCTTCCAGTGCTCGTCGGGCTCCTGCAACACCAGGCCGGGCTGCACCGACTCCTGCTGTCCCGGCACCTGCTCCCCGGTCCGCCCCGCGCCCGCGGCCGCCGGCGAATCCTGCGCCGGGCGTTCCTGCGTGAGCGGGACCGTCTGCGGGTCCAACCAGACCTGCGTCGCGCTCTTCGCGGAGGGCACCGCGTGCAGCTACAGCGCCCAGTGCGCCTACGGCACCTTCTGCACCGGGTCTCCGCAGACCTGCACCAAGGTCCCGGCCGAGGGCGCGGCGTGCGCCTCGGGCCAGTGCGGCGCGACGGGCCTCGTCTGCGACAAGACGAACCACTGCGTGAGGAGCTTCGGCGTGGGCGCCGCGTGCACCCCCGGCCATTCGGGCTGCGCCTACGACCTCGCCTGCGATCCGTCGACCAGCAAGTGCATCGCGCGTCCCGGCGTGGGCTCCGCCTGCTCCAACGGGTCTTGCAGCGCGGGTTCGTACTGCGTCTACGACAACAGCGGCGGCGGCGTCTGCTCCGCGCTCAAGGCCAACGGAAAGGCTTGCGCCGAGGCGTACGAGTGTCAGAGCGAGTCTTGCCAGGCCAAGGTGTGCGCGGACGCGGGGGCTTGCTTGAAGAAATAGTCATACTCTTTCCCGCTCGGCGTGCGGGCAGAGTCCACGAGGCCGGACATGGCGATGGTTTGCCAGGTTCGCCTGAACGTGCCGGCCGCTTCTCCCTGCGGCCGTCTCGCGTTGGCGAGGCCGGGCGGCTTCGGGGGGACCCTCACGGACATCGAGATGCCTTGACACGGTGCGTCGCCCTCGCTACACCCCGGCCGCTTTCACACCAGCCGCCAGGAGGCCCAAGTGGCCCGTCTCGGACGCCGCGTCGCCATCGTCACCGGCCTGCGCACTCCCTTCGTCAAGGCAGGCACCGTCTTCAAGGACCTCACCGCGCTCGACCTCGCCAAGGCGGTGGTCGCGGAGCTGGTCCAGCGCTCGGAGCTCCCGGCGCGCGAGATCGACCAGCTCGTCTTCGGCACGGTGATCCCCAACGTGCAGTGGTCGAACATCGCCCGCGAGGTGGTGATCGCCGCGGGGCTGCCGCGGTCGATCGAGGCGTCGTCGGTCGTGCGCGCCTGCGCCACCAGCCTGCAGGCGCTGACGGCGGCCTCCGATTCGATCGCGCTCGGCAACAGCGAGGTCGCAATCGCCGGCGGCGTCGAGTCGATGAGCGACGTGCCGATCGGCCTCTCGCGCCCGCTGGCGCAGGCGATGGTGCTCGCCTCCAAGGGCAAGACGGTGCTCGACAAGCTCAAGGCCTTCTCGACGGTGAGCGCCAAGGACGTGGTCCCGGTGCCGCCGGCGATCGCCGAGTACTCGACGGGCCAGTCGATGGGCGAGAGCGCCGAGAAGATGGCGAAGGAAAATGGAATTACTCGCGAGGCACAGGACGCCTTCGCGCACCGCTCGCACACGCGCGCGGCCGCCGCCTGGCAGGGCGGGCTGTTCGCGCCCGAGGTGATGCGCGTGCCGGTCCCGCCCCGGTTCGAGGCGTCGGTGGCCGAGGACAACATGGTCCGCAAGGACGGAGACCTCGCCTCCTACGCGAAGCTGAAGCCCGTCTTCGACCGCAAGTTCGGCTCGATCACCGCCGCCAACGCGAGCCCGCTCACCGACGGCGCTGCGGCGCTGCTCCTGATGTCGGAGGAGAAGGCGAAGTCGCTCGGCCTCAAGCCGCTCGGCTATCTGCGCGCGTATGCCTACGCCGCCGTCGACCCGGGCTGGCAGCTCTTGCAGGCCCCGGCGTTCTCGGTGCCCAAGGTGCTCAAGCGGGCGGGGATGAGCCTCAAGGACATCGACCTCGTCGAGATCCACGAAGCGTTCGCGGCCCAAGTGCTCTCGAACCTGCAAGCGTTCGCGAGCAAGTCGTTCGCCGACCAGCACCTCGGCGGCGCAGAGCCGATCGGCGAGATCCCCGAGGAGAAGCTCAACGCCCACGGCGGCTCGATCTCGATCGGCCACCCGTTCGGCGCCACCGGCGCGCGGATGGTCGTCCAGGCGCTGCGCGAGCTCGCCCGCCGCAACCAGCAGACCGCGCTGCTCTCGATCTGCGCCGCCGGCGGCCTGGGCGCAGCGGCCATCCTCGAGCGCGAGTAGCACCCCGACCCGCGGCGGGGCGTCGCCGCGCGCGGGCAGCCCGATGGCCGAAATTCGTCAATCACTCGTTACCGAAGCAGGAGCGCCGCGATGAGCAACCAGACCTTCCGCGTCGAGATGGCAGCAGGCGGCGTCGCCGTGATCGTGATGGACGTGCCCGGCGAGCAGATGAACACGCTGCGCCAGGAGTTCAACGCCGAGCTGGAGCCGATCCTGGCCAGGCTCGCCGAGGACGCCTCGGTGACCGCGATCGTGCTGTCTTCAGGCAAGCCCGACAGCTTCATCGCCGGCGCCGACGTCGGCATGATCAGCAAGCTCACCACCTCGCAGGACGCCGCCGCCGCCTCCCGCGCCGGCCAGGCCGCGCTCGACCGGCTGGAGGCGCTCGCCAGGAAGAAGCCGGTGGTGGCGGCCATCCACGGACCCGCGCTCGGCGGCGGGCTCGAGGTGGCGCTCGCCTGCAGCTACCGGATCGTCAGCGACGACAAGAAGACCCAGCTGGGCCTTCCTGAAGTGCAGCTCGGCCTGATCCCCGGCGCCGGCGGCACGCAGCGGCTGCCGCGGCTGATCGGCCTCGCGCATGCGCTCGACCTCATCCTCGCGGGCAAGTCGGTGCGCGCGCCCAAGGCGAAGAAGCTGGGCCTCGCCGATGAGGTCGTCCCGAAGTCGATCCTGGTCGAGGTGGCGAAGCAGCGCGCGGCCGACCTCGCGAGCGGCAAGCTGAAGATGGATCGCTCCACGCTGCAGGCCTCCAAGGGCCTGCCGGCGTTCCTGCGCGGGCTGACCGACCCCGAGACGCTGCAGGCGCTCGCGCTCGAGGAGAACCCGCTCGGGCGCCGCGTGCTCTTCCAGCAGGCGAAGAAGGCGCTGCTCGCGAAGACGCACGGCCACTATCCCGCGCCGCTCAAGGCGCTGGAGGCCATCCAGATCGGCGCCGACCACGGGATCAAGGCCGGCCTCGAGGCGGAGGCCGAACGCTTCGGCGAGCTGGTCGTCAGCGACGTCAGCAAGCGCCTGGTGGAGATCTTCTTCGCCACCGTCGCGCTGAAGAAGGACACCGGCGTGGACGAGCCGGGCATCAAGGGCGCGCGGGTGGAGAAGATCGGCATGCTCGGCGCCGGCCTGATGGGCGCGGGCATCGCCTATGTCAGCGCCGAGGCCGGCCTCACGGTGCGGCTCAAGGACAAGGACGACGCGGGGCTCCTGCGCGGCCTGAACCAGATCCGCGGACTGCTGGACGAGCGGGTGAAGAAGAAGCAGCTGACCCGGCGCGAGCGCGATTCGAGGCTCGCGCTGGTGACCTGTGCCACCGACTTCTCGGGCTTGCGCACGGCCGAGGTGGTGGTCGAGGCCGTCTTCGAGGACCTCGCGCTCAAGCAGGCCACGGTGAAGGCGGTGGAGGAGGTCGCGCCCGGCGCGATCTTCGCGTCGAACACCTCGTCGATCCCGATCGGCAAGATCGCCGAGGGGGCGAGGCACCCCGAGAACGTCATCGGCATGCACTTCTTCTCGCCGGTGAACAAGATGCCGCTGCTCGAGGTGATCCGCGGCCCGAAGACCTCGCACCAGACCGTCGCGACCACCGTGGCGCTCGGCAAGAAGATGGGAAAGACCGTCATCGTCGTCAACGACGGGCCGGGCTTCTACACCTCGCGCGTGCTGGGCCCCTATCTCAATGAGGCGAGCTATCTCCTCAACGAGGGCGCGGCGGTGGACGAGCTCGACAAGGCGCTCACCGACTTCGGCTTCCCCGTCGGCCCGATCCAGCTGCTCGACGAGGTGGGCATCGACGTGGGCACGAAGGTCGCCCACATCATGCAGGCCGCCTTCGGCGAGCGGATGGCCGCGCCGGCCGGGTTCGAGAAGCTGACGTCAAATGGCCGCCTGGGCCGCAAGGCGAAGAAGGGCTTCTATGTCTATGAAGACCTGCCGCCTGGGAAGGCCGGAAAGAAGTCAAAGGGACATAAAGTCGTGGACGTCACCGTCTACGATCTGCTCCCCGGCGGCCGCAGCCGCACCAAGATCGCCGCCGGCGAGGCTGCCGAGCGCTGTGTATTGCAGATGGTAAACGAGGCGGCGCTCTGCCTCGGCGAAGGGGTGCTGCGGTCGGCCCGCGACGGCGACATCGGCGCGGTGTTCGGCCTCGGGTTCCCGCCGTTCCGCGGCGGCCCGTTCCGGTATGCCGACTCGCTCGGCGTGGCCACGCTGGTAGAGCGGCTCAAGCGGTACCAGGAGAAGCACGGCGTGCGGTTCGCGCCGGCGCCGCTCTTGGTGGAGATGGCGAAGAGCGGGGCGCGCTTCTTCTAGCGCTGCGACCGGCCTTTCGCCGTTCGAGAAGAGCTCCTGCCCGGCTGAAGGGCGCGGCCTCTCGCAAATCGTGCACGCCCGGCCAGCCCGGAGCCCTGGAATCGCAGCCTTTGCGCGGTCGGGCTGCGGCATATCGACGCATTACACGCTGATAGTTCGCCCGTTGTCCCGGAACTCGGGCGCTTGCATTACCGCCCTCCCAAGTCCGCATTTCCTGGCCCGAAACGTGAACCTGAAGCCGCGCCTATAGAAGCCCACGTCGGGAGGCGGCATGAGCGCGATGGAACCCTGTCTCGACCCCAGCCGCGCAGCAGAGGCGGTCGCCTGGATCGCCGAAGAAGAGGCCATCGCGCGCGCCACCAGGCGCTTCGGAATCCAACGCCGCGACTTCCTGAAGTTCGCTGCGGGCCTGCTGGCCGCGATGGGCCTGCCGCGCTCGGCCCTGGGCGCGGTGGTCAACGCCATCACGCAGCCGAAGCGCCCGTCGGTGATCTGGCTCCAGTTCCAGGAGTGCACGGGCTGCACCGAGAGCCTGCTGCGCTCGGAGCACCCCACGCTCGACAAGCTGATCCTCGACATCATCAGCCTCGACTACCACGAGACCCTGATGGCCGCGGCGGGGCACCAGGCCGAGGAGGCGCGGTACGCCGCGATGAAGGCGAACAAGGGCAAGTACGTCCTGGTCGTCGAGGGGGCCATCCCCACCAAGGACAACGGCATCTACTGCAAGATCGGCGGGAAGACCGCGATCGAGATCGCCAAGGAGGCTGCGGCCGATGCCGCCGCGGTGATCGCCATCGGGTCCTGCTCGTCGTGGGGCGGGATGCCCTCCACCTCACCGAACCCCACGGGCGCAAGCTCGCTCTCGTCGGTGCTCGGCAAGCCGGTGGTGACCATCCCGGGCTGCCCGCCGAACCCGTACAACTTCCTCTCGACCGTGGTGCACTTCCTGACGTTTGGGACCGTGCCCGAGCTCGATGAGAAGGGGCGTCCGAAGTTCGCCTATGGCCGGCTCATCCACGAGAACTGCGAGCGCCGCGCCCACTTCGACGCGGGCCGGTTCGCCACCCAGTTCGGCGACGAGGGCCACCGCCAGGGCTGGTGCCTCTACAAGCTGGGCTGCAAGGGGCCGGAGACGTACGCGAACTGCCCGGCGATCCTCTTCAGCGACGCGGGTCCGGGCAGCTGGCCCGTCGGTACCGGCCATCCATGTATTGGCTGCACCGAGCAGGGGATCGGCTTCCAGAAGCCCATCCACGCGCTCGCGGTGCTCAAGACGGTGACGCCGCCGACGCAGTTCGCGCGGCCCGCCGAGGAGCAGGGGCAGGGCGCCACCATCGGCACGGCGGCGGTCGCCGCGGCGGTGGTCGGCCTCACCATCGGCGCGGGCATGAAGCTCGCCCAGAACCTCGGCAAGCGCGACGACCGTGATGGTGACGGCGGCGCGCCGCGCTCTCCTCCCTCCGCGCCGCAGTAGCCAGGAGCCGCCATGCCGATGGACGGACCGATGGACCGACGCGGATTCCTCAAGCTGGCGGGTGTGGGCGCCGGCGCCGCTGCAGCGACGATGGCGGCCGCCAGCAGCGAGGCGCAGGCGCGCGGCAACCACAAGATGCCCGAGGAGGCGGTCGGCCTCCTCTTCGATGGCACCCTCTGCATCGGCTGCCGCGCCTGCATGCCGGCCTGCAAGGAGGCAAACCACATGCCTGCGGAGCTGACGCCGCTCAACGTCAACGGCCAGCCCACCGCCGCGGTGTGGGACGCGCCAGTGGACATCTCCGGCCGGACGCTCAACGTCATCAAGGCCTACGTCGAGGGCAAGGGCACGCACAAGGACCAGGCGATCGACGGGTTCGCCTTCACCAAGAAGTCGTGCATGCACTGCGTAGACGCCTCGTGCGTCTCCTGCTGCCCGGTCTCGGCGATGACGAAGGACCCGATCAACGGCATCGTCAGCTACAGCGTCGAGGCCTGCATCGGGTGCAGGTATTGCGTCACCGCCTGTCCTTTCGGGGTGCCGCGGTTCACCTTCGAGAGCGCGACGCCGAAGATCTCCAAGTGCCAGCTCTGCAAGCACCGCCACGCCGACGGGAAGTACTCGGCCTGCGCCGAGGTCTGCCCGACCGGCGCGACGCTCTACGGCAAGGTGCGGGACCTCAAGGCCGAGATCGCGCGGCGCAAGGCCCTCACGCCCGGCCAGACCACGGTCTATCCGCGCGGCCGGATCGGCGGCGGAGACAGCTACCGGGGCGTCGCCGGCAAGTACGTCGAGCACGTCTACGGAGAGCAGGAGATCGGCGGCACGCAGGTATTGCACCTGTCTGGCGTGCCCTTCGACCTGCTCGACAAGCCGGCGCTGCCCGACATCGCGCCCGCCGCCGAGTCGGAGACCCTCCAGCACGGCCTGTACTACGGGCTGCTCGCGCCGGCGACGTTCCTCGGCATCCTGGTCGCGGCCGCCCGCCGCAACATGGTTGGCCCCGGGGTGACCCCGCCCGAGACACCGCCGGCACCCGGCTCCTCCGCAGGAGGCAAGCGATGAGCGCCGCGACGCAAGCGGAGCCCCGCGCGCCCAAGCCGCTCGGCGGTTCGCTGATCACGCCCACCACCATCGTCTGCGGGATCCTGACGGTGGCGATGGTAGCGGTGCTGCTGGTGCGCCTGGTGAAGGGCCTCGGCGCGACCACCAACATGAACGACGGGTACCCGTGGGGTCTCTGGATCGTCTACGACGTGGTCTGCGGCTCGGCCCTGGCGACCGGCGGCTTCGTCACCGCGCTGCTCGTCTACGTCTTGAACCGCGGCCAGTACCACCCGCTGATCCGGCCCGCCCTGGTGGCGTCGCTGCTCGGCTACATGATGGCTGGCGCCTCGGTGATCTTCGACCTCGGCCGCTACTGGGACTTCTGGCACATCTTCTGGCCCAAGTACGCGCAGGTGAACTCGGTGCTGTTCGAGGTGGCGCTCTGCATCGCCGCCTACATCCTCATCATGTGGATCGAGTTCCTCCCGGTGGTGCTGGAGAAGCTGGGCTGGGAGTCGCCGCGCCGGAAGCTCAACCGCTGGCTCTTCGTCATCGTCGCCATCGGCGTGCTGCTGCCCACCATGCACCAGTCGTCCTTGGGCACGCTGCTCGTCGTCCTCGGGCCGCAGATCCACCCGCTCTATCAATCGTACATGCTGCCGCTGCTCTTCCTCACCTCGTGCGTCGGGATGGGCTTCGCGGCGGTGACCATCGAGGCCGGCATCTCGGCGATGGGCCTGCGGCGCCCGTTCGACAAGGAGATCCTCGGCGGCCTGCTGCAGGTGGGCCGCCTGATGGTCGCCCTCTTCATCGTCGTCCGCGTCCTCGACCTCGGGTACCGCGGCGCGCTCGGCTACGCCTTCCAGCCCTCGCTCCCGATGATGACCTTCTGGCTGGAGAACTTCCTCCTCACCGTGCCGCTCTGGCTGCTCGCCTCCAAGGAGAGCCGCGGCAAGGCGCGGCTGCTCTTCCTCTCGGCGCTGTCGATGGCCTTCGGCGGGCTGGTCTACCGGATGGCAGCCTTCCTGGTGGCCTACGACACCGGCGCTGGCTGGCACTACTTCCCGTCGCTCGGCGAGATGACGGTCACCATCGGCCTGATCGCGCTCGAAGTGCTGGTGGTGATCGTCGCCTTCCGCGTGCTTCCGATCCTCCCTGTGGTTTCCCCGATTGCTCCTTCCGTCCCCGCGGAAGGCTCGAGGACGACATGAGCAAGCGCATCACCATCGACCCCATCACCCGCATCGAGGGCCACCTCCGCATCGACTGCGAGGTCGGTGCGGACAACAAGGTCTCCTCGGCCTGGGCCTCCGGCACCATGTGGCGCGGCGTCGAGCAGATCCTCCTCGGCCGCGATCCGCGCGACGCCTGGGCCATCACCCAGCGCTTCTGCGGCGTCTGCACCACCGTGCACGCCATCGCCTCGGTCCGCGCGGTGGAGAACGCGCTCGACCTGCCGGTGCCGAAGAACGCGCAGTACATCCGCAACATGATGATCGCGGCCCACGCGGTGCACGACGAGATCGTACACTTCTACCACCTGAGCGCCCTCGACTGGGTCGACGTCACCTCGGCGCTCAAGGCCGATCCGGTGAAGACGGCGGCGCTCGCCGAGAGCCTCTCCACCTGGAAGGGCAACAGCAAGCACGAGATGATCGCGGTGCACGCCAAGCTCAAGACCCTGGTCGAGAGCGGCCAGCTGGGCATCTTCGCCAACGGCTACTGGGGCCACCCGGCGATGAAGCTGCCGCCCGAGGTGAACCTGCTCGCGGTCGCGCACTATCTGCAGGCGCTCGACATCCAGCGGCAGGCCAACAAGGTCGTCGCCATCCTCGGCAGCAAGACCCCGCACATCCAGAACGTGGCGGTGGGCGGCGTCTCCAACCCGATCGCGCTCAACTCGCAGTCGGTGCTCTCGGTGGAGCGGCTGCTCGCGGTGAAGGAGCACATCGACGCGCTGAAGGAGTTCGTCGAGCAGGTCTACCAGGTGGACGTGGCCGCGGTGGCCGCCTTCTATCCGGAGTGGACCAAGATCGGGAAGGGCGTCACCAACTACCTCTCCTGCCCCGACTTCCCGCTCGACGAGAAGGGCACCAGGTTCGTCACCAACGGCGGCTACATCCCCAATGGGGCGCTCGACAAGTACCAGCCGATCTCGACGTTCGGGGACGCCTTCTTCCGCGACGGCGTCAAGGAGAGCGTCAAGCACTCCTGGTACGAGGGCGGGAAGGGCGCGCTCCACCCGTACCAGGGCGAGACCAACGCGCAGTACACCGACTTCCAGGAGAAGGAGAAGTACTCCTGGGTGAAGTCGCCGATGTTCCTCGATGAGCCCGCGCAGGTAGGCCCGCTCGCCCGCGTGCTGGCCGGCGTCGCCACCAAGGACCCGGACGTCCTGCGGCACCTGACGCGGATGATCGCGCTGGTGAAGGCGGTGGGCAAGTTCGACCTGCCGCTCGAGGGGCTGCACTCCTCGCTGGGCCGCCACGCGGCGCGCGCGGTGATGTGCGGGCGCAACGTCGAGATCCTCGAGGCGCAGTGGAGCCTCCTGCTCGCGAACATCGCCAAGGGCGACGCGGCGACCTTCAACGCGCCCACCTTCCCCAAGGGTGAGGTGAGCGGGTTCGGCTTCCACGAGGCGCCGCGCGGCCTGCTCTCGCACTGGATCGTCATCGAGAACGGGATCATCAAGAACTACCAAGCGGTGGTGCCGACCACCTGGAACGCGGCCCCGCGCAACGAGAAGGACCAGCCGGGGCCGTACGAGGCGTCGCTTTTGGGCACGCCGCTGGCCGATCCCGACAAGCCGCTGGAGGTGCTGCGGACGATTCATTCCTTCGACCCGTGCCTCGCCTGCGCGGTGCACCTGGTCGACGTCACCAAGCGGC
This sequence comes from Deltaproteobacteria bacterium, assembly GCA_043782365.1. Taxonomy (GTDB): domain Bacteria; phylum Myxococcota; class Myxococcia; order Myxococcales; family 40CM-4-68-19; genus CAIWCD01. The sequence continues at coordinate 10,185 of JAYWAO010000002.1, forward strand.
CCATCGTCAGCGTCCGGGCGCTTTAGTGGAGCCCGCGCCGAGGGTCAACGAGCTGGGAAACACCGTGGTCCTCGGCGTCGGCAATGTCCTGATGTGCGACGAGGGCGTGGGGGTCCACACGGTGACCGCCTTCGAGCGCGACTACACTTTCCCGAGCACCGTGCGCTGCGTGGATGGCGGCACCTCCACCCAGGAGCTGCTGGGCGATCTGGAGGACCTCGACCACCTCATCGTCATCGACGCGGTGAGCGCGAACCTGCCGCCCGCGGGCCTGCTCCGGCTGGAGGGGGCGGCGGTGCCAGCAGCGTTCACCACCAAGCTGTCGCCGCACCAGGTCGGCATCAGCGACCTGCTCGCCACGCTGACGTTCATGGGCCGCGCCCCCAAGCACGTGGTGCTGCTCGGGTGCGAGCCGAAGACGCTGCACCTCGACCTCGAGCTGTCGCCCGAGGTGAGGGCCCGGGTGCCGGAGCTCTGTGAGCAGGTGGCCGGCGAGCTCCGCAAGATCGGGCTCGCATCGAAGAAGCGCGCGCTGGCGTAGCCGCAGGTCGAAGGAGGGAGCCAACGCCAATGTGCATCGCCATCCCCGGCAAGGTGCTTTCGGTCGAGGGCTTCGTCGCCAGGTGCGACTTCTTCGGACAGCAGCGCGAGGTGTACCTCCACCTCTGCGACGAGCCCGCGGCCGTGGGCGACTACATCCTCGACCACCTGGGCTACGCGGTGCGGCGGATCCCGGAGGAGGACGTGCCGGGGACCCTGCAAATGTACCGGGAGCTGACGGGGCCGGGGTAGCGAAGGGGCGCCGTCCAGGCTACCCCTCGAGCCGCTTGCGCAGCTGCGCCAGGGTCGGCTGCTGCCGGTCCTTCTCCGACAAGAGCGGCGCGCCCTCGAGCGGCCAGGGGATCGCCACCTCCGGGTCGCTCCAGAGCAGCCCGATCTCGTCCCCGGCTGCGTACGGAGTAGTACACTTGTACTCCACCTCGGCCGTCTCGCTGAGCACGCAGAACCCGTGCAAGAACCCGGGCGGGATCCACAGCTGCCGGAAGCTCTCCGCGGAGAGCGTCGCCGCGGCGAACTTGCCGAAGTTGGGCGAGCCCGGGCGGACGTCCACGGCCACGTCGTAGATCTCGCCCTGGATGCACCGCACCAGCTTGCCCTGCGGCTGTCGGTGCTGCGCGTGCAGCCCGCGCAGGGTGCCGCGCTGCGAGCGGGAGTGGTTGTCCTGCACGAACTGCGGGCCGATGCCGTGCGCCGCGTAGCGCGCCTGCTGCCAGGTCTCGACGAAGAAGCCGCGCCCGTCGCGGTGGACCTTCGGCTCGAGGAGCAGCACTTCGGGCAGGGCGGTGGGGATGAGGATCATTTCTCGAAACGATAGCCGTGGCCTCTCACCGTGAGGAAGTGGTGCGGGACCTCGGCGTCGTCCTCCAGCTTCACACGCAGCGAGCGGACGAAGTTGTCCACCGTGCGGGGCGTGCCCTCGTACTCCGCGCCCCAGCAGCGCGCAAGCAGGTCTTCGCGGGAGAGCGCGCGCCCGCCCGACTGCAGGAAGAGCCGCAGCACCTTGAACTCCTGCGGCGTGATCTCGATCGGCGCGCCGTCCTTGCGCACCAGCTGCGCGGCGAGGTCCACCTCGACGCGGCCGAAGCGGAGCAGATCGTCCGCGCGCTCGTCGGCCGCGGGCCTGCGCCGCAGCAGCGCCTCGACGCGCGCGAGCAGCTCACCGAGCCCGAACGGCTTGGCGAGGTAGTCGTCGGCGCCCAGCTTGAGCCCGAGGATCTTGTCGCTCTCCAGCCCCTTGGCGGTGAGCATCAGCACCGAGGCGGTGCCGCCGCGGCGCCGGAGCTCCTTGAGCACCTCGAAGCCGTTGCGCCCCGGGAGCATGACGTCGAGGACGACCAGCTCCACGCCGGGCTCGAGGGCCATCTTCAAGCCCTCCTCGCCATCGTGGGCGATCTCCACCTCGTGGCCGTCCTTGCGCAGGTTGAGGCGCAACCCCAGCGCGATGGCGCGGTCGTCCTCGACGATCAGTACGCGGCTCATGCCTTGCCTCCCTGCGGACGCTCGTTGCTGTGCTCGTTGCTGTGCTCGTTGCTGCGCTCGATAGCGGCAGCCGGGGGCTTCACCGGGAACGCGGCCTCGGGCGGGTCCTCCGGCTCCAGCGGCAGCTCCGTCGCGGGCAAGAGCACGCGGAAGCAGCTCCCCGCGCCCTCGCGGGAGTCGACCTCGATGGTGCCGTGGTGCCACTCGACGATCCGCTTGGCGATCGCGAGCCCGAGCCCCGTGCCCTCGGTGCGGCGCGAGAGGAGGTCGTCCACCCGGTAGAACCGCTCGAAGATCCGCTTGCGCTCGTGCGGCCGGATGCCCGGGCCGTTGTCCTGCACCTCGATGGCGACCTTGTTCCCTCTCGGCCAGCGGCGCGCGCGGACCTCGATCTGCTTCTCGTCGCCCGTGTACTTCACCGCGTTGTGCAGCAGGTTGAGGATCACCTGCGCCAGCGCGTCGCGGTCGGCCAACACCGGCGGGAGCCCGGGCTCGATCAAGAGCGAATAGGTGACGCCCAGCTGCTGCGCGCGGAACACCTCGCCGACGTGCGCGAGCAGCCGCTCCACCGAGCTGGACTTGCGCGCGAGCACCCGCTTGCCGCTCTCCAGCCGCGACCAGTCGAGCAGCTTCTCCACCAGCACCGAGAGCCGCTCCGCTTCGCTGGCGAGCAGGTCGAGGCACTCCTTCACCTCGGCGGGCGTGGAGGCGCGGCCCGACTGCAGCGTCTCGGCGAAGAGGCGCACCGAGGTGAGCGGCGTGCGCAGCTCGTGCGAGATGTTGGCGACGAAGTCGGTCTTCAGCCGCGAGAGGTCGCGCGCGCGGTTGAGCTGCCGCAGCGCGAGGGCGAAGCCGACGCCGATGAAGGTATAGAGCAGCGCCAAGAGCGCGATGTAGAGGGTGCGGTTGCGCAGCGCCTCGGCGGCGGCGGAGTCGCTGGCGGGGAGATCTGCCGTCAGGAGGTAGCCGTCGAGCGGGGCGGGAAGCGGGAGGCGCGCCACGGTGGAGGAGCGGGTGCCCGCGGCGGCCTCGGCGAGCAGGCGGCGCAGGCCGTCGATGAGGGTGGACTTGTCGGTGAGCGAGAGGAGGCGGAAGGTCGCCTTCTCCTTGGCGCCGGGCTGCGGCGCGGCGATCTGCTGCAGCTGCGCGTCGAGCCACGCGGGGTCCAGCTCCAGCGCCCGCAGCTTGCCAGCGCGAAGCACCAGGAGCCAGGTCTTGCGCTCTCCGCCCTGCTCGGTGGCGACCAGGCGCCGGTCGAGGCTCTCTGCGGCGCCCGAGGGCCCCGAAGGCTGGACCGCCTTGGCGAGCAGCCACGCGTCGTGCAGGCCCAGCGCGCTCGCCTCGGCCTCGTCGAGGTCGAGCCCGCGCAGCACCAGCGGACCCTGCGCGCCCCCGGTCCGCGCCCGCAGCACCTCGGCCGCCGCCTCGGCGTCGAGCCGCTCGAGCAGCGACTTGCCGAGCACGCGCAGCTTGCCGCCGTACTCCTCGGCGAGCCGGGCCTCGACCGCGGCCCGCTCGTTGGCCACCGCCACCACGCCGAAGGCCACCAGCGCGACGCTCGGCAGGAGCACGCCCCCCAGCAGCCACCAGAAGGCGCGGCGGAAGTCGATCAGCTCGGAGTTCCGGCTGCTCATGGTGGCCTCGGCGCGCCGCTCGTCTGGGGGCGCATGGGAGACCTCGGACTCTTACTTGCGAAGCAGGATCGCCGCCACCAGCGCGAAGAGGATGGCGGCCAGCACGCCGCCCGCGGCCACGAGCGCGCCGGGGTCGAAGCGCAGGCGGGCGCTCACCGCGGCGAGGGCGGGCTCCTCGGTGGCGGCGCCCGGGTGCTGCGCGAGCAGCGCCTTGGCGGCGAGGTTGTCGCCGCGGGCGACGAGGGCGTTCACCTGCGCGAGCAGCGGGCCCTGCGCGCGCTTGCCGGCGCCCGCCTCCATGCTCTTCTTGGAGTCGGCTGCGGAGTCGGTGGAGGGCTTGTTGGACTTGGGCTTGGCCACGGGGCGCACCTTACAACGGGGCGCAGGGGAGGTGGCGGGATCTTGTGGCTGGAGGTGGCGGGCAGCGATTGGGGGAGGTCGGGCGGCGGTTGGAGGCGCGCGGAGGCGATTGGAGGGGAGACAGAAGGCCATCACACCGTCCGGTGCCAACATCGCCAAGCCGGGCATTGCAGACGCGGGTACGGACGCAGGCACGACGGACGCGGGCGCCGCCCGACCAGTGAGCCCGCGCGCAGTAAGCTGCCTGATCAGAAGCGCTGCCCTTCAGGGACGCGCCCGTTCGCCACCAGGTCCGACTCGGGGATCCCGATCAGGGCGCTCGTCCATGGTGGAGTTCCTCGCCTGGCGGCGAACGAAGACAGGCGATAGTCGATCCAACGCCTCCGGAATGCAAAACGCTGGAATGGCCACTGCGGGACGCGAGAATACCATTCGGAATACTGACAAAGCCGCTGCACCCTCCGCGCCGGGCGGGGCCGGGTCCTGTGGGACCGGATGAAGCGGTTCATCGGGCGAGGTCGCAGCTCGTCACCCCGTGCCACGCCCCTCGGCCTCCTCCGGGTGGCACCGCCAGATGAACCCGCACCCGAGCTCCCTGCACCCCGCGGGCTCCCGCTTCCCGAACCTCCCCGTCCGCCGCCCCTCGGCGATGCTCCGGGCCGCCTCCAGCAGGGCCGCGCGCGTCCTCGCCCGCGCCGCGTCGTCCTGCTCGGGCCGCAGCGACACCGGCGCGCCGCGCGAGCGGAGGAAGACCAGCCCCGCCTGGACGGGCAGCGCGCCGCCGGTGATCTGGTGCGCGGCGAGGGCATAGGCGTCCAATTGCACGGCATATCTCGCTGTACCCTTCGCCGCCGAGTGCTTGTAGTCGAGCACGGTGGCGCGGCCCTGGTCGAGCAGGAGCGCGTCGAGCTGCCCGCGGAGCAGCAGGCGGGGGCCCGGTGGCTCGCCCGGCCCTGGCGCGAGCTGCAGCGCGAACGGCAGCTCGCGCAGGAGCCGCTCGGGAGTCTCGCGGCCCACCGTCGAGAGCCGGCGTCCGTACTCGGAGTCGAGGAACCCCGCCACCGCGTCCACCACGGGCGCGAGCGACTTCGGATCCTCGCCCTGCGCTTCGAGCAGCGCGCCCAGCCGCTGTTTCAGCTCGGCGAGCGGCGTCTTGGGGCCCAGGTCGGCCAGCGAGACCTGCTCGAGCAGCCGGTGCGCGAGCGTGCCGCGCTCAGCGGCAGGGAGCGGAAGCTCGTCGTTGTCGCCAACCCCGGGCTGCAGCTCGTCTGCGTCCGCGTCGTCCTCTGCAGTGAGGCCCTGCGGGGCCTGCGCGCGGGGCCGCTCCTCGAGCCGCACCTCGTGCAGCAGGCGGTACCGCTCGGGGCAGGCCACCGCGTCGGCCAGCTGGGTGACCGGCGCCACCAGCGTGCCCGGCTCGGCTGGGGGCGCGAGCCGCTGCAGCACCCGCGCGACCGCGGCCTGCGCTTCGCCAGGGATCGGCCCGGTGTCCGCGGTGAGGTCGAGCGACTCCGCGGCGGGCCCCTGCGCAGGCGGCGGCGGCGCCAGCAGGGCCTGGGAAGGTGTAACACTCAAGAGCCCCGCGGCGGCGGCGGGTCCGGAGATGCGGTCGAGCAAGCTCCGCCAGGTCTCGCCGCCGCGGGCGCTCCGGCTGGAGAAGATCAGCCGGTCGCGCGCGCGGGTCGCGGCCACGTAGAAGAGCCTGCGCCCCTCGGCCTGCTGCCGCTCCAGGCGCCGGTCCTTCACGCGCCGGCCGTGCAGGCCCAGGTTCCACCCGCCGTCGGCGCCGCGCACTTTCAGGGCGAGGCCCAGGTCGGGGTCGACCAGCGGCGCCTCGAACGACGCGGGCAAGAGCGCGCAGAGCGGCACCACCGCGACGGGGAACTCCAGCCCCTTGGCGGCATGGATCGTCAGCAGGCGCACCGCGTGGGGATCGCGCTCCTCCACCACGGGCGCCTCGGACTCGCCCCGGCCGTCCTCCATCGCATCGAGCCGCGCGAGCAGCGCCCGCAGCGGGCCCGAGGTCTGCAGCGGCCCCTGCTCGAGCGACCGCGCCAACGCCAGCAGGCGCTCGACGTTGGCCACCGCCTGCTCACCGAAGAGCCCGCCCGCGAGCGCCGCGCGGTAGCACGTCTCGGCGAGCGCCACCTCGAGCAGCGTGGCAGGACCCAGCCGCGCCTCGTCGCGAAACAGGCGCGTCAAGAGAGCATGGAGGGACGCGGCCACCGCCGCATCGTCGGGGGCGAGCCCCGCCTGCACCAGCGGATCGCCGAGCGACTTGAGCGAGAGCGACGAGCCCGGGCCGCGCGCCAGCAGCACCAGCGCGTCGTCGGAGAGCGGGCCGAACGGCGAGCGGAGCACCGCCGCGAGCGACTCGCGGTCCGATTGGTCGGCGCAGAGCCGCAGGAGCGCGCGCAGATCGGAGACCTCGCGGGTCTCGTGGAACCCGCGGCCCTTGAGCACCAGGTGCGGGACCCGCTGCCGCAGCAGGGCCGCGCGGAAGGCCTCCACGTGGGTGAAGCTGCGCAGGAGGATGGCGACGTCGCCGCCGCGCACGGGCCGCGCGACCTCGGGGCCTCCGCCTGCGCCCGGCGCGCGCTCGCGGATCCGCTCTGGCGCGTCCGGCGCGAGCAGCCGGGCGATCCGCCGCGCCACCGCCTCCGCTTCGTCGTCGAGGGTGAGCGCCCCCGCGTCGAGCAGCTCCGCGCAAGGCGGCTCGCTGCCCTGGGGCGGCCCGCTGCGCACGGCCTCCAGGTCGTCCTCGCCGGGCACGAACGGCGCGTCGAACGGCCTGCCGCCGTCGCCGAGCGCGGCCCGGAAGAGGAGGTTGACGAAGTCCACCAATGGCCGCACCGACCGGCGCGAGGTGCGCAGGAAGAACAGCCCCGCGCCATCCAACTGCAGGCGCGCCGCGAAGGCCCGGGCCGACGCGAGGTCCGCGCCGCGGAACTCGTAGATCGACTGCTTCTGGTCGCCCACCAGCGCCAGCCTTCCCGGGGGCACGGGCAGCGCGCCCTCGCGGCCGGAGCCGGCGGGTGACCTCCCCTCGGCATCGGGAGGCTCGGCGAGCCAGCCGATCAGCTCCAGCTGCGCGTGGCTGGTGTCCTGGAACTCGTCGACGAGGAGCGCGCCGAGCCGCTGCTTCTCTGCGCGGCGGACGCCCGGGTCGCGCGCGAGCAGGTCGCGGGCGAGGCGGGTCAGGTCGTCGAAGTCGAGGCCTCCGGCGCGCGCCTTCTCCTCGCGGTAGCGCCGCAGCGCGTGGCCCGCCAGCAGCGCCAGATCGCGGGCCAGCCCGCACGCCCGCACCGAGGCGTCGGCGGCGAGCAGGCCGGCCCAGGCGCCCTGCAGCGCCCCGATCGGCTCGGCGAGCGCGCCCAGCCGCTTGAGCCCGTCGAAGGCGGGGCCGAGCGCAGGATGGGCCGCGTGCAGTCCTCCGGGAGGCGCCGCGCGCAGGGCCGCGAACCCCGCCTGGTCGAGCAGCGCGAGCGCGCGCAGGGCGCTGTCGCCGGTCTTGTTCGCGACCCTCGCGCCCGGCGCTCGCAGGGCCGCTCGCAGGGCCTCGGCCGCCTGCTCGAAGCTGCTCCGCGCGGCGGCGTCGTCCTCCACCGCGCCGGCCGCCGAGAGGCCCGCGGTCTCCTCGACCAGGGCCGCGGGATCGCGGCCGCTCTCGCCCACCTCCAACAGCAGCGCGCCGAGCTGCTCGGAGAGCCCGGCCGACGCGGGCCCGGTGCCGCGCAGGCCCAGCTCGCGGCAGAGGCGGTCGGCCGCGCCTGCAGCGGGCGCGCCTTCGTTGTCGTCCGATTCGAGCGCGTCGAGCGCGGCCCGCTCGCAGGCCTCGCGGCGGCGCGCGGAGCAGTCGGCCTCGTCGAGCACGGTGAAGTCCGGGTCGAGCCCGGCGGCGGCAGCATTGCGGCGCAAGAGGCGCGCGCAGAGCCCGTGCAGCGTGCCGATCTCGGCCTGGCCCAGATCGCGACGCACCTTGCGCCACGCCGCCTGCGCCGGCAGCGGCACGCCGGCGCCGCGGCAGGTGGCCAGGAGCTCGGGCTCCAGCTCCGCGCAGAGCGACTCCAGCGCCCCGGGCGCGCAGGCGGCGAGCCGGTCGACGCGCGCCCGGATGCGCCCGCGCAGCTCGGCCCCGGCCTTTTCGGTAAATGTAACCGCGCAGAGCCGCGCGGGGGGCAGCGGCTCCTTCCCGCCCGCGCCGCCCAAGAGGTGCAGGCAGAGCGTGACCAGGCTGTGCGTCTTGCCCGTGCCCGCGCCCGCCTGGATGACGGCGCTGGCGTCGAATCGATAGAGCGCGGCGAGGTCGCTCACGGCTTGTCCTCGAGCACGGGCAGCGCGGCGACGCGGCACACCGGCCGCAGGTGGCAGTGGTCGCAGTCGAGCGGCTGGGGCGGCAGCGTGCCCTGCCGCAGGCGGCGCACCCGCTCCCAGATCGCGTCGGCGAGGTTGGGCGGCCGGGGCGTCTCTGCGCGGAGCTGCGCGCGGCGCGCGGGGTCGAGCGCGAGCAGCGCGGCGAGGTCGACCTTGCCGCGTGCGGCCCGCTCGCCGAGCGCCCGGGTCCGCTCTGCGTGGCGCAGCGAGACCAGCGTCGCGTCGACCGGGCGGCCCGGATAGCGGCTCTGCACGGCGGCTGCGTAGAGGAGGAGCTGGTGCTCGGGCAGGAGCCAGCGGCCTTGCGAAGCCTTGGCGTTGATCCCGTCGATCCCACCCGACTTGTAGTCGAGCACGAGGAGCGGCCCGCCGGTGTCGCCGCCCGCGCCGACTGCGCGAGGCCCAGCAGGCGAGATCTCGTCGATCCGATCGATCGCGCCACGCACGAAGAGCGCCGCGCCGTCGCCCTCGGGAGAGGGCAGCTGCAGCGCGGGCCAATCGCCAGACCCCGCCGGGACGAAGCCGAACCGCTGCTCGAGGTGCAGCGCGCGGCTGCCCGCGGCCGCCTCGGCGCGGACCACGGCCTCCAGCGTCCGCAGCACCAGCGTTCGCTCGATCCTCCAGAGGCCCGGGTGCCCGACGTGCTGCGTCCGCTCCGCCTCGTCCATCACCTCGTTCGCGACCCGCGCGACCAGCGCCAGCTCTTCGGGCCCCGCGCGCAGCGCCACCGGACCCAGCGCCGAGAAGAACGCCTCCAGGCACGCGTGGAGGAGCGAGCCGCGGTCGCGCGCGGAGAGCACCTCGCCGGGCGGGTCGTCGTCGTCGAGGCCGAGCAGCGTGCGGCCGAGGGTGCGGAAGGGGCAGGTGGCGTCCTGCTCGAGCAGCGTGGCCGAGAGCGGCGCCTCGGGCCCGAAGGCGAAGAGCGGCTGCGCCAGCGCCAGCGCCGCCCCCGAGAGCTGCCCGGAGAAGCGGCCCGGCGCGACCTGCCCGACGAAGGCCCGCACCCGCTCGCGCTCGGCCAGCGCGGCCCGGCCGGCGCGGCGCAGCCCGGCAGCGAGCGCGGCGTGGGCGCCTGTTTGTGTAACACTCTCCCCGGAGAGCACCGCGCGCAGGAGCCCGCGGCCCAGCGCCGGCGGCGTGGGCGCCGAGAGCCGGAACGCGGGCTCGCTGAGCCCTTCGAGCGCGGCGCGGGCGAGCAAGTCTTGCCGACTGCGGCAGTCGGAGAGGTGCGGCACGGGCGCGAGGCGCGCGCGCACCAGCGCAGGGCCTGGAGCCTCCGGCTCGTCGCCGCCGTCGCCGCCCGGAGGGAGCCCGGCGGCCCGCACGGCCTCGTCGGCGAACGGGCTGCGCAAGAGCTCGCGGCCCTGCGCATCGGCCCGCGGCCACAGCAGCGTCAGCGAGCGCGTCGCGGCGGCGAGCCCGAGCGCGAAGAGGAGCGGCTCCTCCGCCTGCCGCTGCGGCAGCACCGGCGACTCGCCCTCGGCCGGCGCGCGGAAGATGGCCCGCTTGGCGGCCCGGTTGATGGCCCGCTTGTCCTCATCGGAGAGCAGCGGGTCGCCGGCGGGCTGGGCGGGCAGCTCGCCGTCCACCAGCCCCGCGACATGGAGGTGCGCGAAGGACCTCCCGGGCAGCTCACGCAGCTCGACCAGCTCCACCGCACAGCCGCGCGCGCCGCCCGGCCGCAGCGAGGCCTCCGAGAGCGCCTCCGAGAGCAGCCGCGCGAAGTCGCCCCGCGGCACCTCTTCGGCGCC
>JAYWAO010000003.1:0-2729 GCA_043782365.1 Deltaproteobacteria bacterium
CCTCATCGTCGAGGGCGGCGGTCTGCCAGCCCTGGCCGTGGACCTCGACCTCGAGGCCCGCGCGGGCGAGCGCCGCGATGATCTCGGGCCGGTAGCCGAAGTTCGAGCCGACGAACCCGATCGGGATGTCGCGCTCCACCCCGAGCGGACGAAACCAGTCGGTGTTGACGCCCTCGGGGACGAAGAGCGCTTGCCCGCCCTCCGCCCAGTACCAGGACACCACCGAGCGGGCGCTGGTGCAGCCGAGGTCGTAGCGCGGAGCGATGTTGACGAGGCCGCTCTCCTTGTCGCCCCGCTCGATCTCGTTCCACCAGTTCTTGTCGTCGAGCGAGAGGTTCACTGTGGGGATGCCGAGGTCGTCCTCGATCCTCTGCAGCACGTGCGCGGTCATGTCCCAGCCGAGCGCGTAGCTGAAGAACCAGTCGACCGGCCGCTCCCGGTGGGCGGCCTTCAGCGCCGCCAGCATCTCGCCCAGCAGCCGGTCGCGCTTCTCCAAGCGGCCCGGGATGCGGGTGCGCAGATCGGCGAGGCGCACGCCTCGGGAGACGTAGTCGTAGCGGGTGACGGGCCCCAGCTTCTCCAGGGCGGAGGCGATCTGGTTCTGGTGCTGCCAGCTCGAGGGCACGTAAGCGAAGGTGTGCACCTCACCGAGCTGCCTCGGCTTCGGCGTGTAGCCGCGGGCCGCCAGCCGTTCGCGGGCGCGGGCCACCGCTGCCTCCCGGCTGTACGCCCGCCCGTCTCCGGCAACCCGGGCTTGGTAGCCCTCGCGACGCCGGCGGTAGTCCCGGTCGAACCAGCTCTCCTGGGCGAACCCGTACGCCTTGCGCGCAAGCTCGTTGCCGAGCAGGGTCTTCTTGAGCAACTGCTTCACAGGGCGTTCTTGCCAGCGGTCGGGAGGGATGGCAAGGATTCTGCGGGTCTGCCCAGAGGCGCACCGTGAGCGGCCCGTGAACCTCGTCGATGTCTTCAACGCGCTCCTCGTCGTCTACCTGGTCTTGTCGCTGGTGGCCTTGGTGCGCCTGCGGCCGGCCACGCTGATCTTCGGCGGCAACCAGATCCTCACCGTGCGCGCGCTCGCCCTCGCGACCGAGTATGGCCAGCCCCACTCGCAAGCCTTCTTGCCGGCCAACGTCTACCGCCACGACTCGCTGCAGATCGCGGCGGCGCTCTTCACCATCCAAGCAGTGCTGCTCGCCCTCTTCGTGCTCTGGCCCATGCCCCCCGAGCCCGCCCCGGCCCCGATCCCGGACGTGCCCCGCTGGCTGCGCTGGGTGCTGGGGCTCTACTTCATCCCGGTGATCTTCGCCTCCCGCACCATCTTCACCCACGACTACACCGACCCCGAGCGGTGGACGACCGGCTTCAACCTGAGCGGCTTCCACGCGCTGCTGGCCTCGCTGTTCCTCTTCGCGGTGGCGCGCCGGGTGCGGCTACACACGCTGCTGCCGCTGGCCGGGTTCGCGCTGGTGCTGGGCCTGTTTTTCCTCACCGACTTCAGCAAGGGCTCGACCGGGCTCGCCACCGGCTACGTGGTGACGGCGGCGGTCCTCTTCTTCCGCGAGGAGCGGCGGCCGCTGCGCCGCTGGGTGCTGCTCGGCTCCGCGATGATCTCGGTGGTGCTGCTCGCGACGGTGGTGCGCGGCGTGCGCGCCAACCTGCACACCGAGGGCCTCGAGGCGGTGGTGCAGTTCTCCGAGACGGTGGGTCGCCAGGAGCAGCAGACCAAGCGGAACGCCGAGGGCCTGGAGGCCTTCGCCAACGGCGTGCAGTACGCGGCCCACGTGCTGGAGTGCATCGCGCTCTATGAGGCCGGGGCGTCGCGCGAGTGGCGCAGCATCTACCTGCCGCTCGAGTACACCTTGAAGCCGAGCTTCCTGGTCGGCCCGCTCGGACTCGACCGCCCCAAGGAGGCCGCGTGGGAGCTGGGCGAGTATTACATCCACGGCGGCGGGATCTTCGTCCTCGGAGAACTCTACTGGAACGGGGGCTACTTCTGCGTGGTGGTGGTGCTGGCGGGGATCCTCTGGTTCAGCCGCCGCTGCGACATCGGCTCCCGCACCAGCGCGCTCTGGCTGATGCTGCTGTGCGAGTTCTCCCCCAACTTGGTACAGGGCATCGGGTACGGGTTCGCGCAGGTGTCGCGCGGCGCGCTCAACGGAATGACGGTGCTCCTAGTCTACCAGGCCGCGCAGGTCTTCATGGGCCGCCGTCCCGGGCCGCCGCCGCCGGCCACGCACCCGGCGCGGATTTGAGCGCGCGCCGCCGCTCGATGTCGGCGGCCCGGTCGAGCAGCCGCCCGCGGGCCTCCTCCGGCGCGGTCATCGCCAGCCTGCGCAGGGACGCGAGGGCCGACTCGACCTCCCCGACGGCCACCAGGCGCTCGGCGTAGCCCAGGCCGAGGTCGGCCCGGCCCGGCGCGATCAAGGCCGCCAGCCAGCGCTCCCGGAGCGCTTCGCGCGGGCGGCCCAACAACTCCAGCGCCTCAGCGCGCCAGAGGTGCGCGTCCGCCGGCCAGGCCACCTGCGGCCCGGCCACCGCGGCCTCGCCGAGTAGGTTGAGCGCGCCTTGCCCGTCGCCCTGCGAGAGGCGGCCGGCGACGAGGGCCTCCGCAAGCTCGGTGTTGCCAGGGCAGTCGGCCAGTCCGTCCAGGAGGAGCTTCTCGACCACCGCGTCCGGCCTCCCCAGGCCCCGCGCGGCCCGCGCAGCGATCCCCGGCCCGAGGCACTCGC
>JAYWAO010000004.1:0-2722 GCA_043782365.1 Deltaproteobacteria bacterium
CGCGCCGAGCTCAAGCGCGAGCTCGGCGACGCGCAGGCGATGGAGGCCGAGGCAGCCCTCGACTCCCTCGAGCGGCTCGGCAGGCCGTGGGACGCGTTCCTCTTCGAGCCGCCCCCGCTGCCGGCCCGCGGCTTCTTCGAGCGGCGCCGCCTGCGCAAGCTGCTGCCGGTGCCGCCGCCCCTGCCCGACGGGTTGATCGGAGAGGCGCTCGCCGCGGTGGCGCCCTTCGCCGCGCAGGCGGTGGGCGACGCCGCGCCGGAGGCCACCGCGCGGCTCGGCGCGGCGCTGCTGCGAGCGCCGCTGCGGCTCTGGGGGGGCGCGGCCCAGCTCGGCGAGCTGCTGCGCGAGAAGGCGCAGGCGGCCGGCGCCGACGTGCTCTACGACCAGCCCTCGCTGCTCGTGCTCGAGCGCAAGGGCGTGGTCCTGCAGCTGGGCGGCACCGAGGTCCGCGCCAGCTCGATCGTGCTCGCCTGCGACGCGGCGCTGCTGCACGCCATCTGCGCCAGCGCGGGCCGCACGGAGCGCAAGCTCGCCGAGGAGGCGACGCTGCCGGTCGCGCGCAAGGTGGTGCTGACGCACTTCGTGGTGCGGGCCGAGGGGCTGCCGCTCGCGCTCGAGGAGGCCGCGCTGCTGCTCGGCCAGGACGGTGGACCGCTGGTGATCGCGGCGCTGCCCGCGCGGCGCGTGAAGGGCGAGGCGTCTGGCGAGCGGCTCCTGACGGTGGCCCGCGTGGTCGACGTGCGCGAGGCCGACGGCGCGCGCCTGCTCGCCGACGTGCGGGCCGCGCTCGAGCCGGTGCTCCCCTTCTTCGAGCGGCACATCGTCCACCAGCAGGCCGACCTCGACTCCCCGCTGCCCCACCCGCTCTTCGCCCCGCGCGAGGACGGCGAGGCGCTCGGCCTGCGCCCGCAGAGCGAGTCGCACGACCGGGCGCTCTTCGCCTCGGCGGGGGTCTATCCGGGGTTCGGGCTGGAGGGGCAGCTGATGGCGGCCCGGGCCTGCGCCGCGACGGCGCTGGTGCTCTCGGGCCGCAAGCAGGTGGCGGCGGTCTAGAGCGCCGGAGGGCGTTGGTGTGAGCGCCGGACCCGCGCGCCTCACGCGAGCAGCAGCCGCACCAGCAGCCCGAGCGTGGTGGTGTAACCCACCGCCGAGCCGCTCACCTCGCCCCGCGCGTTGAGGAAGTAGACCGAGGGAAACGCGGTCACCCCGAACCGCTCGGTCCATTCGGCGTCCGCGAGCAGCACCGGATAGTCGGCCCCGCGGTCGCGGAGGTAGCCGCGCACCTGCGCGACATTCTCGTAGGCCGCGGCCACCGTCACCACGTGCGCGCGCCCGCCCACCAGGCTGCGCACCCAGCCGAGGTTCTGCGACTCGGCCTTGCAGACCGTGCACCACGGGGCCCAGAACGCCAGCAGCACGGGCTTGCCGCGCAGCGAGGAGAGCGAGAAGGGGGCGCCGTCGAGCGAGGTGAGGGGCCGGTCGGCCGTAGAACTACCAAGGGCGCCGCGCAGGTGCCCGCGGGTCTGCCAGAGGCCCATCGCGAAGACGATGACGAGCGCGATGGCGACTTCGAGCAGGTGGCTGCGCCAGCCGCGCCTGGTGGGGGCGCGGGCGATGACGGGCGCGACAGGCGTGGAAGTCATTGAGCTGGCCTAACCGGCGAGCGGGGCGTGCGCCCTACTCCGGCTACCGCCCCAGCCCGCGCCCCACCGGCAGCGGCTCCGACCAGCTCACGAAGGCGTCGTCGCCCACGGGGATGAGCGCCCCGGCGAGCCCCTTGCAGGCCACCCGGACGTATCCGCCGAGCGGGGCGCCGCCGACAGTGCGGCTCCCAGGCGCAGGCGCGACCGCCTTCGCGCAGGAGACGCCGAGCGGGAACGCCGCCAGCCACGGGTAGGCGGCGCTGTCGGACTGCTTGAAGAGCACCGCCGCCCCCGCCACCACGCCGGAGGAGCTCTGCGCGAGGTCGTCGCCGTCGTCGTCGGAGAGCGGGCCGTCGGCGACGACCTTGCCTGGCGCCACCGCGACCAGGTGCGCGATGCCGACCGCGCCGCGGACGACGTCGTCGGGAGGCGGCGCGAGCGCGAGTGTAAATGTATTACCCGAGGCCTTGCCCTCGCCGAACTTCCAGGCCCGGCCGTCGGGCAGGTCCCAGACGAGCAGCAGCTTCGCGGGCGCCTTCAGCCGGCTCGCCAGCGCGCCGTCGCCGATCGCGACGCCGGCGCTGGTGTTGGCGCTCTCGTCCAGCGGCACGGCCCCGCCGCAGCCCATGCTCTCGGGGGTGCCGAAAGACAGCCCCGCGAGCAGCAGGCTGCAAAGCATCGCGGCGGCGGTGCCGAGGCCCCACGTCCTCTGGGTCTGATCGAGCTTCATTGCTTCACGCAAGGGGTCGGATAGGTGGCGGGCCGTGAGCCCGTGTTGGGGATGCAGCGCAGCGAGGCGAGGTCGAGCTCGCCGCCGCTCGGGCAGAAGTCCTCGCGCGTGACACACTTCTGCGAGGCCCTGACCCAGTCGATGGCGAGCGAGGTCGGGACATAATCAGCCGGGTTGGGGAGCTTGCCGTTCTCGTCGCCGACCGAGTTGTCGAAGATCCAGTGGAACGGCCGGTCGGGCACGTGCGTGGGCAACTGCGCCGACCACTTGCCCTTGTTCCACCAGTGGTGCGGCACGCCCATCTTGTCGGAGGGGATGAAGTCGAGGTCCTGGATGGTGTTCTGCACCA
>JAYWAO010000005.1:0-7547 GCA_043782365.1 Deltaproteobacteria bacterium
GCTCTTCGTCGCCGAGGGCAGCGGCGTCTGGACCCTCACCGCCGGCAGCCCGCGGCGCTGGAGCGCGGGTGGCCAGCTGGCGCTCTGGCAGCAGCTGGCGCTGCCGGCGTTCTCGCGCGTCTGCGCCGCCTGCCACCTGCCCGCTGGCACGGCGGGCATCCCGCTCGCCTCGCTGGGCGACTGGCAGGCGAAGAAAGCGCAGATCCAGCAGCGCGTCTTCGACGTCGCCGCCGACAAGCCGATGCCGCCTGCGAACTCGGCCACCGCTCTCGCCGCCGCGGACAAGGCGTCCCTCCTCTGCTGGCTGGGGACGCAGCAGTGAGGGCCGCGCAAGGCCTGCTGCTGGCCGGGCTGGCCGGACTCGGCGCGCTCCTCGCGGGCTGCGGCGGCACCGCGACCAAGGCCTCCTGCGCGACCGCGGGCGACTGCGAGGCGGGCTCGCTCTGCGTCGGGGGCGCGTGCCAGCCCGACCCCACCCTCTGCCCCACGCTCCAGCCGACGTTTGCGAGCATCAACACCGGGCTCCTCCAGCCCTCGTGCTACCGGCCGCCTTCGCAGGGGGCGCAGGGCGTGGTGGGCTGCCACGCGGGCGATTCGGCGTCGGGCCTTCCCGATCTGAAGACCGATCCGTTCCACGCGCTGCTCGGCAAGAACGGCACCGGGGCGCCCGCTGCGCAGGTGAGCGGACGTCCCGCCGGCCTGCTCCTCGTCAAGCCAGGCGACCCGACCGGCAGCTTCCTGCTACAGAAGTTGAAGATCGAAACCGCGACGCCGCAGCTGGGCGTGGGGATGCCTCCCGAGGCGCCCCGCGCAGTCTGCGAGAGCGCCACGGCAGCGATCAGCGCGTGGATCGCGCAGGGAGCCAACGGACCGTGAGCCGCGCCCAGCACTCGACGACCGCTTCACTCCAAGGCTCCGACGGCCGCCGACTCGAGGCCAAGCTCGACCCTGCGCCAGTCCCGGCGCTCGCGCTCGTGGTCGCGCTCCTGATCGTGCTCGGCAGCGCTCCCGCCTCGGCACAGCAGCAGCCCGACGCCGCCCGGCCCGCCGACTCCGCTGCACCCGCCGCACCCGCCGCCCCGCAGCAGCCCGCCGCGCCGGGAGCCGCCGCCGCCACGCCCTCGCCTTTGCCGGCGCCCCCGCTGCCCGAGGCGCTGCCGCCATCGGCGCCGCCATTGATCACCAAGCTCGCACCCGCGCCGGTGAGCTCTTCGGACGACTTCGACCTGCTCGCCCCGGCGCCCGTCTTCGACAAGGCGCAGCTGGCCCAGGCGCACCTGCTCGAGGAGCAGCTCGCCACCCGGCGGACCATGCTGGGCGTGCACCAGATCGCAGGCTTCGTCAACCTCGCCGGCGTCGCCACCGCGGTGGTGCTGGGGCAGCTCAACTACAACGACAAGTACGCGGGCGGCGGCGACACCGAGAAGTACATCACCGCCCACAAGGTCGCCGCCTACGGGTCGGCGGGCATCTTCGCCGCCACGGGCCTGCTCGCGCTCCTCGCGCCGAGCCCGATCGACCAGCCCACGCGCCTCTCCACCGCCACCGTCCACAAGACGTGCATGGCGGTGGCGACCGCCGGGATGGTCGCCGAAGTCGTTCTCGGCATCGTGGCCGCGAGCAAGAACGGCAGCCTCTCGCAGCGCGACTTCGCGCTCGGCCACCAGATCATCGGCTACACCACCGCGGTGGCGACGGCGGGCGGCTTCATCGCCATCACCTGGTAGGAGGCACAAAGTGGCGGACGGTAACGGCGCAGGCACTCGTCGCAGGCTGCTGGCCCTCTCGGCCGCCGCGGTGGTCGCCCCGGTGCTGGCGCCGCTCGCGGGCTGCGCGCGCCGCATCGACGTCGCCCGCAGGCTCACCCTGCCCGCCCCGGTCGCAGGCAAGATCACGCTCACCCGCGTCGCCGCGCCCGAGCTGAACCAGGTGGGCGGCGCGGTGATCGCCGCCGCCGACGGCGCGACCGCGGTGCTGGTCGCCAACACCGCCTGGGGCTTCGTCGCGCTGGAGGCGGCCTGCACGCACGCGGGCTGCGAGGTGTCCTGGGTCTCGGAGGATCTGCAGGCCGAGTGCCCCTGCCACGGCTCGCGCTTCGCCTCCGACGGCGCCGCGCTCGCCCGGCCAGCCACGGGAGATCTCACCGCCTACTCGGTCTGGGTGGACCCGAAGTCCAAGGACATCGTGGTCGACCTGCGCGCCGTGGTGGCGCCCGGCGGGAGGCCCGCGTTCGGCGCGGTGGGGGCCGACGGCTTCTTGCGGGTCGCGGTCGCCGACCACCCGGAGCTCTCCGTGACGGGCGGCTCGGTGACAGGCTTCGGGCCGGGCCTCGGCCACCCCGTCTCGGTGGTCCGCGCCGCCGAGAGCCAGTGGGCCGCCTTCGACGCCACCTGCCCGCACCAGCAGTGCGCGGTCGAGCACGTGCCGGCGGCGCGGAGCTTCGCCTGCCCCTGCCACGGCTCGACCTTCGACGAGAAGGGACAGGTCACGCGCGGACCCGCTGGCCGGCCGCTCACGGCCCTCGAGGTCGGCGCGCCGTTCGACCCCGCGCAGGCCGTGATCAAGATCCGGTAGCTTCGGTTACCGATCGGCTACTGGCGCGCGGTGACGGTCCAGGCGTCGCCCGGGTTGCCGCCCACGTCGAACTGGGTGAACGACAGCGAGCCGTCGCTGGCCTGCTTCACCCGGCAGTAGCCGGTGTGGGCCGCGTTCGCGCCGCCGAGGCCGCAGATCACCGTGCGGCCACCCAGCGCCTGCTTGTCGTGCGTGTAGGTGTGGTCATGGGCGGTGAGGATCAGCGAGACCTGGTGGTTCTGGATCACCTGCCACGGCCCGAGCGGGCCCATCCGCGAGCCCGTCACCGGGTGGTGCTTGGAGATGATGGTGTACTTCGAGCCGCGGTCGGCGTCGGCGAGCGTGCGCTCCAGCCACGCCTGCGCCGTGGCGTCGAAGTAGTTGTCGGCGACGACCACCACGGTGGCCCGGCCGAGGCGGGTCTGGATCTGCAGAGCGTAGTACGGCAGCGACTGCCCGGAGACGCGCGCGAGCGCCTTGGAGAAGGCCGAGAAGTTCGCGTCCGTGGGCCTCGCCGAGCAGTCAGCGCCGTTCTCGCACTCGTGGTTGCCCATCGTCATGAAGAACGGCGCGGGGAAGCCCGCGAGCGGCTGCGTGTAGAGGTCCATCTGCCGCTGCGCGGCGGCCGCGTCCTGGCTGCAGACGTACATGTGGTCGCCGAGGTCGAGCGCGAACTGCGGGTGGGCGGCCTTCATCGCCGCGATCACCTGCGCGTGGACCGCGGTCGGGTAGAGCTCACCCGCCGCGCACGTGGGCGGGCGCGTATCGCCGGTGAGGACGAAGTCGAGCAGGTCCACTGCGCCGCCCGTCGGGCCGATCGGGCCGCCGTCGGTGCCTGCGTCTGCGCCGCCGTCCGTGCCCGCGTCTGCGCCGCCGTCCGTGCCCGTGTCGGCGCCGCCGTCGGTGCCTGCGTCTGCGCCGCCATCGTGTCCGCCGTCGCTGCCGCCGTCGGTGTGGCCTGCGTCGGGTGCGCCGCCGTCGCTGCCGCCATCGGAAGGCGGCGCCGTGGTGCCGATCACCAGCTCGAGGTCGAAAGTGTCATACGTGGTCTTGGTGGTGGCCGACTGCACGAGGCAGGTGACGGTAGTGTTCCCCTCGGTGCGGGGGATCGGCAGCGCCACCGTCACGGCGAGGCTCTCGCCGGGCGCGAGCTGGGCGCTCGCGGGCGAAGGGACGAACCCGCGCGGGCAGGAGACGGTGATGTTGCGGTGGAGCGTGTCGGCGTCGTGCAGGTGGACCCGGGCCGCGCGCGGCTGCTCATCGACCATCGCCCGGATCGTCTGGTGCGCTGGCGTGGCGACGACGATGCCGCTGCGGACCACGTCTTCGCCCTCCTGCGCGGCGCAGACACCGGCCAGGCAGCCGTCACCGGGGTCGCAGTCGTCGCTGGTGAGGCAGGCCTGACCAGCGGGAGTCACTGCGCCGGAGGCGCAAGCGCAGACGAGCATGGCGCAGACGAGAGAGAGATGGCGGAGCATCGGCGTCTCCGAGGGCAGGGGAAGCGCGCTCTTTGTCTCTCGGAATGACGCATCGGTAGATCACTGTCTTGTCCGTGGGACCTAGACCTACAGGACCAAGATCTTATGCGGCCAGGGGCCCGCAGTCCGCCGCGCGGGTCACTCCCGTCCGCCGCGCCGCGGGAGGATCTCCGCCCGGATCTTCGCTCTGCGGACGGTGACCGATGGACCCCGCCGCGCCCGCCGGGGGAGAGTGCTCTCCATCATGGCCACGCGACACCACCGCTCCCTCCCTGCGCTCGCCCTGGGGTTCGCGCTTCCGCTCCTCGTCGGAGGGACGCAAGGCGTTTTGGGCGCGCCGGCACCGCAAGCCCCGAGCGCAGCAGCGCCCGCCTCTGCGCCCGCGGCCGCGCCCGCCCCCTCCCTCCCGCCGCTCCCCGCGCTCGACAAGGTGCTCTTCGCGCGCCTGCGCAACGGCGCCCTTCATGCTGAGACCGTTGAGATGGCCGGTGACGTCGAGGACGCATCCAAGGGCGCGGTGCGCGGCTACGGCGTCTGTCTGTGCGCGATGGAGGTGCTCTGGGAGGTGCTCACCGACCACTCGCAGTTCGCCGAGTTCGTGCCCCGCGTGAAGCGGATGGAGATCAGCCGCCGCACCGCCACCGGCGAGCGCGCGCTGCAGACCATCGACGCGACGCTCAAGACGCTGCGCTACGGCCTCGACTACGTCTGGGACCCGGCCCTCCGGCGCATCGACTTCAAGCTCGCCGAGGACATCCCGCACGACCTGCGCGCCGTGAAGGGCCGCTGGCAGCTGTGGCCGCTCGGCGATGGGAAGCAGGTGCTGATGGAGTACCAGAGCGCGGTGGACGTGGGCACGGCGGTGCCCGGGTTCATCCGCAGCTATCTCGCGGACCGGGGCGTGAAGGA
Organism: Deltaproteobacteria bacterium; assembly: GCA_043782365.1. Classification (GTDB taxonomy): domain Bacteria; phylum Myxococcota; class Myxococcia; order Myxococcales; family 40CM-4-68-19; genus CAIWCD01. The sequence goes on from JAYWAO010000005.1 coordinate 4,962, forward strand.
CACGCTGGACGCGGTGCGGAAGCGGGCCGAGGGGCTGGGCCCGCGGCAAAAGTAGTCCTCCGGAGCCTCGCAGCGCCGCCGCGCGCGGCTAGCTGATCCCATCCTCCCGCGGCGGGATCTCCCAGAGGTCTCCCCACAGCGCCGCCCCGCCGTCGATGCGCAGCACGGTGCCCGTGATGAACAGCGCCGCCGGGCTCGCCAGGTAGACGATGGCGTGCGCCGTCTCCTCGACCGTGCCGAGCCGCTTCTGCGGAGTGCGGATGATCGACCCCGAGACCAGCTCGGGCGGGTACTGGTCGACGCCCGTCGAGCGGATGATCCCGGGCGCGACGGCATTGACGCGCACGTCGGCGAAGGCCCACTCGACCGCCAGCGACATGGTGAGGTTCTCCACCCCCGCCCTCGCCGCGCCCGTGTGGGCCATGCCCGCGAAGCCGCGGTTGACCATCGCCGTGACGTTGACGATCGCGCCCCGCTGCGCCGGGATCATCGCGCGCGTCGCCACCTCGCGGGTCATGGTGAAGGTGCCGATCAGGTTGTTGCGGATGACCGCCTCGAAGCCCTTCACCGACATCGCCAGCGCAGGGCTGGGGAACTGGCCGCCGGCGTTGTTGATCAGCACGTCGATCTGGCCGTAGCGGGCGAGGAGGTCGGTGACGAGCTGCTCGACGCGGGCGGGCTCGCGGATGTCGCAGGGGAGCGCGACCACCTCTCCAAACTTCGACAGCTCGGCCACCGCGGGCTCGAGGTGCTCGGGCTTGCGGCTGGCGATGACGACTTTGGCGCCGAGCTGCAGCAGCTCCAGGGCGACGGCCCGGCCGATGCCCGTGCCTCCGCCGGTGACGAGGGCGACCTGTCCTGCGAAGAGGCCGGGGGCGAAGGGGTTCTTCTTGGCGGCGGCGATGTCGAGCATGGGATGAACTGTAGCAGGAGCCCGTTGCACCTGGGCCGCCTCTCGCGGGATACCAGCGCAGTGCCCCGCACCAAGCCGGTCAAGCGCCCGACCAGCCTCTCGGCCGCGGAAGCGCGCCGCCTCGTGCTGCGCGCGCAGGGCCTCGACCGCCTCGCGCCCTTCGCCGCGCCGAGCCCGATCGAGGCGACGTTTTGCGCCATCGAGCGGCTCGGCTACGTGCAGATCGACACCATCTCGGTGGTGGAGCGCGCCCACCACCACGTGCTGTGGACCCGCGTCCCGGGCTACCAGCCCGCGCTGCTGGGCGCCCTGCTCTCCCCGGCGGCGCCGAAGATCTTCGAGTACTGGAGCCACGCGGCGTCCTACCTGCCGCTGTCGAATTACCGGTTCTGCCTCCCGCGCATGCAGGCCTATGCCTCGGGCAAGCGGCGCTGGTTCAGCGCGCCCGACAGGAAGGCGCGCAAGCTGGTGATGGATTGCATCCGCGCCGAGGGCCCGCTGCAGGCGCGCGACTTCGACGCCCCGAAGAACCACCAGGGCGGGAGCTGGTTCGAGTGGAAGCCCGCCAAGCGGGCCCTGGAGCAGCTCTTCACCGAGGGCGCGCTGATGGTCCGCGAGCGGCGCGGGTTCCAGAAGGTCTTCGACCTCACCGAGCGCGTGCTGCCGTCGTGGGTGGACACGGCGATGCCCACGCCCGAGGAGCACGCGCGCCAGCTGATCGGCGAGACGCTGCGCGCGAGCGGGCTCGCCACCGCGGCCGAGCTCCACTACCTGCGGCGGGAGCCCGGCAAGCCCGTGGTCGAGCGCGCGCTGGCGGGGCTGGAGGAGGCGGGCGCGGTGGTGCGGGTGCGCGTACGGGGCGCGACGGAAGAGTGTTACTCGCTGCCGGAGACCCTCGGCGCGCTCTCGGAGAGCAGCCCGCAGCCCGGGCCGGAGCACGTGCGCATCCTCTCGCCGTTCGACCACCTGGTGATCCAGCGCAAGCGGCTGCAGCGGCTGTTTGGGTTCGACTATCAGATTGAATGCTATGTGCCCGAGCCCAAGCGCAAGCACGGGTACTTCGTGCTGCCGGTGCTCTGGGGCGACCGGCTGGCGGCGCGCATCGACTGCAAGGCCGAGAGGGCCCGCGGCGTGTTGGTGGTGAAGTCGCTGCACCTGGAGCGGCCGAAGGAGCGCAAGGCCTTGCAGGCGGCGCTCGGGCCGGCGCTCGAGAGGTTCGCGGCGTTCAATGGGTGTGGGGCCGTAGAGCGCTAGTACCGCGCGCCCGAAGTCTCTCCCCTATATGGCTCAATACCGGTCAAACAACTCCGGTCGAGGCACCCCGATCACGAGCCCCGGCAAATGCCGGGGCTAGAAGGACGGCCACCCCCTTCGGGCGTTGCGAGCCTTGCGTCGGGTTCGTCCTTGTCGTCGGCCCTCCCGTGCGTGGAGTTGCGTGCGTTGCGTACGCCGAGTGGTGCGGAGGTGCAACAGGTCTTCGCGCATGAAGGCAGCCCCGCAGGGGCGGTGGCTTTTCTAGCCCCGGCATTTGCGGCTCCTCGCGATCTTCCGTGCAAGGACGTGGGGGCGCGGCGCCTTGGTGTGCAGAGAATCCGAGAATCCGCAGGTTCCAGAGAAGGGTGCCCAATCAGGAGCCCCGGCAAATGCGGCTCTTCGCGATCTTCCGTGCCAGG
>JAYWAO010000006.1:0-7530 GCA_043782365.1 Deltaproteobacteria bacterium
GCCGGCGCCCGGCTCGACCCGCGCGACACGAAGAACCAGTCGGACATCGAGAAGAACATCAAGGACTCGCTCGACTGCTACGACGACGACGACGGCGACGGGAAGCGCTAGAGCGCCTGCGTCATGAAGACGCTGAACGGGTCGTCCGTGTACCCCTCGAACGGCCCGCAGCGCGCGAACCCGGCGCTCTCATAGAGCCGGAGCGCGGGAGCGAATGCGGGCGACGAGCCCGTCTCCAGCCAGAGCGAGCGCAGGCCCAGCTGGCGCGCCTGCGCGAGCAGGTGCTCGAGCATCGCGCGGCCGTATCCGCGGCCGAGGAAGGCGTCCGAGACGCGCATCGACTTCAGTTCGCCGCGGCCCTCGCCCAGCAGCTTGAGCGCGCCGCAGCAGACGATCTCCTCGCCGAGCCACGCCGACCAGAAGGTGACCTCGGGCCGCTGCAGGCCGCCCAGGTCGAGCGCGTGCACGCTCTCGGGGGGCGAGTGCGCGTTCATGCCGGCGAGGTGGCGTGCGATCAGCGCGCGCGTCTTGGGGCCGGAGAGGTCGTCGAGCAGGAAGCGGAGCGGCCCGGTCACTTGCGCGCGGCCTTCTTCGCCGCCTTCTTCTTCGCAGGCGCAGCGGTCGCCACCGCTGCGTTCGCCGCGGCCACCTACTTCACGTCCTTGCAGTGGCCCCGCTCCTGCAGCGCGGCCAGCAGCCGTGCCCGGCCGCCTCCCGCGATCGGTCGCCCATGGCTGATGGCGATGTCGTCGAACTCCCACGCGAAGAGCTGGTTCAGCGAGGCCTCGAAGCGAACCCGGTCGGTGACGAAGCGGAGGAAGAGCCGGCTCACCCCAAACCGCTGGTACGTGCCGAAGAGGCCGAGGATGAAGCGCGCGCCCAGGCCGCTCGCGTCGAGCAGGTTGAAGCAGAGGTCGGTGACGATGAGCGTGCGCGACGCCTTGTGGAGGAAGAGCACTTCGCGGACCTTCGCCATCCCGCCCAACTCGAGCAGCGGCAGCTCGTCTTGATAGGGCCAGCCCGCCGCGGAGAGCTCGCCCGTCCAGGCGATCTTCTTGCGCCGCACCCTCGCGCCTTCGGGGCCCCAGACCCGCGCCCCGGGCAGGCAAGCGATGGCCTGCGGCATCCCGCGGAGGTGGAGGAAGCTCGGACCGACGACGGGCAGCGGCATCAGGGGCAGGGGGACGACGGAGTCGAGGTAGGTCAGGTGGGTCACGCGATGGTGCTCCCCGAGGCCGGTTTTCGCCCGACTACAGATCGAATCGACCATTGCCGTAAAGGCCGCTCACACGACTCAGAACACGCCGGACACGTCGAGGCCCGTGAAGATGCTGTTCAGCGAGTAGCTGTTCGAGCTCCCGTTGTTGTCGAAGAACTGGAGGTCCCCGCGAAGCCCCGCGCTGGCGCCGAGCGCGAACTGTGGGTGCAGCCAGTAGCGGAGCCCGGGGCCCACTTCATAGACGACCCGCCAGTTGCTGGGCGTGGAACTCGAGCCGCTGGAACTGTCGGTGAAGATGTGTCGGCGCCGGCGGCAGGAAGCGCTTCTCCTCCAGCGCGCGCAGGAGCATCGCCTGCTCGTCGCGGCCCAGCTCGCCGAGAGGGTCCACTCCATCGCGGCCTCGGCGGTGAGCGGCCGGAAGACGAGGCGCACCGTGGTCGTCCGGCGCCCCTCGGCGTCGTAGGCGACGCGGTGCGCCTCGAGGAGGAGGTCGACGGCCACGCCCTCCGCGGGCGGCGACAGCGCGAGCGCGGCCGCGAGCATCGCCTTGGGGTCGGCGGAGAAGGCCGCTCCCTCCCAGGGAGGGGCTGGGTCGGCGGAGCGCGCGGGGAGCGCAAAGACCAGCAGGCAGAGCGCGAAGGCGGCGCGCAGCGGCGCGAAGTCGCGCAAGGCGGCTCCCGGACGAGGTGGAGCCAGCACGATCGCACCGGGCCGTCCGCGGCGCCATCCCGGGTTGGATCCCCCAAGTTGCGAGCGGACGAAGTATGGTGCGCCCATGACGAACCAGAAGAAGGGCGCGGCGACGCTGTTCCACGCGGTCCGCAAGAAGTGGAAGCCTGCGCCTGCAGGGGAGGGCGCGGCGAAGCAGAAGGACGAGAGCAGCCGGGAGCCCCGCGCGGGCCGCGGCGACAGCCGTCCGGCGGCGCGTGGAGAGGCGCGCGTCGATACGCGCGGCGCTGCTGCCCGCGGCGACGCAAGAGGCAGCGCGGCGCGTGGAGACCTCCGCGGCGCCGCGCGCGCAGATGACCGCGCGGACCGCGCCGAGCGCCCGGCCAAGGCCGGCAAGGGTGCGCGCCCGGCCGAGGGGGATGCGCCTGAGGGGCCGAAGAAGCGCGTGCTCCCCGGCGCGCAGCCGCTGGATGAGTGCCTGGTGGCGTACCGGTCGCTGCTGGCAAAGGCGCTGGCGCACCCGAACACCTACCAGCAGCCGATGGAGGGGCTGACGCTGGTGAAGCTGAAGAACAAGAGCCTGATCGCTTCGCTGGGGAGGCCGGAGGGGGGGTTGGTGCTGAGCTGCAAGTTGCCGAAGAGCGGGCCGGCGGCGCTGGCGAAGTTCTCCTGGGCGTCGCCGGCGGGGAGGACGGCTGAGGCGGAGGGGTGGGTGGTGGCGCGGTTCGCGCGGGGGGAGAGCGTGCCGCTGCGGATGTTGATGGGGTGGATCGAGGAGAGCCATGGGGCGGTGGCGCCGGTGAAGCGGTAGGGCTCGCAGCGGGAAGGCTGGTGGCCATCATGGTGTGCGGCGGGAGCCCCGTGGTGTACGACGCAGCCCCATCCGTCACCTCGACGCTCGTCAGCCGCCCCGACGCCGCGTGATACCGCGGCCGTTCTGGCTCCCATCGGGCCGCGCCTCCAGCGTGAGCGCCTTGTCGTAGTCCCAGGTGCTCGTCGTCGAGGTGTCCGGCACCGAGGCGAGCTGCGGCGGCGAGTAATTCACTTCCAGGTCCTGCGGCGAGAAGCTGAAGAGGTGCTCCGGCTGCCCCGGCGGCTGCACCGAGGTGGCGTTGCCGCTCGCGCCGTAGCGGAAGTGGGTGGCCGCAGGCGCGAGCCCGCTGGCCGCGGGCGGCGTGCTGGTCGCCGTGAGCACGCGCCCGAGGAGGTCGTTCTTGAAGGCGAGCGAGACGCCTTCGGGGCCGGTGAGCGTCTCGAGATTGCCGTTGGCGTCGTAGGTGAACGAGGTCACGCGCGTGCCCTGGGTTTGGCGCCTAGAGAGAGTGCTCGCGCTCTGCCGGCTTCTGGGCGACGTCACAGTGCCCAACTATGCGCTCCAGAACTCTGCAAAACAGGATATGGTGCAATCCCGCAGGGGGGGGCGTGCTCGATATGAAGCTGGTTGACGCCATCTACCATTTGGATCGATCCTTAAGCGCCTCAGGAGACCGGGCGCGGCTTTCGGCAGACGGACTCGGGCACGGGGTATTCTTTCAAGGAACCTCATGGAGAGGCTTTCTGTCCGGCTTCCCGCAGAAGACCGCAGGCCCTGTCGGCATCCCCTTCATTATCTGTTACCACGTATCCCGACTCGTTGCACTGCTTTGCCGTGAACCGTGCATGACGCGTACTGCACATTAGCATCGCTCCAATACCGGGCCGACATAGATTGCGAGCGTTGAACCCCAACAGAGCGCAACTCTCGACACTTTCAGGGCGACACGCAACCGCAACGAGCTTCACACGACCCCGCTCAGCGATCACGCCGATCCACACCGCCTTCGAGGATTTGGTTCGCTTTGTTCCTGCAAATGTCTCGACTTTGATGCCGGTTGGTCCTTGCGGACTCGGCTCTCCTTGACTGTTCACGCGATGAAATCCTTGCTCCCGCAAGGAGCGTGTGGAGGCTCCGATCGAAGGCACGCACAAGCCGAGGATCACTATACAGCCAGCGCCACTCACCTGTGCCCCCACCTGCTAATGGACCAGTTTTCGACGAAGAGGTGCTGAACTTCGTCAAGTTGGCCGTTGGGTCCAGCGCCGGAAAGCAACTGGTACAGGAACGAGGTAGGCAGCGGGGCACCTGTGCTTCTGAAGTCGATCAAGGAGGCATGAAGCATCTCGTGCGCGAGTCGGCCTGCCGGCCCGGCGATGTCCGGGTCCTTCTTGAGCGCTTTCCGAATTTTTCGGGAATCGACACGAAGATCCACCGACCTTCCGCTCGGGCAAGTCTTAAACTCCCGGCGGTCGTGACCGGCTTCGCCGCTCATGTCACCGGTAGCGCCGGCTGCCGATCCAGGAAGCGTAGCGTCACCGAATACGACGTATTCGTTTGGAGAAGAGTCGAGATAGTCTGCCATTCTCGCTCCTTCTGGTACGGATCTCACGATGTTCCAGAGGTCGCGGCCAGCGCTGTCACCAAAGCGCACCACCAGGCCTGTCGGGTCGGCGCTGTTTATCGGCTCGCTGTTGGCGTACCTGTACAGGTCGAGACCTCCGTTCATGCCTATTGGGTCCTTTGCCGTCCAGCGTCCCGGTCCCGATTCGTAGTCTCTGGCGCCAAACCGCATTGCTCCTAAGTCTCGCTCCCACATGCCGCCTGCAAACCCAAAGGGCGTTCTCCTCGTCCCAAGATCTGTCGACAGTCCACAACCGAACTCGTCCAAGTCCGTGTGCTCAACGACGTCCCCCGTCGCAGCATCCACCACCAAGCGCACGGTCCCCACCTGGTCCAGCACGAGCCGATACGTCCCCGCGTTCGCCTTCCCCGCCGGCACCACCATGTACTCCGGCACGTTCGCGTGCAGCCCGTACACGAAGGTCGCCTTCACGCTCCCATCGAAGTCCAACCAAGCCGCCACCTGCAGCTGGCTCCGGTAGACAAACCCCTCCACCAGCGAGTTCACCGGGCAGCTCACATCGATCGCCGTGCTGCACGACCGCTTCCCGATCCTCCGGTTCTGCCCATCGATCAGGTATTCAATGTGCGTCCCATTCGGCAGCTTTACATTCCGCAGGTTCCCGACCGCATCGTAGTCATACGTTGTGGGCCCCGCGTCCCCGCTGCACGTCTTCGTCAGCAGCTCCCCGCTCGCCTTGTACGCGTAATCGCACAGCCCATAGTGCAGCATCCGGTCCTGCGCGTCATACACCGGCGTCCCCGCCCCGGGGCCCACCGTGCGATTCCCATTGATCCTCCCCCGATTCCGTGGACAGTTGGACTATGCAGCAAGAGCCGCGACTCGTGCCCTCAATTCGTATTCGATAGGGTTGAGATAGGCGAGATGTGAATGGCGGCGAAGCGGGTTGTAGAAGTTGTCGATGTAGTCGCCGATGGACGCCACAGCGGCAGCGTGGCTGGCATACCGCTCGTGGTCGACCAGCTCGGCCTTGAGCGAGGCGAAGAAGCTCTCGGCGACGGCGTTGTCCCAGCAGTCGCCCGTGCGACTCATGCTGGCGACGAGGCCGCGCGCCTCCAAAGCGCGTCGGTAATCCTCGCTGGCGTAGGGGCTGCCGCGGTCGGAGTGGTGCACCAAGCCGGGTTTTGGGTTGCGGGCGGCAAGAGCGCGCTGGAGCGCCTCCAGCGCGAGTGCGCGGTCGTTGGTGTCGCTCGCAGCCCAGCCGACTACGCGGCGCGAGAACAGGTCGAGCATCACCGCCAGGTAGAGCCAGCCCTCGCCGGTGTGGACGTAAGTCACGTCGGTGGCCCACGACTGGTTGGACGCCCTCGGCTCAAAGTCCCGTGCGAGCACGTTCGGCGCGATCGGGTCGGGGTGATTCGAGTCGGTCGTGCGCCGGAACCGGCGCTTCTGCCGGACGCGAAGACCTGCTTCGCGCATCAGCCTCGCAACCCGGTTCTCGCCCACGCGCTTGCCCTGCGCGCGCAGCTCGGCCTGCACGCGCGGGCTGCCGTACGTCCCGCGCCCCAGCTTGTGCGCCGCCCGGATGTCGAGCAGGAGCGCAGCGTCTGCCCTCGCCCTCGCCGGCTCCGGGCGCTGCTGCCAGGCATAGAATCCGCTGCGCGACACCGAGAGCACCGAGCACAGCACCGCGATCGGAAAGTGGGCCTTCTCCGCCTGCACGAGTTCGAACATCACTCGCTCTCCCTGGCGAAGAAGGCCGCAGCTTTTTTTAATATCTCGCGTTCCATTTCCAGGCGCTTGACCTGCTTGCGCAGCCTGACCAACTCGTCCCGCTCGGCCGCCGTCAGCGCTCCGGCCGCTGGTGGCAACGCCTCCTGATCTCCTCGTTTCACCCACTCACGCAGCGCCGTCTCCGTCAGGTCGAGATCCTTCGCGACCCCTCCGATTGTCCGGTCGCCCACCTTCGTGAGACCCACTGCTTCCCTCTTGAACTCTGCCGTGAACGTCCTGCGCTTCCGTCGTGACATGGACATCTCCTGGCGCATTCTCGCGCCTTCTCGGGTGTCCACGAAACCGGGGGAGGTTCACCCTGTCTTGATGGCGCGTACCGCAACAACCGTGCGGCAGTATAAGGGGTGCGTGCTTCAAGGCGCCTGTAGCGAACCCCCGGCGTACATCGGCTGCGCATGGAGGTATGAAGAGACATTGCCAATGGACTGCGTCGATTGGTCTCAAGCCTCCGCATTTTGTAGGTGGGCAGGAGGGCGCTTGCCCTCGGTGGTGGAGCGGGAATGGGCTGCCAGTAGCGGCGAAGCTTGGAACTACCCGTGGGGAGACGAACCGCCAGGCGCGCGCGCATGCTGGCGTGGGAAGGGTAGTGACATTCCGGATGTCAACCAATGGGACACCTGTCCGGTGGGCTCGCATCCGAGCGGCGCTTCGAAGCAGGGGATCCTCGACCTCGCCGGGAACGTGTGGGAGTGGCTCGAAGATGACGCTGGGTCGAAGAAGGCTACACGAGGTGGCGACAGTTCTATGGGAGGTCCCGAGGCGCTGACTGCGACTTGCCCAGGAGCGAGGAAGGCAACAGTGCAGGAGACCAAGCTGGGGTTTCGGTGCGTGCGGAGCGCGAATGAGGGCGGTGGCAGGAAATAGAAGAGCCCGTGAGGTAGCCCAAGAGGGTGAGATGCTGCATGCCGTAGATTCTTGCAGCACCCGACCTGACTCCTGAGGGCGGCCAGCGGCGTGCGGTCTATCCGCCTCGAGAGGTGGCCCATGTCCTCGCTCTTCCCCGAGCCGGGCGGGCCGACCAGCAGCGCGTTGTGGCCTCCGGCAGCGGCGACCTCCATCGCCCGCTTGCACTCCAACTGGCCGCGGACCTCGGAGAGGTCGGGCGGCGCGGCGGGTGGCTCGCCCGGCCCGGAGAGCGGCGGAGCGAGGCGCGGCGGGCTCCCGGCGGCGTGGCCGGCGGGGTCGAGCAGCGCGGCCACCGCCTCCCGCAGCGTGGAGACGCCCAGCACCTGCGCGCCCGGCACCTGGCGCGCCTCCCGCTCGTTGCCCGCGGGCACCACCAGCAGGAGCGGACCGCGCTCGCGGGCGAGCAGCGCGATGGGTAACACTCCGCGCACCGGGGCGAATAGGACGTTCAAGCAGCGTTCCCCATCCCCCCCCAGCGTCGCATAAGAAGTATTACGTCGCTTATGTGGCCTATTCTACCGCCGCGCGAGGGCCCCGAGAAGT
>JAYWAO010000007.1:0-7528 GCA_043782365.1 Deltaproteobacteria bacterium
CGTACAGGTAGGCAATATCAATTGCTGATTGATCGGAGGCGGTTGCTGGGTATCCGGCGGCCTGTCGGGGCGCGTCAGGGCGCGGTGAAGCCCGGCTCCTTGAGGAGCGCCTTGTCGAAGGTGGCGACGGTCCCGCAGCCCACCAGAGTGGCGTGGTCGCGGATCAGGTAGTCCGCGAAGCCGCCCTTGAAGGCGATGAAGTTGGCCAACGCGCGCCGCGCAGAGTCCACGCCACGAATCGAGATGTCCGTCGTCGCCAGGATCTCCGCCAGCAGTCCCCCGACTTCCGCACGGTCAAGCTTGTAGGTGGACGACAGGACCCAGACCGTCTCGCACAGGACGACGTCGGAGACGAAGAGCCCTTCTCCGCTGGTGAGGGCACCCTCGATCATCCGCTTGGCGCGGGAGTACTGGGCCTGGTCGTCAGCGACGAGGAAACGTACGAGGACGTTGGTGTCGAGCGCGATCACTCCCCGCTCCATCCCTTTCGGATGGCCTCGTTCATGTCCTCGATCGTGACCCCCTTCACCTTCGGGTGCAGGATGCCGCGCAGGCGCATCAGGCTCTTCTTCTCGGCCTCCACGGACACCGTGCCGTCGTCGCGTACGACGAAGGCGACGTGGTCTCCAGTCCGCAGGCCGAGGAGCGTCCGGACTTCCCTGGGCACGGTGAGTTGGCCCTTGCTGGTGAGCTTGGCGGTGGGCATGCGAACCTCCTTACTTAATGTAAGGAGGAGGCCGGGGACCGTCAAGCAGGCACCGCCATCTGCACAGCCAAGGCGCTTGTCCAAGTCCATGGCCTCTGCAATATCGTCCTGCCATGTGCCACTTCATCGACCTCGTGCTGCCCGCGACGGTCGACATCGCGCGCTTCCAACCCGCGCCCGGCCGCGGTGGGAAGACCTTCGCGCGCGATCCGATGCAGGAGGTGGACGCGCTGCTCTCTCCCGAGGAGCGCGCGTATCTGTCCTGCGGCAGTGGCTGGCAGTGCTCGCGGGCATGCTCGACGCCGGGGTCGACCGAGTCGGCCTGCTGGTGCGCTGGGCCGGCAAGGACGTCCAGCGCCGCCCGGTGTGGAGCCGCGCGAGGCTGGGCGCCGCCACGCTCGGAGCGCTCGAGGAGAACGTGCTCTACACCTTCACGCGGCGGTAGTGGCGCGGCCCGCCACGCGTCGTTCTGCTCCGTCTATACCCGTGGGATCCCCCCCCGCTTCAAGAGCCGCGCGATCCACAGCGCCCCCAGCTTCTCCTGCAGGCTCCCTTGCCGCAGGCGCGCGCGCAGGTTGTCCCAGTCGAGCCGGTCCATCTCCTGGTCCTGGTCGAAGCAGGTGAAGATGACGCTCTCCTTGCCCGTCTTCGGATCGCGGCACTTCTGCAGGCACTGCGCGCAGATCTCCTTCATCATGCACTGCATCGGCGAGTTGATCGACGCGATGGCGACGTGCTCGGCGGGCAGGAGCCCCTTGAGCTGGCCCTCGACGTGCCGCGCCTTGCTGACGGCGGCCATCATCCGATCCGAGCCGATGGCGATGATCCGCTTGACGCTCTTGAACGGAATGGCCGGCTCGCCGAGCGCGCCCGTGGCGTAGGCGACCATCGCCTCGACCATGTTGCCCGAGAACGAGCGGTCCTGCGGCCGCCGCGCCTCGGGGGGCGGGCTCCCCTTGTCCACCGACCAGACGATCACGTCTGCCGAAGCCTCGATGTCCTCGCGCTTGAAGACGTCGCCGGCGTTTCGATAACCGGCGAAGTAGATGACGCGGCAGCCGGCTACCTTGAGCGCCTTGCCGATGGAGAAGAGCACCGCGTTGCCGAGGCCGCCGCCGCAGAGGACGACGTCCTCGTGCTGCGGGATGGTGCTGGGCGCGCCGGTGGGCCCCATCAGGACCATGCGGAAGCCGGGGCGCAGCAGGGAGCAGAGGCTGGAGCTGCCGCCCATCTCCAGCACGATGGTGCCCATCAGGCCGCGCTCCGGGTCGGTCCAGGCGCCGGTGAGGGCGAGGCCCTCCATCAGGAGCGGCGTGCCGTCGACCCGGGCGCAGAGCGACTCGTAGTTCTGCAGGCGGTAGAATTGGCCGGGCAGGAAGCGGCGCGCCGCCGCCGGCGCCCGGACCACCACCTCGACGATGGTGGGCGTCAGCCGGGTGACCGAGTGGATGCGCGGCACCAGCTCGTCGTCGAGCTTGGCGCGCAGCGCGGCGAGGCCAGCGTCGCGCGAGGCCTGGGCCGGGACGAACGCGGAGCCCGCCTGCTGCACGTCTACCTCCGCCAGCCGGCCGGAGAATAGTGTTACAATTTGCCGGTAGCCGTCCTTGGCCGAGGCCATCGCCTTGACCACCGAGCCCGCATAGAACGGGTGGTTGTCGCCGAAGTAAGAGACCAGCTTGCCGGCGTGGTTGTAAGAGGTGAAGAAGCCCGCCTCGCCCGAGAGGTCCTTGCTGACGGCCGCCGGCTCGAGGCGCACGCCGCCTGGGGCCGCAGCGTCGGGCACCGCCTTGTAGGACTTGAAGGAGTTGTACTTGGGGTCCATCTCGAACTGGCCCGGGTTCTCCTTGCCCAGCGTCACGTTGGGGCTGGTGCCGGCGGCGACGCAGACGGTGCGGGCAGGCAGCTCGACGGTTTCGCCCGACTCCTTCCACTGGCCGCCCACCAGGTCGGACCGGGTGAACTTGAGCGAGGCGACGGCGCCGTGCTCGTCGGCGACTGCTTCGACCGGCGTCAGGCCGGGCGCGAAGGCGATCCCCTCCTCGAGCGCCTTGGCGACCTCCTCGTGGTTGAGCCGATAGGCGGGCGAGTCGTTGAGCCCCTTGCGGTAGGCGAGCGTCACCCCGCCCCAGCCGTTCACCAGTTTTGCAAAATCGGGCGCCTCGCCGGCGGTCCTCGCCCGCGCCCGCTCGGCCAACACCGCGCGGCCGTGCCCGAGGTACTCGCGGTAGACCTCGCGCTCCTCGGCGTCGAGCAGCGAGAGCAGCTTCTCCTCGCCGAGCTCGGCCGAGAGCAGCTCGTGCCGCCCCAGCAGCTTCTCCACCTGCAACGGGTAGTACGCAGCCAGCTCGGTGGCGGTGTCGACCGCGGTCAGGCCGCCGCCGATGACGACCGCGGGCAGGCGGACTTGCAGGTTCGCCAGCGCGTCCTCCTTGAAGGCGCCGGTCAGCTGCAGCGCCATCAGGAAGTCGCTCGCCTTGCGGATGCCGCGGATCAGGTTGTTCTTCAGCCCGATCAGGGTGGGCTTGCCCGCCCCGGCCGCCAGCGCGACGTGGTCGAAGCCCAGCGCCCAGGCGTCCTCGAGCGTGATCGTCCCGCCGAACCGGGTGCCGCCGTAGAGGACGAAGTTCGACCGCCGGGCGAGGTTGACGTGGAGGATGTCGAGGAACCGCTTGTCCCAGCGAACTGTAATACCATATTCCGAGACGCCCCCGAAGCCCGAGGTGATCCGCGTGTCGGTCGCCCCTGCGAACGTCTCGTCGAGCCACTCGATGGCGTTGGGGACGCCGTCCTGGCCTGGCGCCTTGCCGAGCAGGTCGGCGGGGAGCGGCTCGACCTTCAGCCCGTCGATGCCAGCGACGAAGAACCCCTCGTTGCACAGGTGGTGCGAGAGCGTGTAGCCGGCGGGACCCATGCCCACCACCATCGCCTTGACGCCCGCGTACGGGCGCGGGTGCTGCCGGTCGCCCTTGCCCAGCTTGAGCGGGTTCCAGCGCGTCAGCAGGCTCCAGATCTCGAAGCCCCAGCGCAGGTTGAGCACGTCGGTGAGGATGCCGGTCTCGGCCTGCGGGATGTTGACCGGCTCCTGCTTCTGGTAGATGCAGGCCTTCATGCAGTCGTTGCAGATGCGGTGGCCCGTGCCCGGGGTCATCGGGTTGTCCACGCAGATGACGGCGAGCGCGGCGACCGCGTCGCCCTCCTTCTGCATCAGGTGGGCCTCGCTGATCCGCTCCTCGAGCGGGCAGCCCGTCAGCGGGATCCCCAGCGGGTTCTTCTTGAAGGGGAGCGAGCCCTCGGCGTCGCGCCCGGTGAGCTTCGCCTTCGGCATCGCCTCGCTCTTCTCGCGGAAGCCCGACGAGCAGGAGTCCTTTTCGCGGTCGTGGCAGTAGATGCAGTAGTCGACCTCCCCCATCACCTCGCGGCGGCTCATGCGCGGGTCGGTGAGGGCGAACCCGTCGCGGCGCCGCTGGTGCTCCTCGAGGCCGCGGATGGCGTCGGCGTGTCCCGCCTTGGCGGCGAGGGGCTGGATGCGCAGCTGCACCAGCTTCTCGAAGTCGAGCGCGTGCGGCACGCGCAAGAGGGTCCAGGTGTGCGCGCGGTGGTGGCCGTCGTGGTGGAGCGTGAGCGCGAAGCACCAGCGGTCGCAGAGGTCGAGCAGGGCGCGGATGGCCGCCAGCTCGGTCAGGTCCGGCGCCGGGGGCGCGCTCGCCGTCGAGAGCGTGAGCAGCGCAGGCGCCGCGGGCACGTGGCCGCCGGCGGGCGACAGCGCATTGGCGAGCGCGCGCCACCGGCCAAACGCCGCGGCGTCGAGCGGGCCGGGCTTGTTCGGATCGAGGTGGACCGCGAGCGCCTTCTCGGCCTCGAGCAGCCGGTCGATGAAGAGCGCCGCCGACAGCTCCGGGTCCTCCAAAAGCGCGGAGCACGGCTCCACCGCGCGTGCCGCCGCGAGCAGCGCTTGCACCTGCGCCTCGAGCACCGGGAACTCCGCCGCTGCGGGCCGGTTGGGCGCCCCCTTCTTGAACGAGCGGCGCTGCACGAACTCGCGGCGGACGCGGAAGAGCGGCCCCTCGCGCCCCGCCTGCTCGCGCAGCGCCCGCAGCGACTCCTCGACGCCGAAGAGCTTCCCGACGAACGCCGAGAGGTGGCCCGCGACCGCGACCAAGAGGTCGCTCTCCTTGGAGCCCATCAGGCGCGCCTGGCCGGAGCGGTGGGCTTGGTAGGTGGCGTAGAGCGCCGGGTCTGCTGCCTGCACGGCGCGGTCGAAGGCGGCCGTCAGGTCGGCCAGACGGACCGGGTCGTGCAGGTCCCTCCAGGTGAATCCCTCGAGGCCGAGCGGCAGCGTCGGGCGGGAGCGGGAGGTGGGCTGCGCGGGTGTCGGAGCCGAGGTGCCGGTGTCCATGGGGGGCTTTCATACAACAGGAGGCCCCGCTGGGGCGTGATGGCGCTACCTGCACTCCGGGCAGAGGCCCTCTACCTGCACGCGCACGCCGTGCACCTGGAACCCCAGCGCCTGCTCGGCCGAAAGCGCCGGGGCGGGCACGAGCCAGGCAGGCAGATCACAGACCTTGTGGCACGAGGTGCAGACGAGGTGGTGGTGCGGCGCGCCCGCGCCCGTGCCCGGGAGCGCCGCCTCGTAGCGGGCCTCGATGTGGAGCGGGTTGACGTCGCTCACCGCGCCCACCGCGCGCAGCGCCTCGAGGTTCTTGTAGACGGTGGCGAGCGAGAGCGCCGGGTGCTTGCGCCGCACCGCGAGGTGGATCTGCTCGGCGCTCGGGTGGGCGCGCGAGCCCGCCAGCGCCTCGAAGATGGCGAGCCGCTGCTGCGTCACCGAGAGGCCGTGGGCGCGGCAGTGGGCCGCGAACGCCTCCAGCTGTGCCGCGGTCACCTGCATCGACGCGCCGCGGCCCGGGCGCGCGGACGCGGCGCGGATGGCCTTGGGAGCCTCCGCGGGCGTGCTCGCACGCGCTGCTGCCGAGGCGCGGGCCATCTAGTTCGACCCCAAGAGGTCCTTGGCGAGCGACCGGCACATCCCCTCGGTGAGGGCCTGCCGATAAGTGTAGTTCGGGTGGTCGAACACCAGCGCCGCCGCCACCGTGCCCTGCGAGAGCGCCTGCGCGATGGCCGGGGTACAGGGGAAACGCACATACTGCACCGCCGAGATGCGCCCCCCGTCCTCGCGGCCGCCCTCGAACTCGGCCGGCGAGAGGTGCCCGCCGACGTCGAGCCGCACGTGCTTGCCCAGGCCGGTGAGCCCGGTGAGCTGCTGGGCGACCCCGGCCTCCGGACCGGTGAGCTCGATCATCAGCGTGGCCGAGAGCGCGCCCGTGTCGGGGAGCATGGCGTTGAACCCGTCGAGCTCCTCCTGCACGTGCGCGGGGTCGGTGATCTTCTCGGCGCGGAGGATCTCCTGCACCTGGAACTTCACGGTCAGCCGGTTCTCGAACACCAGCGTCATGAAGGGACCCACGCCCACGCGGCGGTCTTTCTTGGCGGCGATCACCTCGCGGCGGAACTGGTCGCGGACGCCTTCGTAGACGGGGAGGGGCCAGAGGTCTTTCTGCTCGAGGGCTTGCATCGTGTGCTCCTGTTCGCTGCGGGCTGCGTGCGTTGGTTGTCGATTCGATAACGGGTATTACTTCTTCTCGGGCTTGCTCGGGGCAGGCGATCGCAGCGGCGCGCCCTGGTAGGCGGCCCGGAGGATCTTCACCGGGTGGAACGCCGCGCGGCCCGTCTTCTGCGTGATCTGCAGGCCAGCGAGCGAGCAGTCAGCCGCCACCACGTCGGGCTCCGCCGCCTCCACCTTCTTGGCGGCCCCCTCGGCGATCTTCAGCGACTCCTCGAAGTACTCCTTCTTCATCCCCCAGGTGCCGTCCATGCCGCAGCACTTGTCGACCAGCGTGACGTCGCCGCCGGCCCACTTGAGCAGATCGCGGCCTCGGTAACCGAAGTTTTGCACGCGGTTGTGGCAGGCGACGTGGAAGGCCACCTTGCCGAGCCCGGGCGGCGGCTTGGGAAGGAACTTCTGCCTGCCGAGCTGCAAGAGGAAGTCCGAGAGGTCGAAGGTCGCGTCCGCGATCTCCCGGCCCTCGGGCCCGAGCAGCTCCGGATACTCCTGCTTGAGCATCAGCGTGCACGACGGGCCGGGCGAGAGCACCTTGCGGCCCGCGCGCACGAACGGCAGCAGCGCATCCGCGTTGCGGCGGGCGAGCACCTTGGCGCCCGCGAGATCGCCGCAGTCCATCTTGGGCATCCCGCAGCAGGCGACCTCCGGACAGACGAGGTCGCAGCCCGCCTTCTCGAGCAGCTCCACCGCGGCCTTGGGGATCTCCGGGTCGTTGTAGTTGCCGAAGCAAGTGGGGAAGAGCACCACGCTCGGCGGGCGCGGAGGCTTGGCCAGCTCGCCCTCGGCGCTCGCCACCGGGCTGGCTGCTGGCGCGGGGGGCGGCTTGGGCTCGACCGGCGCGCGCCGCGCCCACCAGCCCTCGAAGCTCTGGTCGGCGTAGTCGGGGAGCAGCCGGTCCTTGGCGATGCCGATGGTCTTCTCCATCAGCATGCGGTTGAAGCCGTTGTGGGCGGCCGCGTTGGCGATCGGCGCGATCTTCGTCATCGCCGTGCCGACGAGGTCGGTCGAGCCGAGGAACCGCTCGCGCAGCCCGATCCCCTTCTCCTTCGCGTCGATCATCTTCTGCCGCAGGATCAGCTTGGGGAAGTCGACCGCGAACTCGTGCGGCGGCACGTACGGGCACTTCGGGTAACACAATTTACACTCGTAGCAGAGCCCGACCACCCGATCGATGTCGGCCTTCTGCAGCAGCTTGACCGGGT
>JAYWAO010000008.1:0-2710 GCA_043782365.1 Deltaproteobacteria bacterium
GAGGAGGCAGCCCCGTAGGGGCGACCGTTTTTCTAGCCCCGGCATTTGCCGGGGCTCCTGAGTGCGACCCCAACCCCGGTGCTAACTGATCGGCATTGCTCCTAGCCCGCTCGTGCCCCTTTTCCCTGGGGCGTGCGCCAGCCCGCGCGGGGCGCGACCCAGCGGCGCTCCTCTTGCATCCGAGCGCGGAATCTGAGCGCAATCCCCTCTTTAGGCCTGCGATGTGCGGCGGGCCGCTCGCTGGAGGCTTGATGCCCGCCACGATTACGCTCTCTACGCTGATCCCCGCGCCGCCGGACATCGTCTACACGGCCTGGCTCGACTCGGACGGCCACACCGCCTTCACTGGCGCGACTGCCTACGTCGACCCCCGCGTCGGCGGCCGCCACACCGCGTGGGATGGCTACCTCCACGGCACCACGCTGGAGCTCCTGCCGGGCTCGAAGATCGTGCAGAGCTGGCGGACCGCGAACTTCCCCGAGGGCGTCGACTCCCGGCTGGAGGTGCACCTCTCGATCGCGGGCGGCGCCACCCGGCTGACGCTGGTGCACTCGGCCATCCCCGACAAGCACCTCAAGGAAGTCGAGAGGGGCTGGCAGGAGTTCTACTTCAAGCGGATGACCGACTTCTTCGCCGCCAAGGCCGCAGCCCGCCTCGCCGCGAAGCTGGCGCCCGCCCCTGCGCCCCTGATGGGCAAGAAGCCGCCCAAGGCGCCCAAGGAGAAGAAGGCGCCCAAGCCCACGGCCCTCAAGAAGGTCTGGGGGCACCCGTTCACGCCCAAGCCGTCCGCGCCGCCGGCCCCTCCAGCACCCGCGCCCAAGCCCGCAGCCAAGGCCGGGCTCGCAGCAAAGCCTGCCGCGAAAGCCCCGGTCCAGCCTGCTGCGAAGCCGGTCGCCAAGGCCGCCGCGAAGCCGGTCGCCAAGGCCGCCGCGAAGAAGCCAGCGCCCAAGCCCGCAGCCAAGAAGGCGGTCTCCAAGCCCGCCGCGAAGAAGTCTGCCGCGAAGGCCAAGGCAAAGCGCTAGCCCGGTCCGGCCCCGCCTGACCGCGGTAGCGCCAAAGGGCCGCGCGCCAAGTCCCCGATGCGCCACCTGCGCTCGCTCGCGTACCACCTTCTAGCGTCGCCCGGGCGAGCGGCCGCGCTGCTGCTCGCTGCGCCAGTGCTGATCTTCTTCGGGGTGCCGCTGGCAGCGGGCCGCGTCTTCGTCTTCCGCGACGGCGGGCTCTACTACCTGCCGCACAAGGCGCTGATCGCGCAGGCGCTGCGCGAGGGCCGGCTGCCGCAGTGGAACCCGTTCGAGTACGGCGGGCTCCCGCTCCTGGCAGACCCGAACTTCGCGGTCTTCCACCCGCTCTCGCTGCTGACGCACTTCACGCCGCTGCCGCAGGGGCAGATGCTCTTCCTGGCGGCCTGCGCGCTCGGGGCGGCCCTCGGCACGCGGCGCCTGGCGCTGCAGCTGGGCGCGAGCGAGGGCGGGGCGCTGGTGGCGGGCCTCGCCTACGGCTGGAGCGGGACGCTGCTCTCGCTGGTGCTCTCGGGGCACGCGCTCGCCGCCTGCTCGCTGCCGTGGGTGGCGTATGCCGGGGCCCGGGTCGGGGCGGCGGCGGACCTCTCCTCGCTGCTCGCGCTGGCGCTGGCTGCGGCCTCGGCGTTCCTGGCGGGGATGCCCGAGATCGGCGCGTGCGGGCTGGGTCTGGGCGGGCTGCTCCTGCTCTCGGAGCGGCTGGTGCAGAGGCCCGATCAGCAGCCGGCAGGGCTGGGCCCCGCGCTGGCGCTGTTCGCTGCCGCGGTGCTGCTCGGCGCGGGGCTCGCAGCGGTGCAGCTGTCCCCGACGGCGGCGTTCGTCTCGGCCTCGTCGCGGGCTGGCGGCTTCGAGCTCGCGGAGGCGCAGACCAGCTCGCTGCACCCGCTGCGGCTCCTCTCGCTGCCCCTGCCGTTCCTCTTTGGCACCGCCGATGCGCCCGGGGTCCCGACCTGGTTCTTCCGCGTGGGCGCGCCGCCCTACGTGCCGGAGGTCCACGCGGGCGCAGTCGTCGTGCTTTGCGCGGTGCTCGGGCTGGGCGGGGCCGGTGCGCGTCGCCGGCTCCCGCTCTGGCTGGGCGCGCTGCTCCTCCTGCCGCTGGCGATGGGCGACCACACGCCGGTCTACGGGCTGCTCTTCAAGCTGGTCCCGCTGCTGCGGATGGTCCGCTACCCGGAGAAGCTGGTGGTGCCCCTGGCGCTCGCCGTGGCCGTGGCCGCGGGCGCGGGCTGGGAGCGGCTCACCGCGCCTCCCGACGAGGCAAAGCCCCGGCGCTGGCTCCTCCCGGCTGCGCTCGCCTGCGCGCTCGGCGCGGGCGCGACGGCCCTCTCTCCGCACTGGTGGCCCGGCCTCTTTGCGGCGCTCGGCCCGCTGCGCGCGGCGTGCGTGAAGGCCACCGCCGTGGTGTCGCTCACCACCGGGCTCGCGCTCTTGTCCGCGCTGCTGGCGACGCTGGGCCTCTGGCGCTCCGGCCGGCTCACTGCGCGGGTCGCGACGTACACGCTCGCGGCGGCGGTCGCCTTCGACCTGGGCTGGCCCGCGCTGCGGCTCGACCCGTCGGCGCTGGCCACCGAGGTGTCGGAGCCCTCGCCGCTGGTGCCCCTCCTGACGGCCGCCGCCGACCTGCCAAACTGGGCCTTCCGCACCAGCGTCGAGCGGCTCGGGCTCTCGGACGCGGATGTCGATCCCGA
>JAYWAO010000009.1:0-7502 GCA_043782365.1 Deltaproteobacteria bacterium
CTGGCGGAGATGGGGCTGCCCGATCACACCTCGTTCCTCAAGGAGGCGGGGCAGCGCCTCACCGATCGCTTCGTGCCGCTGCTCGATCCGCAGGAGGACCTCTACGCGCTGGTGGACCGGCTGCGGCTCACCGAGGACGAGGCGCGCTGGCTGGAGAGCCTCCCCGAGGCGACGCTGCAGCGGTGGTCGGCGGTGCTCGCCCCCGCCGCGCGCTCGTACGCGGTCGCCGCGACGCTGCTCTCGGTGCGGGCGGCGGCGCTGGGCCTCTCGCGCGAGCTGACCGCGCGCGACGAGTCCGCCGAGGGCGAATCGGCCTTCCTCACGCTGCCCGAGGTGGTGCGCGCGCTCGCGCAGCAGCCCGGCGATGCGGCGCTGCTGGAGCGCTGGACCCAGACCCGGCGGGCCTGCGAGCAGGTGGTGGCCCGCACGCTCTCGCGGCTCGACCGGCGCGGTCTCTCGGTGGAGCTGGTCTACCGGCTGGAGCTGGTGCGGGCGACGCTCTTGCGGCTCGACCAGCTGCTCCTCCTCGCCAATGGCGGCGGAGATGGCTTCGCGCTCTCGGTCGAGCTGGTGCGGGGCAGCGCCAGCCAGCACAGCCTGCGCGAGCTCTTGCGGAGCACGCTGCGCAGCCTCGCGCTGCGGGTGGTCGAGCACACGGCCCACACCGGCGAGCACTACATCGCCAGCACCCGCGCCGAGTGGTGGGCGATGCTGCGCTCGGCCTCGGGCGGCGGCGCGCTCACCGCGCTGACGGCGTCCTTCAAGTACGGACTCGCCGCGCTGCCGCTCGCGCCCGCGGTGATGGGCATGGCGCACGCGCTCAACTACTCGCTCAGCTTCATCGCGCTGCAGCTGCTCGGCCTCAGCCTCGCCTCCAAGCAGCCGGCGATGACGGGCTCGGCGCTCGCGGACGCTCTCGACCAGCGCAGCGGACAGACGGCCGAGATCGAGCTGGTCGCCTCGATCGCCCGCACGCAGCTGGTGGCCGCCATTGGAAACGTCGCCCTGGCGATCCCGGTGGCGCTGCTCCTCGACCTCGCGCTGCGGCCGCTAATGGGCCACCCGCTGCTCTCGGCGGAGCAGGCTGCGCACGGGCTCGCGAGCCTGCACCCGCTGCGGTCGATGTCCTTGCCGTTCGCGGTGGTCACCGGAGTCTTCCTCTGGATCTCCAGCCTCGCAGCGGGCCTCTCCGCCAACTGGAGCGCCTTCCGCTCACTCCCGCAGGCAGTGGCCCGCAGCGCACGGCTGCGCGCGATGCTCGGTGAGCACCGGGCGCGCTGGCTGGGAGCGCAGGTGGGCCGGCACTTCAGCGGCATCGCGGCCTATGTGGTGCTCGGCTTCCTGCTCGGCTTCGTGCCCGTGCTCTGCCAGTTCGCTGGCGTCGGCCTGGAGGTGCGCCATGTGACGCTCTCGGCGGCCTCGCTGGCGTTCGACGCGAGCGCGCTCTATTCGGCGGGTGGGCTCTCCGTGCGACCGTTGCTCTGGGCGTTCGCGGGCGTCGCGCTGATCGGCCTGTGCAACTTCGGCGTCTCCTTTGCGCTCGGGCTGCGGGTCGCGCTGCAGGCCCGCGGGCTGGCGGCAGTAGACCGCCGGCGTCTCCTGCGCGGCCTGATGGCCGCCTTGGTCCGCTCTCCGGCCCAGTTCTTTTTTCCACCGAGGGCCTGAATGACCCGCGCCGTTGGACCGCTGCGTGCAGTGACGAGCAACCGGTCACCCGCTAGTGGAGAGGCCGCCAGCGGACGTCCAGTGGACGTTTTCGCACGGTTGGCTCAATCTGCGGACGGATCCGACCGAATCCCGAGATATCCGAGCGCACGCGCGCGGGAGCATCTATTGTGCATCCACATCTATCCAGCAGCACCGGTGACGACCCGATGAACCCGCTCCGCGTGAAAGATGGATCTCCGGACGGCGCGAGCAGCCCGAAGCTTTCGGGGGCCGGCCTGTTCAAGCTCCTCTGGGACGCGCTGGTCGATCTGCTCGGCACCGCCGCCACCGCCGCGATCATGGGCCGGGCCTCCCGGCGCGCGCAGCGCCGCGCTCCCGAGCTGGCCCTCCTCAGCTTCCAGCGGGTGGACGGTGAGTTCATCTACCGCGTCCCGCCTACGTTCGAGCGCTTGGACAGTCCGCCCGCCGCGATGCGCGCCCTGCTCGACGATCTGCGCCCTCTCTTGGTAGAGTTGACAGGTGCGGTCGCGCTCCGCCGCCTCGCCCTGGTTCCACAGCTCAGCGCCTGGGCGGCGGTCGATCCCTAGCCATCGCTTCGTTAGTTCTCGCTCGATGCAAGCCGGCGCTGCTCCGGTCCCGCACCGCGCAATCAACGCATTCGCTTCAATTCAAAAGGAGGTAGCAGTGACCACCGCTTCCAAGCCGCAGTTGGAGCGTCTTTCCACTGGTAGCCCCGCCCTCGACGAGATCCTCGGCGGCGGGTTCCCTGTCCGCTCGCTCAGCGTCATCGCCGGAGAGCCGGGCTCGGGCAAGACCCTCTTCGCGCTGCAGGCGCTCTTCACGCTCGCGAAGACGGGGCGCAAGGTGGTCTACTTCAGCACGCTCTCCGAGCCGTCGATGAAGCTGATCCAGTACATGCAGCAGTTCTCCTTCTTCGACGAGAAGCTGATCGGCAAGGAGGTGGTCTTCGTCGATCTCGGCTCGGCGGTGCGCAGCCGCAACGCCGACCTCGCGCTCGAGACCATCGTCAGCCGCGTCGAGCAGGAGGAGCCCGCGCTGGTCGTCATCGACAGCTTCAAGGCGATGCACGACCTCTTCCCCGACACGGGGGCCGCGCGCACCTTCGTCTACGACCTCGCGGTCCACATGGCGAGCTGGGGCGCCTCCACGCTCTTCGTCGGCGAGTACACCGACGACGAGATCGCGCAGTTCGCCGAGTTCGCCATCGCCGACGGCATCATCCGCTTCAGCACCAAGCGCGAGGGGCTCACCGCCGTCCGCCAGGTGGAGGTGCTGAAGATGCGCGGCTCCGCGTCGATCGCGGGCCGCCACTTCTTCGAGATCGGCCCGAACGGGCCCACCTTCTTCCCGCGCGTGCGGGCGCCGGCGTTGGACGGCTCCGGCGAGCTGCTGGGGCCCGACGCGGTGACGACGGTCGTCGAGCGGGCACACACCGGCACCGCGCAGCTCGACCAGATGCTCGGCGGCGGGTTCCCGCGCGCGAGCACCACCGTGCTCCAGGGCGCGAGCGGCACCGGCAAGACCATCCTGGCGCTGCAGTTCCTCCTCGAAGGAGCGCGCAAGGGAGAGCCCGGGATCTTCTTCACGCTGGAGGAGTCGCCCGGGCAGCTGCGCGAGCTCGCCCGCGGGTTCGGCTGGGACCTGCAGGACTTCGAGCAGCGCGGCCTGCTCTCGTTCCGCTACTTCTCGCCAGTGGAGATGTCGACCGACGCGTTCCTCCACCGCAAGCGCGCGCTGGTGAAGCAGTTCGGCGCCAAGCGGGCCGTGCTCGACAGCCTCACCAGCATGGCGCTCGGCGTGCCTTCGGAGCAGCGCTTCAAGGAGCTCGTCTACGCGATGAACAAGCACTTCCGCGCGCAGGGCGTGACGCTGATCCTCAACATGGAGGTGGCCGAGATGCTCGGGTCCGCGCAGCTCTCGGGCCAAGGCATCTCCTTCGCAGCCGACAACATCGTGCAGCTCAAGTACGTCGAGCTAGAGGGAAAGCTCGAGCGCGGCCTCTCGGTGCTGAAGGCCCGCGGGATCCGCCACGCCAGCGACGTGCGCCGCCTCCACATCGGCGACGGCGGGCTCAGCGTGGGCAAGCCGTTCGAGGGGCTGCGCGGCGTGCTCACCGGGCTGCCCGTGCCGTTCGACTTCCAGTCGAACGGGTAGCGCGCAAGCGGCTCGCTAGAACACCTGCCGCAGCGAGAGCGAGGGCGAGAAGGCGGTGGAGCCGTCAACCCGCCAGCCGATCGCCGCGTACAGGTCGAGCTGGAACTCGTCGGAGATGAGCAGGTGCAGCGCCGGCCCGCCCGCGCCCGCGGTGGTCGGGGACCAGCTGCCGGCGGCGCGGTCGTTGGCGCTCTCGTAGAACGCCTGTCCGTAGAACAGGCCGGCCCGAAAGACGTCGCGCAGGAGCGAGTAGCGCAGCTCGCAGGTCCCGCTCGCGGCCCGCTGCACGAAGATCCCGCCGAAGGCGCCGCGCAGGTGGGTGCCCACCGACTCCTCGTCGGCGAAGAGCACCTCGCCCTGCAGCCAAGTGGCGCGCGCCTCACACCACACCTCGTGCCAGCCGTAGGGAAACCGGCGCTGCCAGCTGGCGCGCAGCTGCAGCGTCTCGCCGCTCGACGGCGAGCCCAGGTAGAGCCGCGCCTCGACGCGGATCTGGTGGCGGCGGTCGGTGCGCGCGTCCTCGGGGTCGAAGACGAGCTGCCCGACCGCCTCCGTGTAGGGCCGCGTCTGCGCCTCGGGCACCGGCGCGAGGGGCGGGATGAACCACGCCACGCGGTCGATGTGGAAGAGGAAGCGCCGCTCGAGCCCAAGGCCCAGCGTCGCGGTCCAGCGCGGGTCGAAGAGGCCTGCGTCGAGGCCGGCCGAGAAGGTCGCCTGCTCGAACTGGTCGAGCCCGAGGTCGCCGCGCTGGAGCGAGAGCCAGTCGGCGCTCAGGTGGATCGAGGGCCGCAGCGACTCGGTCAGCGCCGGCGAGATCCAGCGCGCCTCGCCGAGCGCACGCGTCAGCACCGGGCGCCCGCCGCCGCCGAGGTGATCGCGCGCGCCGCCGGCGAGGCGGACCCGCGCCACCCAGCGGTCGTCGGCGGCGAGCGAATCCATCCCCTGGTAGTGCCCGCCGCCGCTCAACCCCGTGAGCGAGTCGATCGACAGTTCGGGCGAGAACCCGCGCCCCCAAGGCTTTGAGGTCAGCTTGATCTGGAGCTCGTAGCGCTGCCCCGGCAGCACGCCCAGACCGAAGAGCCCCTCGTAGTCCTCCAGCTCGGGCTGCGGGCCGTGCTGCTCGCGCACCTCGGCGACGACCAGGGCGTAGGACGTATTGGTGAAGTGATAGCGCTCGCCCAGGGCCTTGAGCTGCCGCTCCAGCGAGGGCCGGTTGAAGACGCTTGCCGGCAGGGCCAGCTCCAGCTTGAAGCGGATGGTCTCGAGGATGCCCTCGCCGATGATGATGATCTTGTCGAGGCGGCCCTCGTCGAGGTCGACGGCGATCTGGCCGTCCTCGATGGCCGCGCTCACCGTCGCCAGCTCGTAGCCCGCGCGGAAGAGGAAGCTGCGCAGCTTGGTCGCCACCGCCTTCGCGCCGCTCGGGGTGGCCTTCGTCGAGGAGGGGAGCTGCAGCACGCTGCGGTAGACCAGCTCGTCGAAGAGCAGGTTGCCGCGGAAGACGACCAGGGGCCGGGCAGGCGCGGGCGTTTCGGGCGCAGCCGCGGCGCTGCTCGCGGCCTGGCAGCAGAGGAGCAGGCCCGCCGCCGACACCGCGCGAAGACCGGCGAGGCCATGCAACCAATGACGCAACCAGTGGCGCAACCAATGACGCAGGCGGCGCCGCTGGCCGTTCTCGAACGTTCTGCAGAGAGACATCGATCGGGCCTCCGCGCCGTGCAGCAGGCCCGAACGGCCCGCGCTGCCTTCACCGGATTGCAAGCACGAGGCCTGCGCTGGCTTGGCACGGCCAATGCGTGGCTCTCGCCAGCACACCGCCAAGGAGCGTAGGCCATGTCTTCACTCCGCCTGGGAACCCTCGCGCTCTGCGCCGCCGCGCTCTGCGCCTGCGCGAGTACGCGGATGGTCACCTCGTGGCACGACCCCGAGTCGGCGAAGGTCACCTTCAAGAAGGTGCTGGTGGTGGCGATCGTGCGCAACCTCGACCGGCGGCACGGCGTCGAGGACCGGCTGGCCGCCGACATCGCGCGACGCGGCGTCGCGGCGGTGCCGTCCTACCAGCTGATCACCGCAGCCGACACGCGCGACGACGCCACCTTGAAGGCGGCGATGCAGGAGGGCGGCTTCGACGGCGCGGTGGTCTGGCGCACCGTCGGCGTCAGGACCGAGAGCCACTTCGTCGCGGGCGGCCGGCCGACGCTGCTGATGAACCCGGGCTTCTGGGGCTACTACGACCTCGGCTGGCGGGTGGAGGCCGACGCGCCCAAGGTCACCACCGACCGCGTGGTGTCGATCGAGACCACCGTCTACCGGGTCGACCGCGACGGCGACCAGCTCATCTGGACCGGCACCAGCGAGACGCTCGACCCGGCCTCGCTCGACAAGCTGGTGGACGGCGTGGTGGACGCGACCCTCGCCTCGATGCGCCAGGACGGGCTGTTCGGCGCTCGGTGACCCGCGCTAGCGAAGCCGCGCCCGCGCCTCGTCGGGCAGCGGCACGGCGGCCGTCGCGAGCCACCGCTTGGCGCCGTCGAGGTCGAAGAACGCCCCGTCGAGCTGCGCCTCGAACGCAGCGCTCAAGATCACCTTGAAGGTCGCGCCAGGCTTCATCCCCAGCTCCACCAGATGGCGGCCCTGCAGGAGCTCGCGCGGCCGCGCCGACTCCAGCCGCAGCCGCTTCGCGGTCTCCAGCAGCTGCGTCAGGCCGGGCGGCTCGGGAGGCAGCGCGGGACGGCCCGCCGCATCGGCGCGGACCACCACCGCCAGCCCGTGGATGGTCTCGGGCTCAAGCCGCAGCGCCAGCCTGCGCACTGCGCTGTCGGTAATGGCCTGCAGATGGGCGAGGTGATTACCCACTAAAGGTAATACACGCTCGCGGGTCGCCTCGGTCGCCGCCATCCGGGAGAGCAGCGCAAGAGCGAGCAGCACGCCAGTCTCTTCGTGGCCGCTCGAGAGGCTCCGCTCGCGCCCATCGCGCACCGCGCGCGTGCTGGCGGAGGGCCTGCCCAGGTCGTGCGCGAGCACCGCGAGGGACCAGGCGATCCGCGACGCCTCGTCGGCCTCGCGCCACTCCGCGAGCTGCACCAGCGCGTCCAGGCAGAGGCCAGTGTGGACGAAGACGTCGGTATTCCCGGTGCCGCTGGGAGGCCCCTCGGGCTCCTGCGGGGTATCGATGAGCGCCGATAGCTCGGGATAGTTCTCGATCCAGCCGGTGTCCCGCAAGAACCGCAGCCCCGCCGAGGGGTGCTGGCTGCGCGCGGCCCACTTCGACCACTCCTCGCGGATCCGCTCCGAGGCGAGCTCCGCGTGGGTCTCCTTGATCTGGCCGCAGAGCGCCGCCGTCTCGGGCGCCGCGCTGAACCCGAACCGCCCCGCGAACTGCAGGCCCCGCAGCACGCGCAGCGGGTCCTCGGTGAACGCCGCGCTGGTGTGGCGCAGCACGCCCGCCGTGAGGTCGCGAACGCCGCCGTAGAAGTCGAGCAGCGCGCCCGTCTGCACCTCGACCATCAGCGCGTTGCAAGTGTAGTCACGCCGCGCCGCGGCCTCCTCGGGCGAGAGGCTCGGGTCGGTGGTGATCTCGAAGCCCTTGTGGCCGCTCGCGACCTTCGAGTCGCGCCGCGGCACGGTGAAGTCGTAGCCAGGCGCGCCCGGGAGGGTCA
>JAYWAO010000010.1:0-2704 GCA_043782365.1 Deltaproteobacteria bacterium
GAGAGGAGGATGGCCGAGGTGATCGCCTCGATCGCCGCGTCCTGCCCGTAGACCACCTTCTTCAGCTCGCTCGACAGGCTCTTCAGGCTCGACTTGTCGTCGCTGGAGGCGGTCCGCGCGGGCACGCGGGCCATCTTCGAGACCACCGCCTCGATCTCCTTCACGGTGATCTGCTCGGCCTTCTTGTCCGCGTCCTTCATCCGCTCCGCGGAGCCGGCCTCGTCGATCACGTCGATCGCCGAGTCGGGCAGGTGCCGGTCCTTGAGGTGCTTGGCGGCCAGCTCCACCGCAGCCGCCAGCGCGTCGTGCGTGTAGGTGACGCCGTGGTGCTCCTCGTAGCGGCTGCGCAGACCCTCGAGGATCTGCACCGCCTCGGCGTGGCTCGGCTCGAGCACCTCCACCTTCTGGAAGCGGCGGGCGAGCGCGCGGTCGCGGTCGAAGGAGGCCTTGTACTCGGTGAAGGTGGTGCTCCCGATGCAGCGCAGCGTGCCGTCGGCGAGCGCGGGCTTGAGCAGGTTGGAGGCGTCCATCGAGCCCCCTGACGTCGCCCCGGCGCCGACGAGCATGTGGATCTCGTCGATGAAGAGGATCGACTTCGGCTTCTCCTGCAGCGCCTTGATCACGCCCTTGAGCCGCTCCTCGAACTGTCCGCGGAACTTGGTGCCGGCCATCAGCGCGCCGAGGTCGAGCGCGTAGAGCGGGGCGCCCTTGAGCACCTCCGGAGTGGTGCCGTCGGCGAGGCGCAGCGCCAGGCCCTCGGCGATGGCGGTCTTCCCCACGCCGGACTCGCCGACGAAGATCGGGTTGTTCTTGCGGCGCCGGCAGAGGATCTGGATGGTCCGCTCCAGCTCCGCGGCGCGGCCCACCAGCGGGTCGATCTTGCCGCGCTTGGCCCGGTCGATCAGGTCGACGCAGTAGGCCGCCAGCGGGTCGTCCGCGGTGTCGTCGTCTTCATCTCCGCCCGGCGGCCGCACGCGCTCGGGGCGCTCGCCGCCCACCGCCTCGGCGTCGTCGTCACCGCTGGCCCGCTCGGTGTCCTTCTCGTCGCTCTCCTCCTTCAGGGGCGTCAGCGCGCTCGGGTCGCGCAGCTTGATCGGACCGTGCGAGATGGTGCGCAGGAGGTCGAGCCGGGTGATGCCTTGCCGCTCGAGGAGATACACCGCGTGCGAATCGCGCTCGCGGTAGAACGCCACCAGCACGTTGCCGCCGTCGATCTGCTCCTTGCCCGACGACTGCACCTGCATGGCGGCCCGCTCCAGCACGCGCTGGAAGGCGCGGGTCTGCTCGGGCTCGCGCTCGGTCCCCTCGGGGAGCGGCACCAGCGCATCCTCCATGTGCTGCTCGAGCTCCTTGCGCAGGTCGGGCACGCGGGCCCCGCAGGCGCGCAAGAGCCGCGCCGCGACCGGGTCGCGCAGGAGCGCGTAGAGCAGGTGCTCGAGCGTGACGTGCTCGTGCCGCCGCCCCTTCGCCTCCGCGAAGGCGAGGCGCAGCGTGGACTCCAACTCCTTGGTGATGCTGAGGCTCATTGCGCGCTATCCCCGGGCCGGACCGTCGGCCCCTCCATCGGACTTGTCGGACTCACCTGCGTCCTCGGGCTCCATCGTCGCCAGGAACGGGTACTCGGCCGCCCGGGCGAGCCGATCCACCGTGTCGACCTTCGTCTCCGCCACCTCGCGAGTGTACACGCCGGCGATGCAGGCGCCACGCTCATGGACCTGCATCATGAGATCGTACGCTTCGGCTGGCTGGTGGTGGAACACCGACGCGAGCACCTCGAGGACGAACTCCATGGTGGTGTAGTCGTCGTTGTGGAGGACGACCTTCCACAAGCGGGGCTTCTTGCGGCTCGTCTTCGACTTCTTCTCGACGACGACGACCGTGTCGTCATCGCCGTGCTTGGGTCTCGGCATCTGGCGTTCATTCTCACAGGCTGGCGGGCCTTGCGCCAAGTGTCTTGGCGCACGCCGCCCGTCTGGTATACCCGGCGGGTCCGATGCGCGCCGCCCTCTTGTTCGCCCTCTGCCTCGCAGCCTGCGCGGGCCCACGGTTCGAGACCCCTCGGCAGGAGATCCCGCAGGTCCGCTTCGAGCCCCTCATCGAAGGCGCCGACTCCGCCGCGCTGCGCCGCACCAACGAAGAGCGCCTCGCCTCGGCGCGGGCCCGGTTCCGCGATCTCGACCCCAAGGGCTGGCAGGGGAGCGGGCCCTGGTGGCTGCGCTACAAGAGCCAGTTGGTGACGCATGTGGACGGGCAGACCGTGCTGGTGGCGGTCGGCGAGGCGGGCGGCCCTGGAGAGTTCGCCGCGCGCAAGGCCGCCGCCGAGAGCGCTGGACGTGCCGAGGCGGAGCGGGCGTTCCGCGCGGTGCTGGGCAAGGTCGCGCAGGGCAAGAAGCCCGCCGAAGCCCACCTGCGTCGCGCCGTGGTGGACGCTGTCTACGAGTGGGGCGGCCGCACCTGGGTGCTCTTGCTCTGCGACAACGACTGCCTGGAAGCGAGCGGCCGGGCGGCGCGGGTGAGCCTGTCGGGGGTGGCGCTGCAGCCTGGGGAGCCGTAGGTGGCCAGCAGCCCTCCGCGTGCGCTGCTCCACGCCCCGGCGCTGGGTGCAGATCCCTGCAGTAGGGGCTGGAGGGGGCAGCGCGCGAGGCGGGGCACCTTCAACTTGGCGGACTTTGACCTCATGATTGGTCACATCTTTCGGAGCCAC
>JAYWAO010000011.1:0-2703 GCA_043782365.1 Deltaproteobacteria bacterium
GGCGACTCGCGCGGCTACCTCTTCCGCCGCGGCGAGCTGCACCCGTCCACCAGCGACCACTCGCTGATCAACGAGCTGATCAAGACCGGCCGCCTCTCCGACGAGGAGATCGCCAACTTCCAGCACAAGAACATCATCACCCGCGCCCTCGGCATGGGCGACGTGGTCGAGATCGACCTCAACGCCTTCGACCTCGAGCCGGGCGACGTCTGCCTCGTCTGCTGCGATGGCCTCACGGGCATGCTCACCGACGAGCGCCTCGCCGAGATCCTCACGCTCGAGACCGATCTCGACAAGGCCTGCAAGCGGATGGTCGCCGAGGCCAACGAGAACGGCGGCATCGACAACATCACCGTCGCGCTCGCCCGCTACACGCCCGACGCGGCCGCTGTGCCCGTACCGCCGCCGCCTCCTCCCGCTCCGTCTGCGCCGCCCGCCGCTCCGGCTGCGTAGCGCGTCCGCGAGCTTCGTGGACGGCGTGCCCGGGTCCGCGTCGTTGCGGGCCTCGTCGGTTCCAGCTCGGTGATCAGCTGCGCGGCGGTGGGCTCCAAGGCGCGGTCCGCTCGAGGATCCGCAGCTCGACGCGCACGTTCTGCTGCCGCCCGCGCTGGTTGACGTTGGGCGCGATCGGCCGCTCCGAGCCGTAGCCCTTGGGGCTGACCCGCTCCTTCTCTACGCCGTCCTTCACCAGCTGGTCGGCCACCGCCTCGGCCTGGGCTTGCGAGAGCGCACGCGAAGGCTCCTCGGCGAGCGCGTTGTCGGTGTGGGCCTGCACCTCGAGCCGGAGCTCCGGGTGGCTCCGCAGCACCTGCGCCACCTGGGCGAGGAGCGGCAGCGCGCGCAGGTCGAGCGCCGCCTCCTGGAAGTCGAGGCGGCCCTGCAGGTCGAGGCGGTCGCCGTGGATGCTGACGCGCATCGCGCGCCGTGCCGGGCAGCCGTGGTTCTTCGCGGGGCCTCTCTCGGTGGGGCAGGAGTCGGCGTCGTCGGGGACGCCGTCGCCGTCGAAGTCGCCGGGCTTGGACGCGAGCGCCATGGCGCTCTGTGCGGGGTCGGGGACGGGCAGCGGCGGCGCGGGGAGCTCGTCGAGGGAGAGGTCGCCCGAGGCGGAGAGCAGCGGCGCGGCCACCAGCGGGGCGCTGGTCTCCGGTGGGGGCGCGGCGACCAGCGGAGGTGAGGACCCGGCGAGCCCACCCGGCGCGCTCTCGCCCGGGGCAGGCAGGGGCTCGGACCCACCTGGCCCGGCGGACCTCGACGCGGGCAGCGTGAGCGGCGGACCTTGCGTCACCACCATCGGCGCGACCACCGCGGGCGACGCTGGAGCACCTGCGGCGGCCGGCGCGAGCGGCCTCTCGCCCGGCCCGCCAGCGCTGCTCCGCGAGGTGAGGTGGAGCCGCTCGGGCTGCGCGCAGGCGGCCGGCGCCCAGCCTGCGCCAAAGACGACGCGGGCACGCGGCGCGCCCACCCCGCTGCCGAGCGCGCTCCCCGCCGCGAGCTCCAGCGAGATCGGCCCCGCGCAGAGCGAGAGTCCAGCGCGCCACTCGGCCGGAAGCGACCCCGAAGAGAAGCCCGAGCGCAGGTACCCGAGCGCCTCGGCTTCGAGGAAGAGCCGGCGCAGCGCCCCGGGCTGTCCGGGCGGGATCCACGCAGCGCCGCCGCGCAGGCCCACCTCGCTGCCGGTGTTCACGTCGCCGACCTGGCCCTCCTTGCGCAGGCGGAGCACGGCGTTGCCGAGGAGGTCGACGTCGAAGAGGAGCAGCGCGATCCTGCGCCCGGCGGCGAGCAGCAGCTCGCCCTGCGCCGCGCCGTCTCCGTAGAGGGAGGACCCCGCTGCGGTGGGGAGCGAGAGCGCTGCCAGCACGGCGAGGTCGAGCGGCGCCGACTCCTGCCGGAGGAGGCCGTAGCGGGCCGAGAGGCGCAGGTCGCCCACGCCGCCGGAGAGGCTCTGGGCCGGCCTCGCTGAAGCGGGCAGCGAGGAGAGGTCGCCGCTCTGCCCGAGCAGGAGAGGCGCCTGCAGACCGAGCGAGAGCGCCCCGACGAGCCGGGCCTCGAGCGACGCCACCGCCGCCGCGCGGCTCTGCACCAGGACCACCCGGCCCCCGCCCGAGGGGAGGAACACCAGCGGCTCCCAGGCGCCGTCGAACCAGAGCTGGGCCGAGAGCCGCGGCTCGCCCCCGAGGGCCGGGCGCGCGCCCTCGGTGGCGGCGAGCCCGTCGGCCCCGAGCGCGGGCCGGAAGCGCCCCAGGTCGAGCTGGCCAGCCGAGGCGGGCTGCGCGCCAAAGAGCGCCAGCAGCGCCAGCGCCGCGCACTTCGAGAGCGTGGCAGCGCGTGGCCCGCGGGCCCGCGGCGAGGACGCGCGGCGCCGCCAGAACAAGAGTAACACCGGCAACAGGCTGGCCACGGGCACGCCGCCGCTCTGGCACCCGCCGCGCACCGAGCCTGACTGCAGCACGGTGAACGAGACCGCCGCCGAGGCAGGGCTCTCGCCGCCGCTGAGGCCCAGCGCGGTGGCGGTCACGCTGTAGCTCCCCGCGGGCAGCGACACCTCGGCGCCGCTGCCAAAGCGTCCGCTCGCCGCCGTCACCGACGGGAGCACCTGCGCCGCGCGGCCAGTGATCCGCAGCGTGATCTGGGCGCCGGGCGCGGCGGTCCCCGCGATGAGCACGGTGGCCATCCGAACCCCGCCAGCAGCGGTGGGGCTGCTCT
>JAYWAO010000012.1:0-44909 GCA_043782365.1 Deltaproteobacteria bacterium
CGAAGGGACGGTGCCGCCGGTGCCCAACAAGAGCTGCGGCGGCGGGAAGTAGCTACTCGTCGTCCCACTTCTCCGTGCCCGACTTGCCCTTGATGCCCTCGCCCTTCTTCTTGGGCGCCGGCTTGTCCTCCACAGCGGGCCGCTCTGCCGGCGGCGCATCCGCGGCCTGCGCGGCGGGCTTCGCGGGGGCCTCGTCATTGGGAACCGCGCCAGGCGCCGCCACCTTGCGCTCCTTGCTCACCACGCCTGTGTCCTCGGGCTCGGGCGCGCGCGGGGCCGAGCCCGGGACCACCGCGCGGCGGGCGCCGTCGGCAGGCGCGGCCGGCGGCTGGGCGGCGGACTCTCCCGGGACCATGCCGCCGTAGGGCGTGGCCGCGGGGGCAGGGGCGGCCGACGCTGGCGCAGCGCCAGGCGCAGCAGCCTGCGCGGCGCTCCGCTCGTCGTCGATGGCGATCAGCTTGCGGGCGGCGTGCTGCACGTCCACCTCGACCTGGTCGGAGTCGGTGCCGTCGGCGGTCATCAGGAGGTCCTCCTTGCCGAGCAGCACGCGGGCCACGGGGTCGGCGAGGCCGAGCATCACCGAGATCTTCAGCCCGTGCGCGCGCACCGAGCCGATCAGCACGCGCTCGAGGTGGAACCGGTCGGCCAGCCGCGCCGTGCGCTCTCCGGACTTGCCCCGCGAGGCCTCCTCGGCGGAGCCGGCGATCAGCTGGTTCACCTGGCTGGCGCCCGGGGTGGCGTTGAGGCGGATCGAGTAGACCGTCTCGCGCCGCGAGGTCACCTCGACCAGCTCCGCGGTGGGGTAGAAGCCCGTGCGCTCGAGCCGGACGATGTGCCTGCCGCCGGTCAGCTCCAGCCGGGCCGGGGCGACGCCGTGCGGGATGCCGTCGATGATCACCCGCGCGCCCGCGGGCTGGGTCACCACCTGGAGGTCGCCGATCGGCACCGCCTCGAGGTCGGCGCGGGCCAGCTTGTACGGACCCTCGGCGGCGGGGTCTGCGGAGCTGGCGTGGAGCTTGGCCTGCGGGTCGAGCAGCGCGGCCTCCATGAACGAGGCGCGGGCACCTTTTTGATCGCCCGCGAGCAGCTGCGCGGTGGCGAGGCGCAGGGTGGCGTCGGCCAATTCGCGGCCCTCGAGCCCGGAGAGGCCCGCGTGCATCGCCTTGAGCGCGGTGCGGAACCGGGGCACCGCCTCGATGTAGCTGCGGCTCTCGAACTTCTGGTTCGCCTCGGCGAGCAGGCGGCGGCCCTCGCCGGCCTTGGACTCCTGCTCGGGCTCGGCGTCGGAGGCCAGCGCCTTGGCGAGGTCGATGACGTCGTACTGCTTGCTGCCCGCCAGCACCCTCTCGATGGCCGCGGCGACGCGCCCGGTGGCCGCGCGGGCCTTCTCGTCGAGCGGGATGAGGAACGCCTGCGCCCGCCTGCGCCCGGCGCGGGTGCGGACCTGCGCGGCGGTGACGGCCTCGGGGCTGTCGGAGCCCGGGTGCTCGGAGTCGGGCACTGGGTCGCCGCCCTCGTCCTGGGCTGCGGCCGGGAGGGAGGACAAGAGTAATACAGTGAGCGCGGCGAGCAGCACGGACGGGCGAGGTCGAGACATTGCCCACCATCGTAGCCCGCTCTGGGGCTGGAGAGAATCGCCCTCGGTCTTTCGCCGGAGCGGGGCGTGCGCGGCCGGGCAGCGACGCAACGGGAAAGCCGGGAGCGGGAGCGGGGAAACGTCGATCGGTCGGAGTCCCAAGCCCGGCCTGCCCCCCGGATGCCCGAGGGCTGGAATCGCGCGGGCCTGCTAGGGGTAATGGGTCTCTGCGGAGTCCGACCAGTCTCCCGGGCGAGGCACAGTGCGAGGAAGCCCAATGTCCAGCCGCGCCAGATGGCTCATTCCCCTCTTGTTCGCCGCCTCGGCCTCCGGGCCGATGGCCGCCCAGGACGAGCGCTACCGCGCGGTCCCCTCCCCGGCCGAAGGCAAGCGCGCCGCCGCCGGTGCGCGCGAGGGCCAGGGCGACGACGCCTGGGGCCGCCGCCAGTGGTTCCTCGAGCGGATGGGCGGCGAGCTCTCCGCCGAGTTCCAGCAGCGGCTCGTCCGCGAGGCCGAGAAGGAGCGCGCGCGCTTCCCGCACCTCTTCCCCGCGACTGGCCGGGGGGCCTACGCGCCGCTCGTCTCGGGGGCCTGGACCAGCCTGGGGCCGACCGGGTCCACCTTCACCGAGAACGGCACGGTGCTGCACAAGGTGGACAGCGGCCGCGCCCGCGTCATCCTGCCAGACCCCCTGGTGGCGGACACCGTCTACTACCTGACCGCGGGCGGCGGCCTCTGGAAGACCACCGACTTCACCACCAGCGCCACCTGGACCCCCGTCAGCGACGCGGTGGGCAGCACCGCCGGCGGCTCGGTGGCGTTCGGCCGCGCCTCCAGCGTGCTCTACCTGGGCGCGGGCGACCCCTTCGACAACGGCATCGGCGGGTTCGTTACCAAGAGCATCGACAGCGCCGGGACCTGGGGCGCCAAGGTCTTCCTCGGGGCCGCGACCCGCATCATCGACCTCAAGGTGGACACCTCGGTGGGCACCACCACCAGCGCGGACATCGTGCTGGCCGGGACCGACGTGGGCCTCTTCCGCAGCGCCGACGGCGGCGCGACGTTCACCGCGGTGGGCGGGACGGCGACCGCCGGCCTCTCGGTGTGGACCCTCGTCAAGACCAGCGCGGGCTGGCTCGCCTCGGTGCAGGATCAGACCAGCGGCGCGGGCAAGCTCCTCGTCTCCGCCGACAAGGGCGCCACCTGGAATCCGATCACCAACACCGGCTCGGTCTTCAGCAACGCGGGCCGCGCCACCCTCGGGGTCGGCGCGCCGGGCGACGCCATCGTCTACTGCTTCGCCGCCAACTCCGGCGACGCCGCGCAGCTCGATCTGTTTCGCAGCACCAACGGAGGGCAGGCCTGGACCGCGCTGGGCCTCGCCCAGAAGACGCCGGGCTCGGCCGACGGCGACCAGAAGGACATGAACCTGATGCGCAGCCAGGCCTTCTACAACCAGCTGCTCCTGGTGGACCCCACCGACGCCAGCCGCAACACCGTCTACCTCGGCGGCTCGCTCGCCTCGGCCAAGACCACCAACGGCGGCGCGAGCTGGACCATCCTCAGCGACTGGCTCGCCAAGGGGACCCGGCCCTACCTGCACGCCGACTTCCACGTCGGCGCGGTCACCAAGTCCGGCAGCACCACCCGCGTCTTCTTCGGCACCGACGGCGGCCTCTTCACCAGCACCGACGGCGGCACCACCTGGGACGACACCAAGAACAAGGGCCTCGTCACCCACCTCGTCTACTCGCTGGCGGTCCAGCCCGCGATCGCCGGCAGCGCGCTGATCGGCCTGCAGGACAACGGGACCCGCCTCCGCCAGGCCGCGCCCAGCCTGTTCTACGACCAGGTCCGCGGCGGCGACGGCTTCGGGGTGGGCTGGGCGCCAGCGTCGGGCGTGTCGCTCGCGTCTTACACTTACAACATCATCCGCCGCTCGACGGTGAGCCCGCCGGCCGACCAGACCAACTTCTCCGGCTTCGTCAGCGGCCTCGCGGCCCAGGACGGGAACAACTTCTACTTCGTCACCCCGATGGCCACGCCCACCGCGCTCGCCGACCCCGCCGGGCAGGCCTTCTTCACCTATGGCCGCCTCGGCCAGATCTACCGCAGCACGGCGGCCGGCTGGACCCAGATCGGCGCCCCCGGCGTGGGCGGGATCAGCGCGGGCCGCACCATCCGCTCGGTCTCCCACGGGCTCGGCGTGCACCCCGCGGACCTCGCGCGCATCGCCGGCGCGGGCACCGGCGGCTATCTGTTCATCACCACCGACGGCGGAGCCTCCTGGACCGAGCGCTTCCTCGGCACCACCGGCAGCGACGGCGTCGCCGGCTGGCGCGGCTTCAACTCCAACGTCGCCTGGGCCACCGACAAGGTCCTCTACGCCGCCTCGGAGACGGTGGTCGCAGCCGGCGCCCACGTCGCCCGCTCCGCCGACGGCGGCGCCACCTGGGCGCGCGCGGACACGGGCCTGCCCGACGTCCCGGTGAGCAAGCTGGCGGTCGACCCGGGCGACGGCACCGGCGCCACCGTCTATGCGGCCACCTGGCTGGGCGTCTACCGGACCTCCGACGGCGGCGCCTCGTGGAGCCGCTTCGGCAGCGGCCTGCCGCAGGGCCGCGCGACCGACCTCTACATGGCCCCGGACAGCTCGTTCCTCCGCGTCGGGACCTGGGGCCGGGGCGTCTGGGAGATCGCCAGCGCGCCGGCCACGGGCAGCGTCAGCATCTCACCCAACGCGGTGGTCGTCTTCCCGGGCGACAAGCTCACCTTCACGGGCGCGGTCGCGGGCGGAGGCAGCGTCACCTGGACCGCCAGCGGCGGCGCCATCACGGCGGCGGGCGCGTACACGGCGAGCACCACCACCGGCAGCTACACCGCCACCGCCACCAGCGGGGCGAACAAGGCGATCGCAAACATCTTGGTAAACACACCGGCCCCGGTGGCCATCACAGGCCAGCCGGCCGGCGCCTTCGCCGCCGTCACCACCACCGCGTCGTTCGCCGTCAGCGCCACGGGCAGCGGCACCTTCGCGACGGGCTACGCGCTCACCTACCAGTGGAAGAAGGACGGCGTCGCTCTCCCGGGCGCCACCCTGGCGGCCTACACCACGCCCGCGCTCTCGCTGGCGGACAACGGCGCGGTCTTCACCTGCGACGTCACCGGGCAGACGGGCACCGTCGCCTCCAGCGGCGCCACGCTCACCGTGCAGCCGCTCGGCGCGGCCCAGAGCGGCAGCAGCAGCACGGTGACGTTTTTGCCCGACAACCCTGCGCCCGCCGTGGAGGTGCCGTTCACCATCTCCGGCGTCGCCGGCAAGGTGGGCGAGGTCACCGTCTCGATGTACATCACGCACACCTACATCGGCGACCAGCTGATCACGCTGGTCGCGCCCGACGGCAGCACGGTGGTGATCAGCGACAACGCGGGCGGTGACGGGGTCAACCCTTCGCCCACCGGGGCCGCCTTCGGGACCTCTTGCGGCAACACCCTCGTGCTCGCGGACAAGGGCGCCGCCTCGATCGACAAGCAGGTGGCCCCGCCGGCCATCGTCGGGACGTTCCGCCCGTCCTTCCCTCTCGGCGCGTTGACGGGCAAGGCCCCCAACGGCACCTGGAAGCTGCGCTTCCTCGACGCCGGCCCCGGCGACACGGGCAGCTTCCAGTGCGGCGTGGTCTCGGTGAAGCCGCTGGTCCCGTCGCTCGACCTCAACGTCGACGCCGCCACCGACGTCTACGACGTGCTCGAGTTCGTCCGGCACCATGGCGGCACCACCGGCCAGGACCTCGCCAAGGCCGACCTCAACACCGACGGCCTCGTCAACGACGCCGACCTCACCCTGCTCAAGGCGGGCCTGTGATCACCAGACTGAAGCGCCTCGCCCTGACCCGCGCCCTCCTCGCCGTGCTGGCCACCCTCGCCTGCGCGCTCCCGGCGTGCGGCAACGACCCGCCGCCCTTGACCCAGGAGATCGTGGTGGCGATCTCCCCGAGCACGGTGGCGCTGGTGCCGGGGGCGACGCGGCAGTTCACCGCCGCCGTCACCGGGACGGGCAACACCGCCGTCACTTATTCAGTGACCGAATCCAACGGCGGCAGCGTCACTGCCTCGGGGCTCTACACCGCGCCCGCGGCGGCCGGGAGCTTCCACGTGGTGGCGGCCAGCGTCCAAGACCCCACCAGGAAGAGCACCGCGGTGGTGGTCGTGGTGCCACCGGGCGTGACGATCACCCTCTCGCCGGCGAGCGCGTCGGTGCTGGTGGGGGCGACGCAGCAGTTCACCGCCACGGTCACGGGCAGCGCCAACACCGCCGTTACCTATTCGGTTACCGAAGCGAGCGGCGGGACCCTCACCGCGGGCGGCCTCTACACCGCGCCCGCGGCGGCCGGGACCTTCCACGTGGTGGCGACCAGCGCCGCCGACACCTCCAAGACGGCCAGCGCCGTGGTCACGGTCACCGCGACGTCCGGCGCGGCCACCGCGCTCGCTTGGACCGATCCGGTGAGCGGCACCTACCAACTGAAGAAGAACGCCGGGCTGAGCACCGCGACGCACCTGGTGCTCGACCTCACCGGCGTCGGCGCGCCTGCCGGCAGCGGCCTCGCCTTCACGCTCAGCGCCGACGCCGCCTTCGCCACCTGGACCAAGGTGGCAGCCGCGGACACCGAGCTGATCCAGAACGGCACGGTGCTCGCGCTGGGGACGGGCGTGCTGGCGCTCCGCGGCAAGGCGACCGGCGCGCTGCTGCAAGGGGTGACGGCGAAGAAGGGCCTCGGAGGCGCGGTCGCGCTCAACGGCGTGCTGGCCCGGGTGGCGCTCGACTTGAAGGCCGGCGCCGCCAGGGGCGCGGTGGCGCTCGCGGCGACGAAGGCGCAGGTCCTGCTGGCCGACGGGTCCCTCTCGGCGGTGGGCATCGCGGCGGGCACGCTCACCGCGCAGTAGGCCCGGCGCGAGCGCGGCGGGACCGGCAGCGCCGCGGCTCCTTCGAGGGGCTCCTCGGTGATCTCCCAAGCTGCCGCTCGGGGTCAGAACTTCTCGGTCCCGTCGGGCTCCTTGCGCTGCGCGTGGTTGTCCTGGTGCCGGCGGGCCGCCACCGCCTCGTAGATGGCCTTGCGCACGCGGTTCAGGCTGCCCCGCGGTCGCTGGTTGGGCAGCGTCCGCCACGGGTTGAACGAGAGGTCCTCGCAGAACTTGTTCTGCGCGGGCATGTCGAAGGTCTGCTGCGTGAAGGTCACCGTCGCCACCTTCACCGGCGGCGCCACCGCGCTCGTCCACTCCTTGGCGAAGTTCTCGATCGGCGTCTTCTTCTCGTCGATGAAGCGCTGCGCGAGGATGGCGAGGCAGGCGGGGCCGGCCTTGAGGTGGGCGGCGATGGCCGCGCGAAGGTCGTTCAACGCGACCTGGTGCGAGTCGCCCAAGGAGATCTGACGCCGCCAGTCTTCACTGCGGTTCCCGCCGTCCAGCGCTGGTCAGGTCCAGAAGCGCCGCGCCGCCGCCAGCGCCTCGGCGTCGAAGTCGTCCGGTGCGAGGTGCGCGAGGAAGGCAGCGATCGCGGCCCGCTGCTCGGGGCTGAAGCCGGCCACACGCCCCTCGAAGGCAGCGCGCTCGGCCACCCCCGGCGGCGGTCGCAGCTCTTGGAGCGCGAAGAAGTCGAGGTCGGTGTCCGGCTCGAGCGCGCCCCGGAGCCAGGCTGGAAGGAAGTGACGGAACCCTTCGTCGCTGAAGAACGGCAGCGCGTCGTGGTGGTGCTGCGCGACCGCGACGGGCACGTCCCACCACGACTTGCCGGCGAAGGCAGCAGCCAGCTGCTGGCGCTCTTCGTGGCCAGGATGCCCGACGGGTGCGGGCGGAATCGGCTGCGGCGGCGGAGCGGTGCCGGCGAAGGCGTGCTCGAGGGTGCGCCGGAGCGCTGCGGTGGAGTGGGTCATGGCGGCCTCGGGAGGTCCTACGGGCACGGCTTCTGGACGAGCTTCGCCTGGCAGAACGACTCGGCGGTGCGGGCGTTGGTGGCCGCGGTCTTGTGCCCGACGTCGCCGCCGCCGAAGCACTGGCTGTTGATCGCCTCGCGGGAGACAGCGCAGCGGATGGCCTTGGCCTTGTTGGCCTTGAGCACCACGCACGACTGGCTGAGCTTGCAGGAGAAGGCGCCCGCTTGCTTGCAGGCCGCGTTCACTTCGCGCTGCAGGTTGCCGAGCTTGGGCTGCCGGCAGAGCGCGTCAGCGGCGCTGGAGAGCAGCAGAGCTGCGGCCAGAACCGAGAAGCTGAGGAGATGCTTGGACACGAAGGACTCCGTTGACGGTGGGTTGGTGCTGCCGGACCAATGTAGCCGCCCGCTGCGAGGGATGGCAGTGAACCTCGTCACAGGTCCCTTCACTCCGGCAACCGCGCGGGCCCGCTGTCAGACCCCCCGTGTAGGGTGCTCCATGCTTTCCGCTCTTGCCCCAGATCGCCAGATGCGCGATGAACGCCAGCCATGACTGAACAGATGAGCATCTTCGGCGCGGGCGCCAAGAGCGGCTCGGCTGGCGGCTCCGCGGACAAGAAGGCGCAGGAGAAAGACGTCGCTGCCGCCAGGCCGCAGGCACCCGGCGCGCAGGCTCCGGCAGCGGCGCGGCCAGGCGCTGCGCCGGCAGCAGATCTGTTCGCGTACGGCAGTCGCAAGGAAGGCACAGGGAGCGCGATGGCGGGCACGGCGGTTGGTTCGGCGACAGGCACGGCAGCGACCTCGGCCGCGACGGCAGCAGCGACCTCGGCAGCAGCGGGCACGGCAGCAGCGGGCACGGCACTGGCGCCCGGTCTCGGCGCGGCCTCTCCCACGGGCGGAGCACCTCCGGCGCCGCTTGGCGGTCCTCTTGGCGGTCCTCTTGGCGGCTCCGCGGGCGCGCCTCCGAGCAGCGGCGGCGGCGGCGGCGGGCGCAGGTCTGGAGGCGGCGGCGTGGGCGGCGGAGGCGGCGGCACTCCCGCCCCGCTCCACGAGGAAGCCCGCAGGCGGTACCTCAACTACGCGCTCTCGGTGATCACCTCGCGCGCGCTCCCCGACGTGCGCGACGGCCTCAAGCCCGTGCAGCGCCGCATCCTCTACGGGATGTGGAACGACCTGAACCTCACGGCCGACGCCAAGCAGCAGAAGAGCGCGCAGGTGGTGGGCCTGATCATGGGCCGCTACCACCCGCACGGCGACTCCTCGATCTACGACGCGCTGGTCCGCATGGCGCAGGACTGGTCGCTGCGCTACCCGCTGGTGGACGGCCACGGCAACTTCGGCTCGATCGACGGCGACTCCGCCGCCGCCTACCGCTACACCGAGTGCAAGCTGCAGCCGCTCGCCGGCGACATCCTCGACGACCTCGCC
Source organism: Deltaproteobacteria bacterium (assembly GCA_043782365.1). Lineage (GTDB taxonomy): Bacteria > Myxococcota > Myxococcia > Myxococcales > 40CM-4-68-19 > CAIWCD01. The sequence continues at coordinate 8,931 of JAYWAO010000012.1, forward strand.
AGCGACACGGTCGACTACCGGCCCAGCTACGACGGCTCCCGCACCGAGCCCATCGTGGTGCCGGCGCGCCTGCCGCAGCTCCTGATGAACGGGGCCACGGGCATCGCCGTCGGCATGGCGACCAACATCCCGCCGCACAACGCGGTCGAGCTGGTCGAGGCGTGCATCGCCCTCATCGAAGACCCCGCGCTCGAGGTGAAGGACCTCCTCAAGTACATCCGCGGGCCCGACTTCCCCACCGGCGGGCAGCTGCTCAACAACAAGGCAGAGCTGCGCGAGATCTACGAGACGGGCCAGGGCTCGCTGCGGGTGCGCGGCGAGTACAAGCTGGAGGACCTGCCCCGCGGCGGGCAGCAGATCGTCCTCACCAGCATCCCGTACGCCATCAACAAGTCCACGCTGGTGGCGAAGATCGGCGAGCTGGTGAGCGAGCGGAAGATCCCGCTGATCACCGACGTGCGCGACGAGTCCACCAAGGACATCCGGGTGGTGCTCGAGCTGAAGCGGGACTCGAACGTCGAGCTGGTGATGGCGTTCCTCTACAAGCACACCACGCTGCAGTCGAACTTCAACGTCAACCTCACCTGCCTCATCCCCACCGAGAACCCCGAGGTGGGCGCGCCCGAGCGGCTGAATCTCAAGCGCATGCTGGAGGAGTTCCTCAAGTTCCGCTTCGAGGTGGTGACGCGGCGCCTGCAGCACGACCTCGCCGCGGTCTTGAAGCGACTGCACGTCCTGGAGGGCTTCGAGAAGGTCTATGACGCGCTCGACGAGATGATCAAGATCATCCGCAAGAGCGACGGGAAGACCGACGCCGCCGGCAAGCTGCAGAAGCGGTTCGGGCTCGACGAAGAGCAGGTCGACGCCATCCTCGAGATGAAGCTCTTCAAGCTCGCGCGCCTGGAGATCCTCGTCATCCAGAAGGAGGCCGAGGAGAAGCGCGCCGAGCAGAAGAAGATCGAGCGCGTGCTGGGCAGCGAGAAGCTGCGCTGGAACACGGTGCGCGACGAGCTGCAGGAGTCGGTGAAGCACGCCGAGGGCAAGCGGCGCACGCGCATCGGCGGCGCCGGCGAAGAGGTGGAGCTCGCCGACGACGCCTTCATCTCCGACGAGGACGCCCACGTCGTGATCACGCGCGACGGCTGGATCAAGCGGGCGCGCGAGATCAAGGACCCGTCCACCACCCGGCTGCGCGAGGGCGATTCGGTCACCTACGTGCTGGCGGGCTCACTGAAGGCAAATCTGGTCATCTTCTCCTCTACGGGCACGGCGTACGTCACCCGGTTCAACGACGTCCCGGCCTCGACGGGCTACGGCGACCCCGTGCAGAAGCTCTTCAAGTTCGACGACGGCGAGCGGGTGGTGGGGGCGCTCTCGCTCGACCCGCGCCTGCCGCGGCCAGGTGTATTACTCGCGGTCTCCAGGCACGGCTTCGGGCTGCGCTTCCCGCTGCTGGCGCACACCGAGGTCTCGACGCGCTCGGGCCGCCGGTTCGCCCGGCCTCCCGAGGGGGACGAGCTCGCCTTCATCACCGAGGCGCTGCCCGAGCAGCTGCTCGGCGTGGTGAGCGAGCGGGGCCACGCGCTCGTCTGCACGGTGGCCGAGGTGAACGAGCTGTCGGGCCCGGGGAAGGGCGTCACGGTGATCAAGCTCGACGAGGGCGACCAGGTGATCGCGCTCAAGGTGGCCGACGAGAAGCGCGGCGACCATCAAGTGATCCGGCTGGAGAGCGAGAAGGGCAAGCAGGTCGAGCTCGAGCTGCGCAAGGGCGAGATCGTCGCGCGCGGCGGGCGCGGGCGGGAGCTGGTGCGCAAGGACAAGCTGGTGGCGGGGCCGGTGGAGCTCGTCTTCGTGCCGCTCCCTGCGCCCGAGCCGAAGCAGGCGCCGCTGGGTGGCGTGGGCAAGAACGAAAAGAACGACAAGCCGGAGAAGGACTAGGAAATGGCCAGCAAGAAAGCCACCTACAACGCGTCCGACATCCAGGTCCTCGAAGGCCTCGACCCGGTCCGCAAGCGGCCCGCCATGTATATCGGCGGGACAGATAGTACCGGGTATCACCACCTCCTCTGGGAGATATTGGACAACTCCGTCGACGAGGTGATCAACGGATATGCCTCGCGCATCGAGGTGACGCTCCACCGCGACGGCCGCACCATCACGGTCACCGACGACGGGCGCGGCATCCCCGTCGACATCATGCCCAAGTTCGGCAAGCCGGCGGTCGAGGTGCTGCTGACCACGCTGCACTCGGGCGGCAAGTTCGAGCAGGGCAACTACCTCCACTCGGGCGGACTCCACGGCGTGGGCTCGTCGGTGGTCAACGCGCTCTCGTCGAAGCTCGACATCAAGATCAAGCGCGACGGCAAGTGGCATCTACAGACCTACGAGCGCGGCGTCCCCAAGACCAAGCTCAGGGCCGAGGGCAACGCGCGCGGCACGGGCACCCACACGACCTTCACGCCCGACACCGAGGTCTTCGGTGAGCGGCTGAAGTTCGACGCCGCCCTCATCCGCGAGCGGCTGGAGGCGAAGAGCTATCTTCACCGCGGCATGGAGGTGGCGTGGCGCGACGAGACGAAGAGCCCCGCCGAGGAGATCAACTTCAAGCACGATGGAGGGATCGCCGAGTACCTCGGCAAGCTGGTCGCCGAGCGGGGCAAGGCCACCGTGCCGGCGGCGCCGGTGGCGCGCGGCGCCAGCGTCCAGCGCGCGGGCGCGGTGAGCGTCGAGCCGGAGCAGGGCGGCGAGCCGGTGGCGCACGACCCGGACGCCATCGGTGGCTCCGTTGAGGGCGCCACGCTGGCGCTCGGCGCGCCGATCACCGCGGGTGAGCAGCCTGGGCTGTTCGATCCCAAGACGCAGACCGGCGTGCAGATCGCGCCCGGCGCGTCGTTCTACAAGTCGTCCGAAGGCGAGATGCGGCTGGAGGTGGCGCTCTGCTGGACCGAGGCCACCGACGAGGCGATCAAGAGCTACGTCAACGGCATCCCCACCTCCAGCGGCGGCACCCACGAGGCCGGGCTGCGGTCCGGCCTGGTCAAGGCGGTGCGCAACTACATCGAGACGCACGGCCACTCGCCCAAGGGTGTGACACTAACCGCGGAGGACATCCGCGAGGGCCTGCTCGCCATCCTCTCCTGCTACGTGATCGAGCCGCAGTTCCAGGGGCAGACCAAAGGCCGGCTCAACAACCCCGAGGTGGCGGCCCAGGTCGACGGCGTCATCCGGCCGGCGGTCGAGAAGTGGCTCAACGAGAACCAGAGCGTGTCCGAGGCGATCCTCGCACGGATCATCCTCGCCGCCCGCGCCCGCGAGGCGTCGCGCGCGGCCTCGCAGGCGGTCAGCCGCAAGAGCGCGGTCAGCCACAAGCTCAACCTGCCAGGCAAGCTCGCCGACTGCTCGTCTACCGACCCGGCCGACAGCGAGATCTTCATCGTCGAGGGCGACAGCGCCGGCGGCTCGGCCAAGCAGGGCCGCGACCGGCGCACGCAGGCGATCCTCCCGCTGCGCGGCAAGGTGCTCAACTCCGAGCAGGCCGGCACCGACAAGATCGCCAACAACAAAGAGCTGCAGGACATCGTCTCGGCGCTCGGCTGCGGCATCGGCGACGGCTTCGACGTCACCCGGCTGCGCTACGGAAGAGTATTCCTCTTGATGGACGCCGACTCCGACGGCCACCACATCGCCACGCTGCTGCTGACGTTCTTCTACCGGCACCTGCGGGGGCTGATCGAGGCGGGGCACGTCTTCATCGCCCAGCCGCCGCTCTACCGGGTGGAGCTCGGCAAGCAGGTCTTCTGGGCGCTCGACGAGAAGGACCGCGACCGGCTGGTCGCCGAGCACCAGAAGGGGAACACCAAGCCCGTCATCACGCGGTTCAAGGGTCTGGGCGAGATGTCGGCCGACGACCTGAAGCGCACCACGCTCGACCCCAAGAAGCGCAGCGTGCTGCGGGTGGAGATCAGCGACAAGCTGGAGACCGACCGGGTGATGGCCGAGCTGATGGGCAAGGACGTGGGCGCCCGGTTCCGCTTCATCATGGAGCGGTCGAGCGAGGTCCGCGAGATCGACGTCTAGCAGCGGGCGCCGCAAGGCTCGTCGCGCGGGGTCGTGCCCGAGACGGTGGGCGCGTGCCCGGAGCTGCGCCGCCGCTGGAGCCCGCGCCTGGGGTCGCTCTTGATGATCTCCCTCGGGGTCGCTTTCGCCGCGGCAGACCTCTTGCTGCAGCGGCCCGTGGTAGCCACCTTCACCGGGCTCGCCGCGCTGGCGCTCCTCGCCCTGCCGGCGGTGGTGCGGCGGACCGCCGAGGACTTCCGCAACGCGGTGGCGCTCGCCAAGACCGAGCGGCCGGCGGGGCGCCAGGGGCTGCACTAGACTAGCCGGGCTACCGAAGCTTATCGACGGCACCAGCAGTAGATGAACCGCTGCTCCGAGCCGCCCGGGGTGCGGTGCTCCTCACGCTCGCTGCGCTCCATCGAAAAGGCGGGGCCGAACTGGGCGTGGAGCGTCTCGGACGAGTAGCGGACGATCTCCAGGCCGCTGCACTTCGTCGGGCCGTCCTCGGCGAAGGTGGCGACGATCAGGTGCCCGCCGGGCTTCACCGCCGCAAGCGCAGTCTGCACGTAGCGAGCGCGAGCGTCCGGCGCGGTGAGGAAGTGGAAGACCGCGCGGTCGTGCCAGACGTCCACGCTCGCTTCGGGGAGCGCGACCTGCGTGATGTCGGCCTCGAGCCAGCGGACCTGGTCCGCGGCGGGGCCGAGGCGCTTGCGGGCCGCCTGCAGCGCGGCGCCCGAGAGATCGAGCACGGTGAGGTCGCGGAAGCCTTCGGCGAGGAGGTCGTCCACCAGCACCGAGGCGCCGCCGCCGACGTCGAGGATGGCGGCGTCGGGCCCGACGCCCGTCTCGCGGATGAGCCGCAGCGACCGCTCGGCCTTCTCCTGGAACCAGCTCACCTGCGTCGCGGCCTTCGTCTGATAGACGCGCTCCCAATGCTCTTTCTGAGACATCGCTCCCTCTCTGAAGGCGACCGCCGTCAACGAGTGGTCGCAAGGTACCACCGCGCCGGATCCGCGGGGAGCGGCCAGGAGCCGCGTGCCAGGACGCCGCGCCAGGGCGCTGCAGGCGAGGGCCCCGTTGGAGGCCGCCGCGCTTTGGGGCTACAAGCGAGCTCCCTCTCTCGCGTGGGTGACCGGCCATGGGCCTCTACCTCAAGCAGCTGCAGCTCGGGCCGATGGCGAACTTCGTCTACCTGGTGGGCGCGGAGGGCTCTGCGGAGACGGCGGTGATCGACTGCGCCTGGGACGTCGACGCCGTCCTGCAGCAGCTCGCCGCCGACGGCCGCAAGCTCACCCACGCGCTCGTCTCGCACTGGCACGCCGACCACACTTCGGGGCTCGCGCCGCTGCTGGAGGCGCAGGGAGTGCGCGTGCTGGCCGGCGCGGCCGACCTGGGCGACCTGCCCCAAGAAGTCCAGGGCGAGGCGAGGGGGCTCGCGGGCGGCGACGCCATCGAGGTGGGCCCGCTGCGGCTCCGCGCACTCCACACCCCGGGCCACACGCCGGGGAGTATTACTTATCACCTGGAGGCCGGGCCGGGCACGGGCGAGGGCGCGGTCTTCTCGGGCGACACGCTCTTCGTCAACGCCTGCGGCCGCTGCGATCTGAGGGGCGGCGACCCCGAGCAGATGTGGCAGAGCCTGAAGCGGCTCTCCGAGCTGGGGTCGGGTGTGACACTTTACCCTGGGCACCACTACGGCGACGTGCCGGTGTCGAGCATCGGGCGCGAGCGGGAGAAGAACCCGTACCTCTCGAGGCTGGGCGCGCTCGAGGAGTTCGTCGCGCTGCGGATGCGGCCGCGGAAGTAGCGCCCAGTCACCGGGAGCGAGAGCCGAGAGTCAGCTCTCCATGCCTGTCGACCGCAGGGGCCGCGCCGGCGCGGAGACTGCTTCGCCGCGGCCCACCAGCGACCACTTCAGCGCGACCGCCACCAGCACGAGCGAGAGCGCGCCCCAGAGAACGCCCCAGACGACGGCGGGGATGAAAGTGGCGCTCGCGAGCGCGTCGGCGTCGCTCTGGCCGCCGCCGCGCGAGGTGAGGTGAAGCAGGTCATCCTTGATGTCGAAGAGCGCGTAGAGCACCGAGAACGAAGCGAGGAACGCGAGGACGGCGCGGCGCACGCCCGCCGGGAAGTCGACGCGCGCGAGCACGATGAGCGCGGCGGTGCAGCCGAGCGTGAAGAGCAGCGTGAAGAGGTCGCGCACCCAGAGGACGGCCACCGCGCCCGTCCAGACCGCCAGCGCATAGAGCGGGACCCGCGCCTCCTTCGAGCGGCTGGCGACGAACATCAAGACGCAGCCCGACACGGTGGACCCGAGATAGCCCGCGCTGGAGACGACGATCTGCCGGAGCAAGGTGGGGTTGAAGCGGCTCCAGGTGACGCCGCCCTCGTCGGGGCTGACCTTGATCACGTCGACCGAGCCGCCCACCAGGAGCGCGGCGACCGCGTGCCCGCTCTCGTGCATCAAGACCACCAGCAGCTTGAACGGGTAGAGCACCCACGAGTGCCAGAGGAAGACGCCCGCCAGCGCCGAGAGGCCGAGCGCGATCAGCAGGGTCTTGTCGAGGCGCTTGCCTTTGCGGCTCACGGTTCCCATGGCTGCAAGTGTAACGCACGCCGGGGGGCGTTCATTTCGAGGCGGCCACGTTCTGGAAGGCGAGCGAGAGCCGCAGGTCGAGGGGGGCGATGGCGACCCGCACGGTGAGCGCGGGCGCTGCAGGAGTGGAGGGCGGCGCGAACATCCTGGAGGAGAGCATCGCAAGGCGCCGTCTACCGCGCCAGCAGCGCTTTGCACGGGCACCTGCCGGGGGGCGCGGTTATAGCCGGAAGGCGGGACAGCGCTCGCCGGCGCTAAGGAGGGCCAGATGCGCAGGCTTCCATTGGTTCAGGTCGGGGATCAGGTGTTTGGCAGCGAGGGCGGCGAGGCCTTCGGCGCCGTGCGCGAGGTCGCCCCGTTCGGGCGCCCGGACCTCGTCGTCTTCGTCGAGAACGCAGGCGACTTCACCATACCGCTCCGGGCCGTCCGCGCCGTGCATGACCGGAAGGTAGTGCTGGCGATGGAGCGGCTCCCTTCCGGAGTGCTCCTGGCGGTCCGCCAGGCGCACGCGCGCGAGCAGCGGTAGGGCGGGCGGCGCGGGTAGGCGTCGCCGGGCACGCACTCTGCTACCGTCCGCCGATGCCTGCTCGCGACCTCCTGCTCCTCGGCGCCGTCCACACGCAGGACCCGGCGCAGCCGCGCGCCGAGGCGGTGCTGGTGCGCGGCGAGCACATCGCCCGCGTGGGCACCCGCGCCGACTGCGAGGCCGCGGCTTCGGTGAACGCCCGTGTCCTCGACCTGGGGGGCGGCTGCATCACCCCGGGCCTCGTCGATGCGCACGGCCACGCGGGCCTCTACGGCCGCACGCTGGTGGAGGTGGACCTCGCCGGTTGCACCAGCGAGGCCGAGTGCGTCGCGCGCGTGCGCGAGAGGGCGAAGACCACCCCGCGCGGGCAGTGGCTGCGCGGCGGCGGCTGGGACCAGACGCGCTGGAGCCCTCCGGAGTTCCCCACTCTCGACGCGCTCACGGCCGCCGTTCCCGACCACCCGGTGGCGCTCGCGCGGGTCGATGTCCACGCGCTCTGGGTGAACGCCCGTGCGCTCACCGCCTGCGGGCTCGACCGGGCCACGCAGGATCCGCCGGGCGGCCGCATCCTCCGCCGCGACGGCGGCGCGCCCGCGGGCACGCTGATCGACACCGCGGCCGATCTGGTCACCGCGCGCATCCCGCCGCCCACCGCGGCGGAGCTGGAGGTGCTGGTGCTGCGCGGCCTCAACGCCCTGCGCGACCAGGGGCTCACCGGCCTGCACGACGCCGCCGCCGGGCCGCTCCTGCTCGAGGTGCTCGAGCGCCTCGCGTCGAGGGGCGCCCTGCCGATCCGCGTCCACGCGATGATCGACGGCGGCTGCTCCGACGACGAGCTCGACCGCCGGCTGCGGCGCTTCGGGGCGCAGCGCGCGGCGGAGAGGTTGACTTTGGCAACCATTGCAACACCAACCATTGCGAACACGAGCATTGGCAAGGCCACGCCGCGGGAGCTGCCGGGCTCGCCGCGCCTCTCCGGCGGCTCGGTGAAGCTCTTCGCCGACGGCGCGCTCGGCAGCCGCGGCGCCGCGCTCTTCGACCCCTACGAGGATGACGCGGGCAACACCGGCCTCTGGGTGACCGAGCCGCACGAGCTGCGTCGGCGCATCCTCCGGCTCTTCTCGCTGGGCGTGCAGCCCGGGGTCCACTGCATCGGCGACGAGGCCTGCTTTGCCGTGCTCAGCGCCTTCGAAGAGGGCGCGCGCACGCTCGGCGGAGCGCGGCTGCGCCCGCGCGCGGAGCACCTGCAGCTGCTGCGGCCGCAGGACGCCCGGCTGCTGGCGGCCTCGGGCGCGGTGGCCTCGATGCAGCCGATCCACGCGAACAGCGACGGCCGCTGGGCCGAGTCCCGCCTCGGTCACGGCACCGAGCGGCAGCGCGGCGCCTACGCGTGGCGGCAGGCGCTGCAGGCGGGCGCGGTGTTGGCGCTCGGGAGCGACGTGCCAGTAGAGCTTCCCGACCCGCGCCTTGGGCTCGCGGCAGCAGTGGCGCGAATCCCCGCTGGAGCGAGCGCGGCCTGGATGCCCGAGCAGCGGCTGACGCTCGACGAGGCGCTGCGCGGCTTCACCTGGGGCGCGGCCTATGCCGAGCACGCCGAGCACCTGCGCGGACAGTTGCGCGAAGGCTTGGAGGCCGATCTGACGCTTTGGGCGGACGACCTCTACGCGCTCGCGCCGGAAGCGCTGAAGTCCGCGCGGGTGGCAGGCACGGTGGTCGCCGGTGAGCTGCGCGATTGACACGCCCCCCGCGCGCAGGCAGATCGGGCGCCCTATGACACCGAGCATGCCCAAGAAGTTCAAGGTCGGTCTGGTGCAGATGTCGTGCAGCGCGGACCCCGACGCCAACGTCGCCAAGGTGCTCGCGAAGATCCGCGAGGCCGCGGCCAAGGGCGCGAACCTCGTCTGCACGCAGGAGCTCTTCCGCACGCCCTACTTCTGCCAGCGCGAGGACGCCTCGGTGTTCGACCTCGCCGAGCCGATCCCGGGCCCGACGACGGCAGCGCTGCAGGCGGTCGCCAAGGAGTGCGGCGTCGTCCTGGTCGGCTCGCTCTTCGAGCGGCGCGCGCCGGGCCTCTACCACAACACCGCGGTGATCATCGACGCGGACGGGGAGCTGCTGGGCGTCTACCGCAAGATGCACATCCCCGACGACCCCGCGTACTACGAGAAGTATTACTTCACCCCGGGCGACCTCGGCTTCCGCGCTTTCGACACCAAGGTCGGCCGGATCGGCACGCTCATCTGCTGGGACCAGTGGTACCCCGAAGGCGCGCGCCTGACCGCGCTCGCCGGCGCCGACGTGCTCTTCTACCCGACGGCGATCGGCTGGCACCCGGGCGAGAAAGCGCAGTTCGGCGCGGCGCAGGCCGACGCCTGGCGCACCATCCAGCGGTCGCACTCGATCGCCAACGGCGCCTACGTCGTGGCGGTCAACCGTGTGGGCCACGAGCTCCCTCCCGGGGGCGCAGCGGCCGGCGCGGGCATCGAGTTCTGGGGCGGGTCGTTCGTGTCGGATCCGTTCGGGGTGGTGCTGGCCGAGGCGGGGCGCACCGAGGACGAGCTCCTCATCGTCGAGATCGACCGCGCCCACCAGGAGAGCGTGCGCCGCAACTGGCCGTTCCTCCGCGACCGGCGCATCGACGCCTACGGGCAGATCACGCAGCGGTTCATCGACGAGACCCCGGGGAAGCCGCCCGCGGCGGGGTCGAAGTGACGCGCCCCAAGCAGGCCGCGTCGCGGATGCCCGCCGAGTGGGAGCCGCACGAGGCCACCTGGCTCGCGTGGCCCCACGAGCCCGAGGACTGGCCAGGCAAGCTCGCGCCCATCCCGTGGGTCTACGGCGAGATCATCCGGCACCTCACCGTTGGCGAGACGGTGCGCCTGCTGGTCACCGCCGCGCTCGAAAAGGAGGCGCGCAAGCTCCTCAAGCGCGTCGGCGTGGACCTCGACCGCGTGGACTTCGTGCGCGCAGCCACCGACCGCGTCTGGACCCGCGACTCGTGCCCGCAGATCCTGGTGGGCCCGCGCGGCCGCGCTGCGTGCGGGTTCCGCTTCAACGGCTGGGCGAAGTACCCGAACCACCAGCGCGACATGCGCCTGCCTGAGGTGGTCGCGCAGCACCTCGACCTGCCGCTGACCATGCCCGAGCGCACCGGTCACGCCGAGACGGGCCACCGGATCGTGCTCGAGGGCGGGGCGATCGACGTCAACGGCCGCGGCGCGATCCTCACCACCGAGGAGTGCCTGCTCTCCAAGGTGCAGGAGCGCAACCCGGGCCTCTCTCGCGCGGACTACGAGCAGGTCTTCGCCGAGCAGCTCGGCGCGCCGCACACCATCTGGCTGGGACAGGGCATCGCCGGCGACGACACCCACGGGCACGTCGACGATCTCGCCCGCTTCGTCGAGGGCCGGACCGTCGTCATCGCCTCCGAGAAGGACCCGCGCGACGAGAACTACCAACGGCTGAAGGACAACCTGAAGCGCCTGCAGCGCGCCAAGGACCAGGACGGCCGGCCGCTCTCGGTAGTCGAATTACCGATGCCGCGCCCCATGGTGCTCGACGGCCAGCGGCTGCCCGCGAGCTACGCCAACTTCTACATCGGCAACGAAGCGGTGCTGGTGCCGACCTTCAACGACCCGGCCGACCGCGAGGCGCTCGGCGTCCTCGCGCGGCTCTTCCCCGAGCGGCGCGTGGTGGGCATCCACGCGGTCGACCTCGTCTGGGGCCTCGGCACGCTGCACTGCCTCTCGCAGCAGGAGCCGCGCGGCTAGCAAAGCGCTAGCGCAGCACCTGCACCGCTTGCTGCAGGGGACCTCCGCCGCGCACCTCGAGCCGCGCCTTCGGCCCGCCGGGCGCGCCCGGCAGGATGCACGCGTCGATCTCGCTGCGGACCCCGAACCGGCCGGCGAGGTACACGCCGGGCTCGATGGAGAAGCAGGTGTTCACCAGGTGGCGGCGCGCGTCGTGGGTCTCGAAGTCGTCGTTGTTCACGCCGTCGCCGTGGCCGTGCGTGTCGATCGAGTGGCCCGTGCGGTGGAGGATCCGGTCGCCGTAGCCGGCGGCGATGAGCACGCGGCGCGCCTCGGTGTCCACCTCCGCGCCGGTCACCGCTGCGCCGTTCTCGAGCCGGGCCTTGAGCAGCGCCAGCGCGGCGTCGCGGGCGCCGAAGACGGCGCTGGCGGCCTTGGCCACCTCGGAGGGTACTCTCTCTCCGATGTAATACACTTTCGTCAGATCCGCGAAGATCGAGTGCGGCCCGCTCGCAGCCCGCGTCGCGAAGTCGAGCAGCAAGAAGCTCCCGGCGACCACCGCCGCCGAGCCTTGCGCGGCCGGAGCGTAGTGCGGGTCGGCGGTGTGCGCGTCTGCCGAGACGCCGGGCCAGCCTTCACCGAGCAGCCCATCGGCCTTCCACCGCGCCTGCGCGAACTCCTGCAGCTCCTTCTCGGTGGCGGGCGTGCCGGCGCGGATGCGGCGCGCGGCCTCCTCGGCGACCGCGTCGAGGCTCTTGCCCAGCAGCTCGGTGGTGCGCGCCTGGTCAGCCAGCTCTGCCGCCGAGAGCGTGCTGGCTGCGAGCGCGATCAGGTCCGCGGCCGAGACCGGCTCCACGCCCAGCGAACGGACCAGCTCCAGCGTCCCGCCGTCGACGCGCGACACGGTGGGGATCTCGTTGCGCGGCGACCAGTCCATCGCGACTCTCCGGGCGCCCTGCAGCAGGCGCGCGAGCTCCTTGTCGCGCTCGCGCCAGCTCGCATAGACCGCCGCGCTGCCCGGCACGCCGTCGAGCGCGCGGGGCTCGATCGCGTGCACCAGCTTGCGGGGCGCGCCCTGCGCGGGGATGAGGCAGTACCAACGCCGCGAGCGCGCGCCCGAGAGGTCCAGGTTGAGCACGCGGTAGGCGATCGGGTCGGAGCGGCGGAAGTCGGCGAACAGCCATCCGTCGAGCCCTGCCGTGCGCAGCGCGGCCTGCAGCACGACGAGCCGCTCTGGCGTGAGGCCAAAAGGCTCGGGCGGCGGGGTCGGTGGAGCGGCTGGCGCGGGCGCGGCGATCGGGGTCGCCGCAGTCGCCGCAGGCGTCGGCGCCGTCCCGGTAGCTCCCGCAGGCGAGGCCACAGGAGCAGGCGGAAGGGGCGGCGTCTGGGCCCGCGCGTCGAAGGCCATCACCAGCGAGATCGCAAGCGCGGCAAAGAGAAGCGCGGCGAGGGGCTCCGGCTGGTGCCTCACTTCCCGCCCGTTCCCACGAAGCCATCCTCGCGATCCCGGAAGAGCACGTTGAACGTCGTCAGCGACCCGTAGCACCCCGTGATGTACGCCTGCAGCTCGACCTTCTCGTGGTCGGTCAGCTTGGGGTGCGCGTTGAGCTTCTGCTCGAGCACCCGCAGCTTGTCGCGGACCATCACCACCTTGTGCAGGAGGGCGTCGATGGGCAGCTCCTTCGCCTGCAGCGCCGGGTCCTGGGGCTTGAGTAATACAGTTCCGCCCTCCCACTTGCCGGCCACCACCGCGGCGCCGCCCCCGCGCTCCTCGTCCATCGCTTCGCGGATCAGCGCCTTGAGCTCTTCACGCGTCATCTCGAACTCCTCGAGCGGCCCATCGGGGATGGGCGCTCTGCGCACGAGCGGCGGTGCGGCCCGCGGCTCGCGCTGGGTTGAAACTCCGACCTTCTGGGCCTGCCTGGCGATGGTCAGCGTCACCGCGCTCGAGCCGCCCGTGGCCTTGCCGCGGGCATCGAGCGCGCCCTGCCGCGGCAGGTAGGAGGCGCAGATGGGCGCGGTGCAGGGGAACTCGCCGCGGTCGCTGCGCACGCGGCAAGTGCCGAGCAAGAGGCCGCGCCGCGTTTCGATGATCTTGTAGACCACGCAGGTGCCGCAGATGGGGCCGAAGCCGCAGAGGTGGCCGATCTGCGAGCCGTCGCTGAAGCAGCGCTCGACGTCGGGGCAGTCCTGCTTGGGCGGGAGCAGCCGACCGGAGGGGCCGAGGGCGCCGACGGCTTGCTGGGATGGCAGCGCGGCGGGCGGCTTGTCGGCGGCGCCCGTCATCGCGGGCGGCTTTGCCTCGGCAGACGGCTTCGCCTCCGGGGAGGGCGGTGCACCGGGAGGCGCGGGCGGCGTCGGATCCATTCCGTTGAAACCCATCGCTCGCAAGAGGGCACGCGGTCAAGCACGAGGGCAACGGTGTCACAAGGGGCAGTAGGTAGCACAGCTGTGCTACACTCCGTTCACGAGGGATCCATGGCAGCGACCACCACGACGATCAGGCTTCCCCCAGCGCTCAAGCTCCGTGTCGCCGCCGCTGCGGCCAAGGCGGGCAGCACCACTCACGGCTTCATCCTCGAGGCGATCGCCGAGAAGGCGGAGCGCGCCGGCCTCCGCGACGACTTCGACGCAGAGGCCGACCGCCGCGCCGCCGAGATCGACGCTGGGGGTGCCACCCTCTCGTGGGAGTCGGTGCGCGGCTACGTCGAAGGGCGCCTGGCGGGGACGAAGGCGCGGCGTCCCGCTGCCAAGAAGAAGAAGCGGTAGCCAGTGGCGCGCATCGTCCTCGCTCCGGGACTGGTGGACGACTTCGACCGGATCCTGGGCCACCTCCTGCAGCACGAGAGCGAGGCCACTGGAGAGCGGGTGCGCGCGATCCTCGCGGCCATCGACGTGCTGGCAACGAGCCCCCTGATCGGCCGGCCAGCGAGGCGCGGGAAGCGTGAGCTGGTGATCGGCCGGGGTGCCAGCGGCTACGTCGCTCTTTGTCGGTATTCGCCGACGAGCGACACGGTGACCGTGCTGGCCGTGCGCGCGCAGCGGGAAGCGGGCTACGGGCTGCGGTGAGAGCCGTCAGGGCAGCCGCTCGAACAGCGGGGACGCGCCTATTCCGCCAGCGCCGCCCGCCGCCGCACCAGCTCCGCCAGGAGCCGCACGCCAGACCCCGTCCCGCCGCGCGGCAGGTACCCGCGCTCCTTGTCGAGCGACGCGGGCCCCGCGATGTCGAGGTGCACCCACGGCACCTTGCCGACGAACCGCTGCAGGAAGAGCGCGGCGTTGATGCTCCCTCCGTACCGCCCGCCGGTGTTCTTCAGATCGGCGACGGGGCTCTTGATCAGCTCCTCCATCTCGGGCGGGAGCGGCATGCGCCAGACCGACTCGCCGGCGGCGGCGGCGGCGGCCTGCACCTCGGCGGCGAGCGCGTCGTCGTTGGAGAAGAGGCCCGCCGTCCACGGCCCGAGCGCGACCAGGATGGCGCCCGTGAGCGTGGCCAGATCGATGATCGCCGCCGGCTCGTGCTCCACCGCCCACGCCAGCACGTCGGCCAGCACGAGGCGACCCTCAGCGTCGGTGTTGAGCACTTCTACCGAGACGCCGGCCTTGCCCGTGATCACGTCGCCCGGCTTGTAGGCGTTGCCTGCGGGCATGTTCTCGCAGGCGCCGAAGAAGCCGTGGACGGGGAACGGCGGCTCGAGCTGCGCGACCAGCTCCATCGCGCCGATCACCGCGGCGGCCCCGGCCATGTCGACCTTCATGTCCTCCATGCCCTGCGCGGTCTTGATCGAGAGGCCGCCCGAATCGAAGGTGACCGCCTTGCCGACGATGACGAGCGGCTTGTGCTTGCCCGCCTCCTTTGCGCTCGGTGAGCTCGGTGAGCTGGGAGGGATCCACGACAGCTTCACCAGCGCAGGCTTCTCATCCGAGCCGCGGGCCACCGCGAGGAACAGCTCCATGCCCAGCTTCTCGATGCCGGAGCGGCCGTGGACTTCGCAGACCAGCCCGCGCTCCTTGGCCACGCGCGCTGCCGCCTCGGCGAGCGCCTTGGGCGTCATCTTCGAGGGCGACTCGTTGACCAGGTCGCGCGCGCCGCAGGTGGCCGCCGCGATCGCCGCCCCGAGGATGGCGCCGCTCTCGACCAGCTCCTTGGTTCCGCCGCCCGCCGCCAGCGCCGCCTCGCCGTCGACGAGCAGCTTCAGCGCCGTGAGCTTGAGCGGCTTCTTGTCCTTCAGGTAGGCGTCGAATCGATAACCGCCCAGGCCCGCGCCCTCGGCGAGCGCCTGCACCTCGCGCGAGAGCCGCAGCGGCTCGGAGGCAGCGGGCCAGGAGAGGCCCAGCGTCTTCGCGCCCGACTGCCGCGAGGCCTTCACCGCCCGCGAAGCCGCCTGCCGCAAGGTCTCCAGCGAGGCGTCGAGCCCCTTCTCCTTGCCGAGGCCGAGCAGGAGCAGCCTGCGCGCCGGCAGCTTGCCGAAGGCGTGCACCATCAGCTGCTGGCCTTCGCGGCCCTTGAACTCCTCCTCGGCGCAGGCCTTGGCGAGCTGTCCCTTGAAGACCTTGTCGAGCGCGGCGAAGCGCGGGTCGCCGGCGGGGCCCTCGCGCAGGCAGAGCACCAGCAGGTCGCAGGTGTGCTTCTGGAGCGGGGCGGCGAGGACGCGGGTGTCGATCGGCATGAGCGGGAGTGGTCCTTGTCGGGTTGCGATCCTAATGAAACTTGAGGTGCCCGCGCAGCATCTCGCGCGCGAGGTCCTCCGGCGTCATCCCCAGCCGCGTGGCGATGCCGCGCAGCCGCGCGTCCTCCTCGGGCAGGAGGTCGAGCGTCAGGTTGCCCGGCCGCGGCCGCTGCGGCGCGGTGCTCTCGGCCGGCGGCGGCTCGGCGAGGTAGCGCGGCCCGGAGCCCGCAGCGCCCGAGGCCAGGGCATCCACGTCGAGCTCGTCGAAGCGGCTGTTGGACAGGCCCACCGCGGAGGGCTGCACGCCCGAACCCACCAGCCGGCTGCGCTCCTCGTCGATCTCCTCCTTGAAGAGCTGCCGGATGAAGGTCGCGAGGTGGTTGTTCGAGGGGGTGAACTCGTTGTTGGCGAGGAACCGGTCGAGCTCGAACTGCATCTCCCACGCGCTCTGGTAGCGGTTCGCAGGGTCCTTCTCGAGCGCCTTCATCAAGATGGCCTCGACGGGCTCGGGCACGTCGGCCTTGAAGTAGCTCGGCTTGTAGATGCGCCCCTCGGTGATGGCCTTGAGGATGGCCACGTCGCTCTCGCCGGTGAAGAGCTTGAAGCCCGTCACCCACTCGTAGAGCACCACGCCGAGCGAGAAGAGGTCGCTGCGGTGGTCGAGCGGCCTGCCGGCGCACTGCTCGGGCGACATGTAGCTCAGCTTGCCCTTGATCTCGCCGGCCCGCGCGTGCTCGACGATGTTGGCGGCCTTGGCGATGCCGAAGTCGAGGACTTTGACCCCGCCGTCGAAGGTCACGAAGATGTTCTCGGGCGTGACGTCGCGGTGGACGATGCCGAGGGGCGCGCCAGAGAAGTCGGCCTTCTGGTGCGCGTAGAACAGGCCCTCGAGCACCTGCGAGGCGATCTTGCACGCGTAGACGATGGGGAAGCTGATCCCCTGCTGTTCGGCCCGCGGGAGCACGCGGCGCATGTCGCGGCCGTGCAGGTACTCCATGGCGATGAAGTAGCTGCCCGAGGCCCGGCCGAGGTCGAGGATCTGGACGATGTTGTGGTGGGAGAGCTGCGCCGCGAGCTTCGCCTCGTTGAGGAACATCTTCACGAAGCTCTTCTTCTCGGCGAGGTGGGGCCGGATCTTCTTCAGCACCACCGTCTTCTCGAAGCCCTCCATACCCGTCTGGCGGGCGAGGAAGATCTCGGCCATCCCGCCGATGGCGATGCGGTCGAGGAGGACGTACTTGCCGAACGTCTGCTGCATGGAGCGAAAGTAGCACGGAGCGCGGGGCCGCTGCGGGGAGAGGGTGGGGTGGGGAACCCCGGCACCTCTCCCCTGGCCTGCCGACGCGCAGAACGCCCCGGTGATGCGTTTTGCGACGCCGCGGTTTGTCAGCTGTTCGGTGCTCTAGAGCGCCGATCGGTCTGGCGACGGGAGTCAAACCGTTCGGTGCTCTAGCGGTTGACGTCGTTGTAGTCGTTGCTGGGCTCGCCCCCCGAGACGTTGCCGATGTTGTCGCAGGACGAGGTCACGCGGCTGTTCGAGGTGATCGACCAGACGTCGAAGGTGGAGTCCGCGTCGATGTTGCCGACCGCGAAGCCGCCCCAAGTGGCGCCGGCCGTGTCCGAGCCAATGAACGCCGCGGCGTTGGTCCCGCCCGTCGCGTTGGTGCAGATGTTGGCGATGGTGGTGGTGGCGAAGGCGGCGCCGTACTTGAACACGTCGGCCTGCACGCCCTGCGCGGTGGTGGCGGTGGTGGCGATGGCGGTGCTGCGGTTGTCGACGCCCGTGCCGCCGAGGAAGTAGTTGTAGCGGTTGTTCCGCTCGGGCGCGAAGCCGACCTCGCCGACCAGAGTCGAGAAGCGGTCCTTCTCCGAGTAGAAGGCCTTCTCGGCGGTGAACATCGCCTTCGAGTTGGACTTCGCCTCGCTCTGCTTCGAGCGCGCCTGGAACTTGATGAAGTTGGGGATGGCGATGGCGGCGAGGATGCCGATGATGGCGACGACGATCATCAGCTCGATGAGGGTGAAGCCTTTTTGGTGCTTGGACATTTTCTCTCCGGGCGGGTGTCTGGAGTTTCAGAACGCGTATCAGACCAAGGTTGCACCCCTCGTGCCACGACATCCTCGGGCAAAGCCATTGGGTGAGAGATTGGGGCGGGCACCTCCACCCTGGGGCACCCGGTCGTTGACCCTTCCCCCTGCGAACGGTAGAACGCGCCCCTTTCGTCGGGAGCACCGTTGCTAGACAAGCTGCAGGAGATCGAGCGCCGCTTCGAGCGGCTCACGTCAGACCTCTCCAACCCGGAGGTGATCTCCGATCGGGCGAAGTTCCAGGCCGTCGCCAAGGAGCGCTCGCAGCTCGAGCCGCTCGTCGAGGCGTTTCGCGGCTACCGCCGGGTGAAGGTGCAGGTCGAGGACAACGAGGCGCTGCTCGACGACAAGGATCTGGGCGAGATGGCGCGCGAAGAGCTCCCGGCGCTGCGCGCGCAGAAGGACGACCTCGAGGGCAAGCTGAAGATCCTCCTGCTCCCCAAGGACCCGAACGACGAGCGCGACGTGATCTTGGAGGTGCGCGCGGGCGCGGGCGGCGACGAGGCCGGCCTCTTCGCCGCCGAGGTGCTGCGCATGTACCTGCGCTACGCCGAGCGCAAGGGCTGGAAGGTCTCGCTGCTCGACTCCTCCGACAACGCGGCCGGCGGCATCAAGGACACCTCGGTCACCATCTCGGGGCAGGCGGTCTTCTCCTCGATGAAGTACGAGAGCGGCGTGCACCGGGTGCAGCGCGTGCCGGCCACCGAGGCGCAGGGGCGCATCCACACCTCGACCTGCACGGTGGCGGTGATGCCCGAGGCCGAGGATGTGGATGTCGTCGTCAACCCGGCCGACATCCAGATGGACGTGATGCGCTCGACGGGCGCCGGCGGGCAGAGCGTCAACACCACCGACTCGGCGGTGCGCCTGACGCACAAGCCGACCGGCATCATCGTCAAGTGCCAGCAGGAGAAGTCGCAGCTGAAGAACCGGGCGATGGCCCTGAAGATGCTGCGCGCCAAGCTCTACGAGATGGAGGTGGAGCGGCAGCAGAACGCCCGCGACGCCACCCGCAAGAGCCAGGTCGGCACCGGCGACCGCAGCGAGAAGATCCGCACCTACAACTTCCCCCAAGACCGGCTCACCGACCACCGCATCAGCCTCACCCGGCACAACCTGCCCGCGGTGATGGACGGCGACGTGGAAGACGTGATGGTGGCCTGCCGCACCTGGTTCCAGGCCGAGGCGCTGCGGGCCCAGATGTCCCAGCCCTCGTCGCACTCGCAAGGCAAGTAGCGTGGCCGAGCAGGTCTGGACCATCCGGGCGCTGCTCGTGTGGGCGAAGGGCTGGCTGGAGAAGAAGGGGGTCGAGAGCCCGCGGCTCGACGCGGAGCTCCTGCTGGCCGACGCGCTCAAGGCGCCGCGCATCAAGCTCTACGCCGAGTTCGACAAGCCGCTCACCCCGGCCGAGCTGGCGAAGTTCAAGGCCCTGCTCCTGCGCCGGGCCGAGCGCGAGCCCGTGGCCTACCTGCTCGGCGTGCGCGAGTTCTACGGGCGGCCGTTCTTGGTGGACAAGCACGTCTTCATCCCGCGGCCCGAGACCGAGCTCTTGGTGCAGCTCGCGCTGCAGCACCTCGACCGCCTGCTCGAGGGCGCGGCGGGCCTGCGCGCGCTCGACCTCTGCGCGGGCAGCGGCGCGGTCGGGCTCTCGCTAGCGGCCGAGCGGCAGCAGCTGGCCGTGGATCTGGTGGAGCTGTCTCCTGAAGCGGCCGTCGTCACGCGCAAGAACGCCGAGGCGCTGGTGCCGGGCCGGCCCTCGGTGCGCGTGCTCGAAGGCGACCTCTTCGCGCCGCTCACCCAAGGGGCGCACTACGAGGTGATCTGCTCGAACCCGCCCTACATCCCGCTCGGCGACAAAGGCGAGCTGGCGCCGGAGATCCTGCGGCACGAGCCGCACCTCGCGCTCTTCGGCGGCGAGAGCGGGCTCGAGTACGTCGCGCGCATCGTCGCAGCGGCCCCGCGCTGGCTCACGCCGGGCGGCGCGCTCTTCGTCGAGCTCGATCCGAGTGGCGCGCAGCGTGCAAAAGAGCTGGCCGTGCAGGCGGGCCTCGTGCAGGTCCGCATCGAGAAGGACCTCGCTGGACAGGACCGCATCCTCGTCGCCCACGCCGCGCTCTGATCTACGTTCTATAGAATCGAACCTCTCGCCGCTCTCGCCAGAGCACCAAGGCAGCCACCATGGACGCGATCGAAATCGACGGCGGAATCCCCCTGCAGGGCGAGGTCACCGTCTCCGGGTCGAAGAACGCCACCCTCCCGATGCTCTGCGCGGCGCTGCTCGCCAAAGGTCCGTCGCGCTTCCTCGGCGTGCCCGACCTCGCTGACCTGCGCACGCTCGGCAAGCTGCTCACGCACATGGGCTGCGTGGTGACGCGCGCGGAGGCGCCGCAAGAGAAGGGCGCGCTCTCGGGTCATACACTTACCGTGGACGCCGCCGAGATCCCCACGCCCGAGGCCCCCTACGAGCTGGTGAAGACCATGCGCGCCTCCGTGCTGGTGCTCGGCCCGCTGCTGGCGCGGTTTGGCCGGGCGAGGGTCTCGCTGCCGGGCGGGTGCGCCATCGGAGCGCGGCCGATCGACCAGCACCTCAAAGGCCTCGCTGCGCTCGGGGCGAAGATCGAGCTCGCCCACGGCTACGTCGAGGCGACGGCCAACAGGCTCAAGGGAGCGACCTTCCTCTTCGACCTGCCCACCGTGACGGGCACCGAGAACTTGATGATGGCCGCCGCGCTCGCCGAGGGCCGCACCGTGCTGGAGAACTGCGCGCGCGAGCCCGAGATCGAGGCGCTCGGGCAGATGCTGCGGGCGATGGGCGCGAAGGTCGAGGGCGCGGGCACCTCGGTGATCACCATCGACGGCGTCACCTCGCTGGTGGCGGTGGACCAGGTGGTGGTGCCCGACCGCATCGAGGCCGGCACGCTGATGGCGGCGGCGGTGATCACCGGCGGCGACGTGCTGATCCACCGCGCGCCCGCGGCCCACCTCGAGGCGGCGACGGCCAAGCTGCGCGAGTCCGGCGCCCGCATCGTCGTCGAGGGCGACGGCCTGCGGGTGACCGCGCCGCTGCGGCCCGAGAGCGTGGACGTGATCACCGCGCCGCACCCGGGCTTCCCCACCGATCTGCAGGCGCAGCTGATGGCGTGCATGTCGGTCGCCAAGGGCGCGAGCCGGGTGGTGGAGACGGTCTTCGAGAACCGCTTCATGCACGTGCAGGAGCTGCAGCGGCTCGGCGCGGACATCTCCGTGGAAGGCCACACCGCGGTGATCCGCGGTGTGCCCGTGCTGCAGGGCGCGCCCGTGATGGCCACCGACCTGCGCGCGAGCGCCAGCCTGGTGTTGGCGGGGCTGCGGGCCGAGGGCAAGACCACGGTGGGCCGCGTCTACCACCTCGACCGCGGCTACGACGGGCTGGAGGGCAAGCTCGCCTCGCTCGGGGCGCGGATCCGGCGGGTGAAGGGGAGCGCGTAGGCGGGGATCACCCGATCCTGGAGGCGCCTGGGCCTCCCGGGCGGGCCGCGACCGGCTCCGCGCCCTTCCCGGCGGGGACTCCGGAGGTGTTTCCACGTCCCGTCGGGCCTTCGGCAGCGCGGAGCCAAGCCGATCAATCGTCACCCTCCGCACGACGGCGCATTGCCCTGCGCAGCCGCGGTAGGCTAGGCTCCTGTCCAAACCGTCGGCAGCGTCCGACATAGAGGAGCCAAAACCAGCATGGATTGCCCGCGCGACAACGTCGAGATGGCCGAGCTCACCGAGGGAGAGGACAAGCTCCTCTTCCGCTGCGGAGAGTGCGGCGGCCTGTGGCTCGACGTTGCGGACCTGAACCGGATTCTGCTCCACGCCGGCCTGCCGACGTTGGAGGCGATGGGTGGCCGTGCCAACCCTGACGAGGAGGCGGGCGAGTGCCCGTCCTGCAACGTCGGGCTGCTCGCCGTCGAGAGCGACCACAAGCGCAACCCTTTCATCTACGAGACCTGCGAGAGCTGCGGCGGGATCTGGCTGGAGGGGGCCGACTTCCCTGGAGAGGGCGAAAGCGCCAAGGAGCTGCGCGAGGGGATCGTCGACTTCTACCGCGACTACTCCGCCAAGCCGCAGCCCAAGTCGCTGCACAAGTAGGCCGATCGCGGCCCCGGCCTGCCGCCGGAGTGCCGCCGGAGTGCCGCCGGAGTGCCGCCGGAGTGAAACTGGGGCCGCGCCCGCGGCACGCTGTTGTGACCCATGCCGCGGACCGCAGGTCTGGCGGAGTGACACAGCCGCGTCCGCACCGGGCGCCGCAGCGAGAGCGCACGAATGATCCCGAGCCGCACTTCGTCCCGAAAGCCCCGCCCAGCGCGGCGGTCTGGCGACTCCGTCTCCGTTCACCACTGCGTCCGGCTGGCCGCGTGCGCGCTGCTGGTGGGCGCGCTCGCCTGCAAGCCGTCCGCGGCGCCGCCCGAGACGCCGCCGACGCCATCGGGTCCTGCACGGCCCACGCAGGTGCTGGAGCACGAGCCCAACGACGCGCAGCACGCGCAGGGCGTGCCTGAGCGCAGCGTGGTGCTCGGCTCGCTCGCGCCCCCGGCCAGGGGCAAGCCCGACGACGACTGGTACCGCGTCACCCCGGGCCCCGGCCTGCTCCTGGCGCTGCGGATCGAGCTGGCGCAGTCGGAGCCCGCGCCGGGCATCGCGCCCAACGCCGGTGCGCCCGCGCCGCTCCCGCGCGAGCCGCTCAACGCCGCGCTGGAAGTGTATGACCGCGACCGCAACCCGCTGCTCAAGGCCCGCGCCACCGCGGCAGAGCCGGCGCTGCTGGCGGCGGTGGCCTGCTTCGAGGCCTGCTTCCTGCGCGTCTCGGGCACCACGCCGGCCGACTACCGGTTGACCATCCTCGGGGCGCCGCCCGCAGCGGGGCAGGAGCTGGAGCCCAACGACCGCGCGGTCGACGCGACGCCGCTCGCTGCGGGCGCGGCCATCACGGGCAGCTACGGCTACGAGGGCGACGAAGACTGGTTCAAGCTCTCGGGCGCGCCCAAGCCGGGGCAGTTCTTGCGGGTGGAGCTCTCGGGGGTCGACGGCGTGCGGCCCGAGCTGGAGGTGCGCGCCGTGAGCGATGGCGCGCTGCTGGCCACCTTCCGGGCGCCGGCGGCGGGGGATGCGCTGTTCATCCGCGATCTCGCGCTGGGGCAGGGCGAGCCGCCACCTGCAGCGCCCGCTCCCGCAGCCGCACCCGCTCCCGCAGCCGCTCCCGCTCCCGCTCCCGCAGCCGCAGCCGCACCTGCTGCGGTTGCCGTGGCCTCCGCCACTTCGACGCCCTCCACAGGGCCCGCACGGGCTGCCCCCGAGGCCGCTCCGGTCGCCGGCAGCGCGACCTCGACTCCCGCAGCGCCAGCGCCGCCCGCCGCTCTCGCGGAGTCCGCCTCCAGCACTCCCTCCGCGGCGGTTGCAGGCAACGCCTCCGCCGCTGCGGCGCCTGCGCCCCCCTCGCCGACCCCTCCTCCTCCGGCGCCCGCTGCGCAGCCCACGCAAGCGGCGCCCTCGGGCGCCACGCCGCTCTACTACTTCGTCGTCCGCTCCGGCCTGCTCCCGGCGGGCAAGGGCGAGAAGGCCCACCGCGCGGTCAAGCCGCAGATCCCGTACACGCTGCAGGCCTCGCTAGAGAGCGGCCCCGCCGGGCTGGAGCTCGAGCCCAACGACGAGCCCGCGCGCGCCACGCCGCTCACCGACAAGCGCACCGGATACCTCTCGGGGCCTGGTGATATCGACTGGTATCGGGTCCACGCCGACGCGCCGGCCCTCCTCCGCGTCGAGGTGACCGCGCTCGAGCGGGCCGACCTCGAGCTCTCGGTGTGGCTCCCTGGCGCGACCCCGGCCGACAAGCCCAAGCTGCTCGCCCGCGCCAACGAGGGCGGCGTGCGCGAGGGCGAGGCGCTGCCTTCGGTGGGCGTGCCCGCGGGCGACGTGCTGATCAAGCTCGAGAGCGCCGCGCGCGACCTCGGCGGCACCTGGACCCGCGACGGCGAAGACCGCACGACGGCCTACACGCTCAGCGCCAGCCTCGCGCCCGACGACGGCAGCCACGACAAGGAGCCCAACGACGACCTCGAGCACGCGCAGCCCGTCACGCTCCCGCTCAAGCTGGCCGGCACCATCTGGCCGCGCAAGGACGTGGACACCTTCCGCTTCCACATCGAGGCCGGCGCGCCCCCGGTGAACATCCGCGTCAGCGCGCTGCGCGGGGTGGACCTGCAGCTCACGCTGCAGCAGCTGAAAGCGGGGAAGGGCGGCCGCACCGTGGCCGAGGTGATCGGCACCGCCGATGCGGTCCACGGCGAGGGCGAGGAGAGCATCCTCCAGGTGCCGCTCAAGGCGGGCGACTACGCCGTCAGCGTGTCGAGCCCGCGCGGCCGCGACGCCAGCGCCACGCAGGTCTACACGCTCACGGTGGCGGCGCCAGCTCCCGCGCCGGACCCTGTGCTTCCTCCTTGACTCGGGCGCGGCAGCGCGACTAGATCGCGAACTCCGGGCGGGAATAGCTCAGTTGGTAGAGCATCAGCTTCCCAAGCTGAGGGTCGCCGGTTCGAATCCGGTTTCCCGCTCCACTCCAAACACTTCAGGTCGCGCAGCTTCGAAGAGGCCCTCGCGGGCCCTCGCTGCGCGCTCGCCAGGACCGGGTAGGGACAGGGGCTCGGCCAGGGCAGGACTCAGGCCCGGTGGCCCGACCCACACACCGCTCGGCGAAGGCGCTCAGCGACCCTGAAAGACCGAACTCGGTCCAGCATCAGCCCGCGGGTGGACGCGTGGGTCTCGCTTTGGGAAGAGCGCGGGCCAGGGAAGAGCGAGGTCTCTCCGAGCGCACTACGAGCGCGCGCCCCTCGCGCTGCCGCACGAGTCGCGGCACTCTGTCGCAGCGGGTCGATGGGGCGCACCCGTGGTGCAGTCGCGGGCATCTCTCCGCCGCGTTCGCAGCGCCTGCGCCCGGCCACTCCGCCGACGCAGCCCTGCAGTAGGGAGACCCAGTGACCGACCCGCTCTTCTGGCACCGGCTGCAGTTCGGCTTCACCATCGCGTACCACTACCTGTTCCCCCAGCTCACCATGGGGCTCGGGCTCCTCATCGTGCTCCTCCGCGCCCACTCCCTGCGCACGGGGAGCGAGGCGAGCAGCGATGCAGCCCGCTTCTGGACACGCATCTTCGGGATCAACTTCGCCGTCGGCGTGGTCACCGGCATCCCGATGGAGTTCCAGTTCGGCACCAACTGGTCGCGCTTCTCGCTCTACGCGGGCGGCGTGATCGGCCAGGCGCTGGCGATGGAGGGGATGTTCGCCTTCTTCCTCGAGTCGAGCTTCCTCGGCCTCGTGCTCTATGGCGAGCAGCGGCTCTCGAAGAAGGCCCACTTCGCCGCCACCGTCGCGCTCTGGCTGGGCTCCTGGCTCTCGGGCTACTTCATCGTCGCCACCAACGCCTTCATGCAGCACCCGGTCGGGCACCTGGTGGTCGAGGGCGCCGCTGGCTCCAGCAAGCTGCAGATCGGCGACCTCGCCGCCTTCCTCTTCAACCCGTGGGCGCTGGCCGCCTACGCCCACACCATGTCGGGCGCGGTGGTGACGGGCGCGTTCGTGATGGCCGGCGTCGGCGCCTTCTGGACACTCTCGGGCGCGCACCTGGACCAGGGCCGCCTCGCGCTCCGGCTGGGCGTCTGCGCGGGGCTCGCCGCTTCTGTATTACAGTTGTTCCCCACCGCCGACTGGCAGGCCAAGCTGGTGGCGAGGCACCAGCCCGCGACGCTCGCCGCCATGGAGGGCGTCTTCAAGGGCGGTCCCCGGCAGGGGATGACGCTGATCGGCCAGCCCGACGTCGCCGCCGGCCGCCTCGACAACCCGATCGAGGTGCCGCGCATCCTCAGCATGCTGGCCTACGGGTCGTTCGAGGCGCCCGTGAAGGGACTCGACGACTTCC
This sequence comes from Deltaproteobacteria bacterium, assembly GCA_043782365.1. Taxonomy (GTDB): domain Bacteria; phylum Myxococcota; class Myxococcia; order Myxococcales; family 40CM-4-68-19; genus CAIWCD01. The sequence goes on from JAYWAO010000012.1 coordinate 34,548, forward strand.
CCGCCGACCAGAAGCCCGACAACATCGAGCTTTTGTATTACTCTTATCACGTGATGGCCGGCCTCGGCACGCTCTTCATCGTCCTGATGGGTCTGTCGGTATTACTCTTGTGGCGCGGCACGCTCTGGGCGACGCGGCCCGTGCTCTGGGCGCTGCTGCTCGCGACGCCGTTCCCCTACATCGCCAACACCGCGGGCTGGATGACCGCCGAATTGGGCCGGCAGCCGTGGCTCGTCCACGGCCTCTTCCGCACCGCGCAGGGCTCGAGCCCCCTGGTGAGCGCGGGCGACACTCTCTTCTCGCTGCTCGGCTTCGCGGGGCTCTACCTCGTCATCGGGATCGCCTTCCTCGGCATGGTCGGCCGCGAGATCGTCCACGGGCCGGGCGGCCCCCACGCCGGGTCCCCGCCTGCACCGGGGCAGGCCGCAGAGGGGGCGCGCTGATGGAGACCTTCTGGTTCGGCGCGGTGGCGGCGATGTTCACGGGCTGGATCGTCCTCGACGGCTTCGACCTCGGCGCGGGCGCCGTCCACCTGTGGGTGGCCCGCACCGACCGCGAGCGGCGCGAGGTCTTCGCCGCCATCGGCCCCGTCTGGGACGGCAACGAGGTCTGGCTGGTGGCAGGCGGCGGCACGCTCTTCTTCGCCTTCCCGCAGGCCTACGCGGCGGGCTTCTCGGGCTTCTACCTCCCGCTGATGCTGGTCCTCTGGCTGCTGGCGGGCCGGGCGCTGTCGATCGAGCTTCGCTCGCACCTCGTGCACCCGCTCTGGCGCGCGCTTTGGGACGCCATCTTCTCGGTCTCCTCGGGGCTGCTGCTGGTCGTGCTCGGCGCCGCGCTCGGGAACGTCCTGCGCGGCGTTCCGCTCGGGCCCGACGGCTGGTTCCACGTGCCCTTCTTCACCGACTGGCGCACGGGGCCGCACCCTGGGGTGCTCGACTGGTACACGGTGCTGCTCGGCCTCTTCGCGCTGGCGGCCCTCTCGCTGCACGGCGCGCTCTGGCTTTCGCTCAAGACCACTGGCGCCGTCGAGGAGCGCGCGGCCGTGCTCGCGCGCGGTGCCTTCGTCGCCGCGCTGGCGCTGGGCGGGCTCTCGGCGCTGGCGACCCACTTCGTCCAACCTGGGCTGCACCTCGCGCTGCTCGGGCGGCCCTGGTCGTGGCCGCTCATCGCGCTGGCGGTGGGTGGCTTCGTCGCCCTGGCCTCGGCGCTGCTGCGGCCCGGCGCGCTCTCGCAGAGCGCCGCGCTGCAGCGGCGCGCCTTCCTCGGCTCGGCGGCCTTCCTCTCGGGCACGCTCGGCGCCACCGCGGCAGGCGCGTTTCCGGTGCTGCTCCGCTCGTCGCTGGGCGGGGCCTACCACCTCACCGCCAGCGTCGCCGCCTCCAGCCCGCAAGGCCTGCGCCTCGGCGTCTACTGGTGGGCCGCGGCGTTCCCGCTGGCGATGGCCTGGACGGTGGTGGCCTACCGGGCGACCCGCGGCAAGGTCGCCGTTCAGTAACCGATTCGGTAGGAAAGCGACCGCGACGCTAGCCGACGCGCTCCAGCCTGATCGCCTTCTCGGGGCACGCCGAGACGCAGAGGCCGCAGGCGCGGCAGTCGGGCGCCTTGGGTGTGTAGGCGGTGACCTTGCCGTGCACGCGCGACTTCAGCTTGCCGAGGAAGGAGAGCGCGGCGAAGTCGCCGTCGTCGATGGTGCGCACCTCGAAGACGTCGTAGGGGCAGGCCGCCACGCAGTCGCGCTTGCCCTCGCACTTGTTGCGGTCGACGACGGGCCGGTAGACGCCCGGCGCCTGCTTGCACCCTGCGGTGGACTTCTCGGTCATGGCACCTCTCTACCCCGGGTCGCGCGCGGTTCCCAAGCCAGGTCGCTCGCGCGCCCCAGACTGCAGCCGGCCCGCGCGTTCACGACCGCCTCCCGGGCGCCTTCTGCTACCCTCCGCCACCCGATGCGCGCCCGACCCCTCGCCTGCCTCCTCTCGCTGCAGCTGCTCACCGCCGCCGCGCTCGCTGCGCCAGCCGGGAAGCCGCAGCGGCCACAGCGCGTGGTCAGCCAGTCGGTGGGCACCGACGAGCTCTTGCTGGCCGTCGCCGACCCCGGGCAGATCGGCGGGCTCAGCCACCTGAGCCAGGACGCGACGTTCTCCCTCGACCCCAAGCTGGCGAGCGCCTTCCCCAAGCTCAAGTCGAGCGACGCCGAGAGCGTGCTCGCGCTCCACCCCGATCTGGTGCTCGCGGCCAGCTACACGCAGCCCGAGACGTTGGCGCTCTTGCGCCGGGCCGGTGTGCCGCTGATCATCGCCGAGAAGTTCGACACGCTCCCCGAGGTCTACGAGAACCTCCGCGCCGTCGGGAGGGCGGTGGGCCACCAGGAGCGGGCCGAGCAGGTCATCGCCGACGCGCAGCAGCGGGTGGCCGCGCTCGCCAAGACCCTCGCCGGCGTCAAGCCCGTGCGCGTGCTCTCCGCCAGCACCTACCCGTTCACCGCGGGGGCCGAGACCACCTTCCAAGATCTCTGCGACCACGCGGGCGCGATCAACGTCGCCGCCGAGGCAGGCCTGCGGGGCCACGTGCCCACCCCCGAGGAGCGGGTGAGCACCTGGACCCCCGAGGTGCTGATCGCCTCGGGCGAGGAGGGCAAGGACCCCGCAGAGGTGGCCGCGCGGCTCGCGCAGCTGCCGGCCTACCGCGCGCTGCCGGCCCTCGCGCAGGGCCGCCTGCTGCTGGTGCCCGGGCCGCTGATGGCCTCGGTGACGCACCACCGGATCGCCGCCTTCGAGTGGCTCGCCCGGCGCCTGCATCCGGAGCGGTTCCCGCCGTCCAAGACCCGCTGAATGCGCAGCGCCCCCGCGACGTCCAGATTGACGCTAGCCTGCGCAGTCACGCACTACTGACCCGCACCTTCGAGAAGGCCCCACTGCCCGTGCCCCTCGCCCGCAGCCTCCCGCGCAGTCTGCCGAGGGCGCTCCTCGCCTGCCTCGTCTGCGCGTCCGCGGGCGCAGCGTTGGCAGCGCCGGGCGGACCTCCCCCTGCGTTGCCCGCGCCGGCCGCCGCGCCCGCGGTAGCCCCCGCGCCCGCGCTCTCGCCGAGCCCTGCGCTCCCGCTCCCGGCCCCAACGCTCCAGGCGCGCCGCGGACCGCAGCTGACCTGGTTCTACTCGGCGAACTACCCGCTCGGCCGCCTGCTCAACGGCGTCGAGGGAGACGTCGCCTGCGACCTGGGCATCGACGACCGCGGCGCGGTCACCGACGTCGCCTGCGACGAGGCCGAAGACTCGCTGCTCGCCCGGGCCGCCGAGAAGTCCTTCCTCCTGGCGCGCTTCCTCCCCGCCACCGAGGGCGGCAAGGCGCGCAAGTCGCGGCTCGCGATCGTCTTCCACTTCGCGCAGTCGCTTGCCCGCCTGCCGCCGCCCGAGGAGCCGTCCGACGCGGTGGAGGTCCAGGGCGAGGTGCTCAAGCAGGGCATCGCCGCGGGCATCGCCGGCGCCGAGGTGGTGGCGCAGGGGCTCGGCATCGGCGCCAACGTCGACGCGAAGGGCCGCTTCAAGCTGCGCCTGCCGCCGGGCTCGCACGTACTGGTGGCCTCCGGGTTCACCTTCGAGCCGATCCAGGAGCGCGTCGAGGTGCTGCCCGGGACGTCGCCAAGTGTAACACTGTACTTGCGCCCCAAGGACGTGGCAGCGATGACCGCCACCGTCACCGGCGAGAAGGAGCGGCGCGGCGCGGTGAAGCAGACGCTGGTCCGCGAGGAGCTGCGCAACGTGCCTGGTACGCAGGGCGACCCGCTGCGCGTGATCGAGGCGCTCCCGGGGCTCGCGCGCGTGCCGTTCACGGGCGGTCAGCTGATCGTCCGCGGGGCCAACGCGGTGGACACCGGCGCCTACATCGACGGCCAGCGCATCCCGCTGCTCTACCACCTGCTCAACGGACCCTCGGTGCTCGGCGAGGAGATGGTCGAGAAGCTCGACTTCTACCCGGGCGGCGCCGGCACCTACTTCGGCCGCTCGCTCGCCGGCGTGGTGCAGATCCAGAGCCGCCGCGGCGACTCCGACCGCTTCCACGGCAGCATCGCCGCCGATCTGCAGAAGACCGCCGTCTTCCTGCAGGGCCCCGTGGGCGAGAGCACGACGTTCGCGGTTGGCGCGCGCCGCAGCTACATCAACCCTGCGGTCGAGTTCTTCGCCGACCCGAAGAAGAGCTTCACGCTGCCCGTCTACTGGGACTACCAGCTGCGGGTCGACCACCAGCTCGCCGTCACCGAGCGCCTCTCGCTGACGGCGTACGGAAGCCACGACTCGTACGACCAGGTGGGCAGCGGCCGTGGCACCAGCGCCACGCTCGGGCGGGAGATCGGCTTCCACCGCGTCCGGCTCGCCTGGGAGAAGGGCTTCTCCGAGTCGCTCCAGCTCACCCTCGCGCCGGCGGTCGGGTATGACCTCTCCAACGACGACCAGTCGGGGGCCGGTCCCGGCGTCTTCGCGCGCCCGCAGCACCACCAGGAGCGCACGCTGTCCACCGGCGGCCGCGCGGAGCTGGCCTGGCACCCGGCCCCTTTCGCCGACGTGCGCGCGGGCGTCGACGTCCTCTTCGACCGCGTCGCCTACGACCTCGACCAGCTCTTCGATCAGCAGCTACGCGGGCTCGGCGCGCCCAACGCCGAGCAGCGGCACCTCTCTGGCGTGAAGGTCTTCGGCTCCTTCGCCGAGTACGTCGAGAGCCAGCTGCGCGCGGGTCCGCTGCGCATCACCCCGGGCCTGCGCTTCGAGCAGCTCCACTACGGACCGCAGACCTACGCGCTCTTCGACCCGCGGCTGTGGGTGCGGCTGCAGGCCGCCCAATACACCTCGCTCTACGGATATGCCGGCGCCTATCACCAGGCTCCCACCGCCGAGCAGGTCGACGCGCAGATCGGCAACCCGCACCTCTTGCCGCTGCGGGCCGACCAGTTCGGCCTCGGCGCCGAGCAGCGCTGGGGCGAACTGTGGAGCGTGAAGGTCGAAGGCTTCTTGAACCGCCGCCGCTCGCTGGTCTTCCCGGCCACCGCCCGCGCCAACTGCAACCAGGACGGCACGGGCTGCGACGGCACCTACTTCAACCCGCTCCAGCTCAACTCGGGGCAGGGCCACAGCTTCGGCCTCGAGGTGCTGCTGCGGCGCGAGCTCGACTCGCGCGTCTACGGGTGGGTCTCCTACAGCTTCTCGAAGTCGCGCGAGCTGACCGCCGATGGCGAGGCCTGGCGGCCCACCCCGTACGACCAGCCGCACGTGCTCACCCTGCTGCTCGGCCTGCGCCTCTCGCCGTTCCTCGAGTTGGCGGCGCGGCTGCGGGTGGCGAGCGGGAACCCGCTCTCCGAGGCGGTCTCCTCGGTCTACGACGCCGACACCGGGCTCTACGTGCCCACCACGCTGCCGCTGGGGACGACGCGGCTGCCCACCTTCGTGCAGCTCGATTTCCAGGTGAACAACGTGTGGCTCTCCGACCGGTTCCACCTCTCGCTGTACGTCGACTTCCAGAACATCCTGGCGCGCGACAACCTCGAGGTGCAGCTATACGACTACCGGTACAAGATCAGCGACTACGTGCACGGCCTGCCGTTCCAGACGCTGGTGGGGGCGCGAGCGGCGTTCTGATGCGCCCGGCTCTCACGCACCCGACACCGGCCCCAGCATGTCGCGCCTGAGGAATTGGAGAGGGCACTCCGCCGGAACTTTGTGTAGCCTGCGCCCGTGAGCGACCTCTACGCAAAGTGTGTCAGCGGCGACTCCCGCGAGGAGGCCTCCTACGCGCGCGCCCTCGACGGGCGCAAGGCGCAGCTCCTCCTCAGCGATCCGCCGTACTGCCTCCTGGTCCGGCGCCGCAAGGGCGGCGATGAGCGCGACCCGAAGGACCGCAAGATCGACCGCGGGCCCGTCGGCCGGTTCGAGGACGTGCGCGCTTATCGAAAGTTTACCGAAGCGTGGCTGCCCAAGGCGGTGGCGCACCTCGAGGGAGAGGCGCCGCTCATCCTCTGGACCAACTTCCTCGGCAAGGAGCCGCTCCGTACGGTCGCGCGCAGCCTGGGCTACGGGCACCTCTGGGGCGAGTTCACCTGGGGCAAGCGGACCACCGAGAAGGACGGCAACGAGCTGCTCCTGCGCGTCTACGAGGTGGCGTTGGTGCTCGGCAAGGGGCCGCAGCCCGCGCTCGGCCCGGCCGATCCGCCGCGGGTCTGGGCGGTCGCCGCGGGCTACGACGACGAGGGCGAGGCCGCCCGCTTCGGCAGCCACCCGAACCACAAGCCGTTCGGCGTCATCGAGCCGCTGGTGCGCGCCTACAGCCGGCCGGGCGAGCTGGTGCTCGACCCTTTCGCGGGCTCCGGGTCCCTGCCCGCGGCCGCGCTGCGCCTGGGCCGGAGCGCGGCCTGCGTCGAGCTCGAGCAAGAGTGGGCGCCGCGCGTGCAAGCGCGCCTCACCGCGGCGGCCCGGGACCTGCTCGCCAAATGAAGACCGGCCCCGTGCGGCGTGCGCGGGACCGGTCAGGTTGCTGCGGGCGCTGGGTCTGCGGCTAGTGGTGCGCGGCCCCGTGCGGCGCCGCGCCGTGCGGCAGGACCACCTTGGCTCCGAACGGCGAGCCCGAGGGAGTGGTGGGCTTGAAGCGGGTCGCCACGTCGCCGAGCACGATGCCCAGGAGCAGCAGCACGAAGATGAACGCGGTGGCGACCACCAGCCGGTTGACGCCCTTGTCCTCCTTCAAGTGCATGAAGATGATCAGCACGAGGAGGCTCTTGGTGGTGGCGATGGTCAGCGCCAGCGGCAGCGCCAGCGTGCCGAGGTGCAGGTGGCCGGTCCACACCGTGACCGCGGTGAGGACGAGCAGCAGGATCCAGACGATGACGTACGGCGCCACCGAGTGGTGCTCGGGGAGGTCGCCGGCCTGCGCGTGGGAGTGGGTGGAGTCGCTCACGGTGGCCCTCGTCAGATCAGGTACAGCAGCGGGAAGAGGAAGATCCAGACCAGGTCGACGAGGTGCCAGTAGAGCCCGCCGAGCTCGAGGCCCAGGTAGTACTTCGAGCTGAAGCGGCCCATCGCCGTCTTCACCGTCAGGATGCTCAGCACGGTCATGCCGATGATGACGTGGAGCGCGTGCAGCCCGGTGGTGAGGAAGTAGACGGTGAAGTACATCGGCGCGCCGTCGGCCGTGACCTCGCTGAAAGAGTAATACGGGCCTGGCAGGGCGCCGATGTGGAACTTGTGCTGGTACTCGATCGCCTTGATGCCGAGGAAGCCGAACCCCATCAGGATGGTGGCGACCAGCATCGCCACCGCGGTCCACTTCTTGTCGCTGCGCGCGTAGTGGATGGAGAGCGCGACGGTGAACGACGAGGTGATCAAGAGGAAGGTGTTGAGCGTGCCCAGCGAGAGGTCGAGCGTGCGGCTCGCCTGCTCGAACGCTTCGGTGAACTCCATCCGGTAGACGGCGTAGCCGGTGAAGAGCCCGGCGAAGAGCAGGATCTCGGTCGCCAGGAAGAGCCACATCCCCATCCGGACGGCGTGGTTCTGCGCCTCGAGGCTGGCGAAGTGGTGGCCGAGGATCCCCTCGGGCACCCCCGGCGGCGTGTGCGAGTGGCTGGTGGCCCCGCCTACGGAGGGCGCGGCGGCAGCGGCGCTAGACATGGAAGGCTCCGCCCGGGGTGTGGGTCTGGTAGTTGTGCGGCTCCGTCGTGATCACCGGGATCTCGTCGAAGTTGTGGGTCGGGGGCGGCGAGAGCGTCATCCACTCGAAGCCCTTCGAGCCCCACGGGTTGGGCTTGCACTTCTCGCCCCAGACCAGCGCGATCACCAGGTAGATGAGGATGATGACGAACCCGAACGCCAGGAGCGACGCGCCCGCGGTCGAGGCCACGTTCAGCGACTGGTACTGGTCGGGGTACTGGTAGTAGCGGCGCGGCATGCCCCAGTTCCCGAGGAGGAACTGCGGGATGAAGGTCGCGTTGAACCCGAGGATGATCAGGGAGCCTGCAACGAGGCCCCAGCCTTCGTGATAGGTGCGCCCGAACATCTTGGGGAACCAGTAGTGGAGGGCGGCGAGGAAGCCCATGATCACCGCGCCCACCATCACGAAGTGGAAGTGGGCCACCACGAAGTAGGTGTCGTGCCAGTGGACGTCGAGGCCCACCGTCGCTAGCGCGATGCCGGTCATCCCACCGAAGACGATGAAGTAGAGGAAGCCGCAGATGTAGAGGAAGGGCGTGGTGAAGCTGATCGCGCCCTTGTACATCGTGCCCACCCAGTTGAAGACCTTGATGGCGGTGAAGACGCCGACCAGCATCGAGATGACGCCGAAGATGCCCGCCGTTGCCGACGACTGGCCCGTGGTGAACATGTGGTGGCCCCAGGCGAAGAACCCGACGAAGGCGATGCCGAGCGACGACATCGCGATCATCTTGTAGCCGAAGGCGTTCTTGCGGCTGAAGGTGCAGATCACCTCGGACACCACGCCCATGGCGGGCAGCACCATGATGTAGACGGCCGGGTGCGAGTAGAACCAGAAGAGGTGCTGGAAGAGCAGCGGGTCGCCGCCGCGGGTGGGGTCGAAGAGCCCGAAGTGCAGCTGGTTCTCGACGCCGACCACCAGGAGGGCGAGGCCGAGCACCGGGGTCGCGAGCACCTGGATCACCGAGGTGCCGTAGATCGCCCAGACGAAGAGGGGGATGCGGAACCAGTTCATCCCGGGCGCCCGCAGCGTGTGCACGGTGACGATGAAGTTGATGCCGGTCATGATCGACGAGAAGCCGATGACGAAGATGCCCATGATCACCCAGAACGCCTCGGTGGCGGTGGTGGACGAGTAGGGCGTGTAGAAGGTCCAGCCGGTGTCGACGCCGCCGTGGATCATCCCCCAGAGCGCGAGGCAGACGCCGCCGAAGTAGACGTAGAACGAGCCCAGGTTCAGGCGCGGGAACGCCACGTCGCGGGCGCCGAGCATCAGCGGCACCATGAAGTTGCCGAACGCGCCCGGGATGCCGACGATCATGAAGAAGAAGATCATCGCGATGCCGTGCAGCGTGAAGAGCCGGTTGTAGGTGAGCGCGTCGAAGAGGTACGGGCCCGGCTGCATCAGCTTGATGCGGATCGCCATGGCGAAGACGCCGCCGAGCAGGAAGAACGAGGTCACCGCGACGAGGAACATCACGCCGACCCGCTTGTGGTCGCGCGTGTTCAGCCACGACATCAGCGTCGTGCCGTCGGTGAGGTACGACTCCTCTTGCTTGCCGCCCAACGTCTGGGGGCTACCGTCCACTGACTGGAGCATAAACCGGTCCCTCCGGCGCCGCGTTGCGCACAGAATCGCTCTGCAAAGACTTCATGTACTCGACCAGGGCGGCGATCTCCGGCCCGGCCAGCTTCCCTTGGTAGCTCGGCATCACGGCGTCGTACCCTTCGACGATCTTGGCCTGCGGATCCATGATCGACTCGGTCATGTAGCCCTCATCGACGGTGATGGTCTCACCCGACTTCAGCTTCCGCTTGGCGCCCCAACTGTCGAGCCAGGACGGGCCGATGTGGCGCTCGCCGTTGATGGAGTGGCACTTCAGGCAGCCCGCCTCGGCGGCGATCCGCTTGCCCTGCTCGGTGAGCGAGGTGACGGCGGCGACCTGCTCGATGGGGAGGTTGGTGCCGTCCTGCCGGGTGGCGAGCGGGCCCCGCTTGAGGTTCTGCAGCCACGCCTCGTACTCCTCGGACTTCATCACCACCACCTCGCCGCGCATGATCGAGTGGCCGGCGCCGCAGTACTCGGCGCAGAGGATCTGGTAGCGCCCCGGCGTGGTGGCCTGGAACCAGACCTGCGTGTAGCGGCCCGGGTTGACGTCGCGCTTGACGCGGAACTCGGGGACGTAGAAGGAGTGGATCACGTCCTGCGAGGTCATCAGCAGGCGCACCGGGCGGCCCGCGGGCACGCGCAGCACGTTCACGCTGTTGGGGCCCTCGGGGTAGTTGAACTTCCACATCCACTTCTTGCCCATCACGTAGACGTCCATCGCGTCGGCGGGCGGCGTGTCCTGCTCGACGAACTGGCGGTAGCCGATGGCGAACCAGAGCAGGAAGAGGGCGAGCGGGATGGAGACGAAGGCCACCTCGATCAGCGTGGAGGGCTCGAGGTGCGGCGTCGTCTGGGTCTCGCTCTTGCGCCGGTACTTGGCGAAGAAGAAGATCGCGGTCAGGCCGACGCCGATCGACATGATGATGGTCGTCAGCGCGACGAAGATGTGCAGCCGATCGACGTCGGCGGCAAACGTCGACGCCTGCTCGGGCAGGAAGAGGAGTTTGCGGAAGAACTCGTTCATGCTGACTTCCCCTTCTTGAGATCGCGGCGCCAGAGCACGGTCAGG
>JAYWAO010000013.1:0-20030 GCA_043782365.1 Deltaproteobacteria bacterium
AGACCGTCTACCTCCAGCCCGTCTTCGTGCCGCCGATGGGCGGCCTTGCCACCGCCGAACCGGTCTACCAGCCCCCCAAGATCCGCGAGCTGCTTGGCCAGGGGCGCCCGGGCGACGTGCTTCGAAATCTGCTGCTCGAGGCATTCGGCTCCTCCGCCTGGGGGGCCCTGACGGATGCCATCCAAAGGCTCTTCGGTGTCACCCTCCTGCCGCCGAATGGAGCGGGCGCCAATATCGTGGCCGAGTATCAGCAAGGTGGCAGCGGCGCCACCTACGACATCGGCAGCGCTGGCAGCGGCTTTCAGCAAGTCTTGATGCTACTGACATTCCTGCACACACGTCCCGGGGCAGTCCTGCTGGTCGACGAGCCCGATGCCCACCTCCACCTAGTCCTGCAGGACGCGATCTACGGCGAGCTGCAGCGGGTCGCTGCCAGCAAGAACTCACAGCTCATCCTGGCTACCCACTCGGAGATCATCATCAACGCGGTCGAGCCCTCGGAGTTGTGCCTGCTCCTCGACAAACCGCGTCTTCTCTCCAGCTACGCCGAGCGCGCCCAACTGAAGAAGGCGCTCGGTATCCTCACCAGCGCCGACATGGTGCAGGCACTGGAGATGCCCGGAGTGCTCTATCTGGAGGACTACACTGATCTCCAACTGCTGCGTGCTTTGGCGGTGCGCCTCGGCCATCGCGCGGCCGAGCTGCTCACCACGAAGCTCTTCTGGCGGAAGACGGTCACGGAGCTTCGAGACGGTGGCGCTGGCATCAGGGACCGCGACCACTACAGCGCGCTGCAGCTCGTCCGGGCCGACCTGCCGGCGTTGGAGTTGGTCGACGGAGACTCTAAAGGCGAGTTGCAGTCGAGCGACATCACCGGCAAGGGCTTCCAGAGGCTACGTTGGAAGCGATACGAGATTGAGAGCTACCTTGTGCATCCCGCTGCGCTCGCTCGCTTCGTCGAGCAACAGTTGGGACCCGGAGCGTCGGCGCAGGGAATCAAGGAGCTGAACGCGTATCTCCAAAACAACTTGCCTCCCGCGGTGGTCAACGATCCGCTCGGCGACCACGTGTTCCTCAGGAACACCAAGGCTCGCACAGACATCCTGCCTCCCGCACTAGACGCGGCCGGCCTCCCCGCCTTCCCCTACACGCATTTCCACGAGATCGCCGCCGTCATGCTCCCAGAGGAGATCCACCCCGAGGTGACCGAGAAGCTCGACCTCCTCTGCAAGGCCTTCAACCAATGACCTACGAAGTCCCCGAGCCGATCCTCAACCGCCCCTACGAAGCCCCCCAGGCTCACTGGCGCATCGTCGAGGGCGAGACGCCGGTGAAGGTTCCCGGCCGCCGAAAGGCGGTCTACTTCTACCGCGACCCCAAAGCCCGCGACGCCGCCGCGCAATCAAACGGCCCGGGCACCCAGATCGAACTCCGCCTCGTCAACCTCATCCGCGAGCGCGTGAACGCCTGGCGCGAAGCCAACTATCCCGGCGCCACCCGCACCAGCCTGGAGCTCCTCTCCTACTGGCGCCGCGAGGGCCGCAAGCAGCAGCTCTTCTTCGCCCAGCTCGAGGCGGTCGAGACCATCCTCTTCCTCTTCGAGGCCCGCCCCGACCTCCGCCAGGGCATCACCGTCCCCCGCGACGACCCGCCCGGGGGCGGCAGCGCCTTCCTCCGCTACGCCTGCAAGATGGCGACGGGCAGCGGCAAGACCACGGTGATGGGCATGCTCTCGGCCTGGAGCATCCTCAACAAGCTCGCCGACCGGGGCGACGCACGCTTCTCCGACTCGGTGCTGATCGTCTGCCCCAACGTGACCATCCGTGAACGGCTCCAAGAGCTAGACGTGAAGCGCGGCGAGGCGAGCCTCTACCGCTCGCGCGACCTCGTGCCGCCTCACCTCCTTTCCCAGCTCTCGCGAGGCCAGGTGCTCGTCACCAATTGGCACGTCTTCGAGCGCCAGGTGATGCAAGTGGGCGGCGTGTCCGCCCGCGTGAGCAAGGTGGGTCAGCCCGAGCTGGTGCGCGAGACGGTGGTGATCGGCGAGAAAGCTACCTTCGCGCGCGGCAGCCGCTACCTCACACTCTCGCAATTCGACGCGCAGGTCGCAGCCGGCCAGCTCACGGTGCTGGCCGAAGAGCGCGACGCAGACGGCCGGCTCGTCAAGGCCACCATCGAAGCGACCCGCTACAAAGAGAGCGAGGCCGCAATGGTCCAGCGCGTGCTGGGTCGGAGCTTCGGGAGCAAGAAGAACATCCTCGTCTTCAACGACGAGGCCCACCACGCCTACCGCATCCAGCCCAAGGTTGAGGAGGATGGCGAGCAGGACGACGTCTTCGACGACGACGAGGCGGAGGCCTACGAGAAGGAGGCCACCGTCTGGATCGAGGGACTCGACCGGATCCACGCGCGGCGGCAGATCAACGCCTGTATCGACCTCTCGGCGACGCCCTACTTCCTCCGCAGCGCCGGCGGCAACACCAACCGGCCCTTCCCCTGGGTGGTGAGCGACTTCGGCCTCATCGACGCCATCGAATCGGGCTTGGTGAAGATCCCGCAGCTCGCGGTGCGCGACGGGGGCGGCGCACCGAGCCCGGCCGCCTTCAACATCTGGCGCTGGGTGCAGCAGCAGCTCGAAGCCGCTGAGCGCGGTGGCCGGCGCGGCGCGGTCAAGCCGGAGGCTGTGCTCAAGTATGCGCACCAGCACATCGCCATGCTGGCGGCCGACTGGAACCGCGAGCGCGAGGAGTGGGAGCGCGACAACCCTGGCGGCCGCCCGCCGGTGTTCATCATCGTCTGCAAGAACACCAAGCTCGCGAAGGTGATCTACGAATGGCTGGCGCTCGATCATCCACCCTTCGGAATCCCGCCCGCGAAGCTGCCCGGCTTCAAGAACGGGGAGCACGAGAACACCATCCGCGTCGACTCGAAAGTCATCGCCGAGACCGACATTGGCGAGGCGAAGTCCGACGGCGAGCGCTGGATGCGCCTGACCCTCGACACCATCGGCAAGGAGCGCTGGCCCGCGGACGGCCAAGGTCGGCCGCTCTGCCCCGCAGGGTTCGAAGAGCTCGCGAAGAAGCTGGGCAAGCCGCTCCACCCTCCCGGCCGTGAAGTGCGCTGCATCGTCAGCGTCGGCATGTTGACGGAGGGCTGGGACTGCAACACGGTGACCCACATCATCGGCCTGCGGCCGTTCATGTCGCAGCTCTTGTGTGAGCAGGTCGTCGGGCGTGCGCTCCGGCGAGCCAGCTACGAAGTGGGAGTGGACGGGAAGTTCACGGAAGAAGTGGCGCGCGTATTCGGCGTCCCCTTCGAGATCGTCCCCTTCAAGGCCAACGCCCAGGCGGGCCCGGGTGAGCGCCCGATCAAGCGTCATGTACACCCGCTACCGGAGCGGGCGGCGCTCGAGATCAAGTTCCCGCGCATAGACGGCTACGCCCAGCAAATCCGCAACCGGATCACGGCAGACTGGAAGAGCATCCTCCCGCTGGTGTTGGATCCCCAGCGCTTCCCGCCCGAGGTCCAGATCAAGGCCTTCCTGCCGTCAACCGCGGGACGGATGACGTTGGAGGGCCCCGGAAAGGTGGAGGACCTGAGCATCGAGGCCTTCCGCAAGACCGTGCGCGTCCAGGAGGTCGCCTTCGCGCTGTCCCGCGACCTCACCAGCCGGCTGGGCACCAGCGAGGGTTCGACCGTACCGCTGCACGCGTTGTTCCCACAGGTCTTGGCCATTGTGCAGCGCACGCTCGCCGAGCGGGTAGACGCTCCCGCCGGCACGGACGTGCGCGACTGCATCTTGAGTCCGTACTACGGGATCCTTCTCGACAAGCTCGCACAGGCCATCCACCCCGACGCCGCCGCCGGAGAGGCGCCGGAGATCCCGCTCTTCGAAAAGAGCCGCGGGCCGGGCTCGACCAGCGAGGTCGACTTCTGGACGGCGCGCGACGTCTACCCGATCAAGCGCAGCCACTTGAACTATGTGGTGGCTGACACCAAGACCTGGGAGCAGTCGGCGGCCTTCCAACTCGATGTCCACAAGCGCGTGCGTTCGTTCGCCAAGAACGCGGGCTTGGGCTTTGCCATCCCGTACCTCTTTGAGGGAGTGGCCCGGGACTACCTGCCCGACTTCCTCGTGCGGCTCGAGGAGCCGGCGGAGACCTACCTCATCTTGGAGGTCAAAGGCTTCGACCGCGCGGAGACCGAGAAGCGGGAAGGGGCGGCCCGCTGGGTGAACGCGGTCAATGCTGATGGGCGATATGGCCGCTGGCGCTACGAGGTCGCGAAGTCACCCGCTGAGGTGCGCAAGCTGCTCGACGCGAGCTGAGGGGGCGGGCATCCTCTGGTCCTCTGGAGCAAGTGAGGCCCCGAGGCTGTCCGTGGTAACAACGGCGCCATGAGCCTCCCCTTCTCTGGCCGCAGCTTCGTCGTCACCGGCGCCGCGGGAAACCTCGGCGGGCTCGTCACCGGACTGCTCCTCGCGCGCGGGGCCCACGTGGTGGGCGTCGTGCGCAAGATCGCCGAAGCGGGTCCCCTCGCCGGGCTCGACGCGGAGGCTGCCGCGCGCTACCGGGCGCACGTCACCGAGCTGTCCGACGAGGCGGGGGTGGCCGCGGCCTTCGACCTCGCCGCCTCGCTCGCGCCGCTGTGGGGCCTCGTCAACGCGGCCGGCGCGTGGGACGGCGGAAAGAGCGTCACCGAAGCGCCGCTCTCGAGCTTCGAGAAGATGGTCGACGCGAACCTCCGCTCGGCTTTCGTCACGGGCCGCGAGGCGCTCAAGCGGATGGCGCCCGCGGGCGGCGGCCGCATCGTCTTCGTCTCGGCGTTCATCGCGCAGAGCGGCGTGGGCGGCGGCGGGAACGCGGCGTATGCGGCGTCGAAGGCTGGTGTGATCGCGCTGGCGAGGGCGCTCTCCGAGGAGGGCCACAAGCGCGGCGTGCGGGCGAACTGCATCGCGCCGGGCACCATGCTGACGGCCGCCGGCGCCGCCGCGCTGCCCGCGGGAGACAAGACCAAGTGGTTGCCGATGGAGCAGGCCGCGGAGGCGATCCTGTTGCTCTGCACGGTGGAGCCGCTGGCGGTGGATGGGGCGGTGTTGACGCTGCCCGCGCGGTAGCAATGTCTGGGTGGGGTGCTAACAGAGGCGGGTGCGCCCACCTCCGTGGTTCCTCACCAGAGATCCGCTGAGACGCCCCGGAGTGCTCTCTGGCGGGGAGAACCTCTCGACGGTAGAAGAGCGCGCGCTCGCCTTCCGTCTCGTTGGCGAAGGCAACTCGTTCAAGGCCAAGGCGAGGGTGGGCTCGCGACGGCAGGGCGACGGATGGATCGGCCCGACACATCCGGTTGTCGAGTCGGTCGACTCCGTGGTGGAACTCAAGGTCTTGGGGGCTGGGGTCCGCGCCGCGGCCGGAGCGGGTCCGAGGCAGCTTCGGGCTGCGGTGGCTGACTCCCTGGCGCGGGGCGGGCAGGCCCCCAGTGTCATTGTCGACGCGACCAATGCCAGCCTCGCTCCGCGGGAAGTCCTCTCGGTAGTTGAAGCCCTGCGCACGCGGCACGCCTCCTCGAGTGATGGTCCCCTCTGGCACCTCAGGGTGATCGTGGATACAGTGCGTTTCGACGAAACGTTCTCGGGGTTCTAGGAGGCGAAGATGTCGACGACCTTGCAGATCTTCTCCTCCCTGCAGCCCGCTGCCCTGGCGAAGGCTGTCGAGCGCCTCGGCGCCGTCGAAATGCTTGTCGGCGTTGATGGTTTTGGATTCGGGCTGGAAGGGCATCCGGGGACGATCGTCGCCAACGGCTACTCCGACGAGGACCTTCGCGGGTACTCCTCCCTCCTGCTCCTCGATTGCGCGGCACCGCTCTCTCCTGGCGAGAACGCATCGCTGCGACTGCAGGCGGTCGCGCGCGCGCTGTTCGACAAGCTCAAGGCGGCGGGGAACGCGCGCCTGCAGCTGAGCCAGTACTGCGATCCGATCGCCGCATACGATCCCGCGCGCTCCGCAGCGTGAGGGACTCTACCCCTTGGCGCACCACTAGCGCAGCGCCCGCTCCGCTTCCACGCGCACGCCCTCGGCCGGATCCCCGCGCAGCCGTTCAGCCTCCGCGCGCGCCTCGCCTTCCAGCGGCCGGGGCGCGAGCGCCAGCGCCGAGCGCACCAGCCCGTCGCGCCCCGCGCGCATCAGCGGTGTGCCCGCGAAGCGGCGCCCTGTCTCCTCGGGCGTGAGCCGCAGCGCCTCGACCACGCCGAGCGCGCGCTGGCCGGGCTGGCTCTTCAACTGCACGAGGCTCGCCGGCCGTGCGCGGCGGTTCCACGGGCAAGCCTCCTGGCACGCGTCGCAGCCGAAGACCCGGCCGCCGGCCTTCGCCGCCAGCTCCTCGGGGATGGGCCCCCGGTGCTCGATGGTGTGGAAGGCGAGGCAGCGGCGCGAGTCGATCAGCCGCCCGCCTTTGATGGCGTCGGTGGGGCAAGCCGGCAGGCAGGCCGAGCAGTCGCCGCACCGGTCTGGGTGCGGGGTGTCGGGCGTCAGCAATAAATCGGTAACCAAGGCACCGAGCAGGAGCCACGAGCCGAACTGCTGGTTGATCAGCATGCCGTTCTTGCCGATCCACCCCAGGCCCGCCTCCTGCGCCCAGGCCTTCTCGGAGACGGCGCCGGCGTCGACCGCGGCGTAGACCTGCGCGCCCTGCGTGCGCAGCCAGGCGGCCAGCTTGCGGGCCCGCTTCAAGAGGACGTTGTGGTAGTCGCGGCCCTGCGCGTAGCGGGCGATCGACAACGGCAGCGGGGGCGCGCCAGCGTCCGAGGCCGAGGCCGCGCGCTCCGGCCCGTAGCTCGCGGCCAGCGCGATGACGCTCTGCGCCCCGGGCAGCAGCGCCCGCGGGTCGAGCCGCTCGGCCACCCGCTCGCGCATGTACGAAAGCCCGGCGTCATACCCGTTCGATAACCAAGTGGTTAACGGCCCCGGATCGAGCGCCCGCGCCTGCGCCACCCCGCAGAGATCGAACCCCAGCGAGAGCGCCCGCGCCTTGACCGCCGCGGAGTCCGGAGGCGCCGCGCCGCTCACCGCTTCCAGCTGATCGAGACGCCGTCGCGCAGCGGCACCACCGACGAGACCAGCCCCTCGGAAGAGTGGATCAGCCGGAGGAACTCGCGCAGGCCGGCGGTCGCCGGATCGGTCTCGCCGCGGGCCACCGCGCCTCCCCAGAGCACGTTGTCGGCGACGATCAGCCCGCCGGGGCGCAGCTTGGAGATGGCGAGCGGCAGCGCGCGCGGGTAGTCGGCCTTCTCCTGATCGAAGAAGACGAGATCGAGCCCGGGCTCCTGCCGCTCGAGGGCGGCGAGGCCGTCGCCGGGCAGCTCGATGCGGCACCGGTCGAGCAGCCCCGCGCGGCCGAGGTACTCCTTGGCGCGCTCGAGGTGGTCGCGCGAGTAGTCGGTGAGCGTCACCGTGCCGCCCGCCGGCAGCCCGCGCGCGAACCAGAACGCCGAGTAGCCGAACCCCGAGCCCAGCTCGAAGATGCGCCGGGCACCCACCATCAGCGCGAGCTGCTGGAGGAGCGCGCCCACCACCGGGCCGGCCAACGGGAACCCCTCGAGCTCGTCGGCGAGGCGCCGCATCTCCGCCTCGATGGGGTCGGGGGAGGCGACCAGCTTGCCGAGGTACTCCTCGATGAGCGGGTCGACGATGTCCATGTCGCCTTCCATGCTGGGACGAGTAACACGAGGCGGGCTACACTGGGCGCCCCATGCGCCACCTGCCCGCTCTCTACCGCCTCGTCGCCGCCGCGCTCCTCGGCGCGCAGCTCTTCTTCGCCGCCGTCGCCGCCCAGAAGGTCTTCCCGAAAGAGGTCGCCGAGCTGCCCCGCGGAGAGCCGCGCCGCACGCTGGCCGCCGACCTGGTGGGCCAGCTGCTGGCGCCGCTCGACGCCGCCACCATGGTGGGCGGCGCGCTCTGCGTGGGCCTCGCGGTGCTGCTCTGGCGCGCGGGC
Organism: Deltaproteobacteria bacterium; assembly: GCA_043782365.1. Lineage (GTDB taxonomy): Bacteria > Myxococcota > Myxococcia > Myxococcales > 40CM-4-68-19 > CAIWCD01. The sequence continues at coordinate 7,987 of JAYWAO010000013.1, forward strand.
CAAGGCTCGCTGCGGGCCGCGCTCCCGCCGCTGCTCGCCGCGCTCTGCGCCGCCGCCTCGGCCTACGGCACTACCCCGGCGATCCAGGCGATGCGCGCCGCTGGCACCACCGGAGAGCCGCGCTTCGGCATGCTGCACGGCCTCTCGAGCAGCCTTCTCCTCCTGGAGATGGCGCTGCTGCTCTGGGCTGCGCTGCGCACGCTGTAGGCGGAAGTGGCTGGCGGGGCCTCTTGCGCGCCCGGCTCACGGGCTCTTTGACGGCGCGACCCCGCTCTTGTAGATCGCCGCGCCATGTCCCTCCCCGTAACCCTGATCCCTGGCGATGGCATCGGTCCCGAAGTGGTCGCAGCAGCCGTCGAGGTGATCGAAGCCTCGGGCGCGCGCATCGACTGGCACCGCGCCGCGGCGGGCGCAGGCGCGGTCGCCACCCACGGCACGCCCATCCCGCAGGAGACGCTGGAGTCGATCCGCAAGAACCGGCTGGCGCTGAAGGGCCCGCTCGCCACGCCGATCGGCGAGGGCTTCCGCTCGGTGAACGTGGCCCTGCGCAAGGAGTTCGACCTCTACGCGAACATCCGGCCGGCGCGCTCGTTCGCGGGCATCGAGACCCGGTTCAGCAACGTGGACCTGGTCGTCATCCGCGAGAACACGCAGGGCATGTACTCGGGCGTCGAGCACTTCGTCGACGAGGAGCGCTCGGCCGCGGAGTCGATCTCGATCATCACCCGCAAGGGCTCTGAGCGGGTGGTCGAGTACGCGTTCAACTTCGCCAAGCAGCGCGGCCGCCGCAAGGTCCACCTCGTCCACAAGGCGAACATCCTCAAGTGCACCAGCGGCCTCTTCCTCGAGGCAGGGCGGATGGTCGCGGCGAAGTACCCGGAGATCGCCTTCAAGGAGATCATCGTCGACAACTGCGCCATGCAGCTCGTCACCAGGCCCGAGCAGTTCGACGTCATCGTGACCACCAACCTCTTCGGCGACATCCTCTCGGACCTCACCTCGGGCCTGATCGGCGGCCTCGGGCTGACGGCGGGCGCGAACATCGGCGCCACCGCGGCCATCTTCGAGGCCGTCCACGGGACCGCGCCGGACATCGCGGGCAAGGGCATCGCCAACCCCACCGCGGTGATGCTGGCTGGCGTGCAGCTGCTCGAGCACATCGGCGAGCGGTCGGCGTCGGAGAAGCTGCAGGAGGCGATCCGGGAGGCGATCGCGTCGAAGGAAGCGATGACCGGCGACCTGGGCGGCACGGCGACGACGCGGATGTTCACGCACGCGGTGCTGAAGCGGCTCAAGTAGCTGGACCCCGGCCGGGCGGCTCCGGGGATGGCTCAGGAGACGGCCACCCCGAGACCACCCCGGGACTGGAGCCAATCCGCCCAACCTGCTAGATCCCGCTCCCCTCGCGTCCCTGACGCCTCGGAGGCACCGTGCTCGACCTGCGCTGGGTGGTCCAGAACCTCGACGAAGTCCGCGCCCGCCTCGGGACGCGCAGCGCCGCCGCCGCCGAGCTCGGCGCGATCGAGTCGCTCGCGTCAGAGCGCAGCAAGCTGATCCAGGCGAGCGAGACCGCCCGCGCCGAGCAGAAGAAGGGCTCGGAGGCGATGCGCGCGCTCAAGGGCGAGGAGCAGGCGGCGCAGCGGGCCAGGATGAAGGAGCTGTCGGGGTCGGTGAAGGCGATGGAGGAGCGGCTCGGCGAGGTCGAGCTGGAGCTCTCCAGTGCGCTCTTGCGCGTGCCGAACCTGCCGCACCCGAGCGTGCCCGTCGGCAGGAGCGAGCACGACAACGTGGTGCAGGAGGCTCGCGCGTTCGGGCAGAAGCCGGTGTTTGCGTTCAAGCCGCTCGAGCACACCGACGTCGGCGAGAAGCTGGGCCTGCTCGACTTCGAGCGGGCGGTCAAGGTGGCCGGCAGCCGCTTCGCGGTGCTCAAGGGCGACCTCGCGCGGCTCGAGCGCGCGCTGATCTCCTTCTTCCTCGATGTCCACCGTGAGCGCGGCTACGACGAGGTGCTGACGCCCTACCTCGTCAACGAGGCGAGCCTGCGCGGCACCGGGCAGCTGCCAAAGTTCGAGGAGGACCTCTTCAAGACCGGCGTCGCCGAGAAGCCGCTCTGGCTGATCCCCACCGCCGAAGTGCCGGTGACCAACCTGCACCGCGACGAGATCCTCGGCGACCCGGGCTCGCCCGCGCTGCCCGTGCGCTACTGCAGCTTCTCGCCCTGCTTCCGCAGCGAGGCGGGCAGCTATGGCAAGGACGTCAAGGGCCTGGTGCGGCTCCACCAGTTCCATAAGGTGGAGCTGGTGCGCTTCGAGGCGCCCGAGAACGCGGACGCCGCGCTCGAGCAGCTGGTGACCGACGCGCAGGAGCCGTTGAAGCGGCTCGGCCTGCACCACCGCGTGGTGCTGCTCTGCTCGGGCGACCTGGGCTTCTCCTCGGAGAAGACCTACGACCTCGAGGTCTGGCTGCCGGGGCAGGATGCGTACCGGGAGATCAGCTCGTGCAGCACCTTCGGCGACTTCCAAGCGCGCCGCGCGCAGATCCGCTACCGGCCCGCCGCCGGGCAGAAGCCGAGGCTGGTGCACACGCTCAACGGGTCGGGGCTCGCGGTGGGCCGCACGGTGGTGGCCATCCTGGAGAACTACCAGCAGGCCGACGGGAGCGTGCTGATCCCCGAAGCGCTGCGGCCCTACCTGGGCGGGCTCGAGCGGCTCTCGCAGCGGTAGCAGGCGGCAGGTGGATTCGAAGGAGGGGCAGGCCAAGTAATCGACACTCCGTCCCGAACTGGGCTAACCTCTTGTCCGTACGAGGTCCCCTACGCCTTGGGAGGAGTGGCCGAGTGGCTGAAGGCGGCGGTCTTGAAAACCGCTGGCCCGAAAGGGCTCGCAGGTTCGAATCCTGCCTCCTCCGCCTCGCTCCCATCCGAAGCCCGACGCGCGGCTTTTGTAACGCGCGCGGGCGTCAGAGGACCGGAACGGATCGAGGATGCACACGCGACGTCTCATCGGGGTGGTGCTCGTGGTGCTGGCGATCGCCGGCGCCTTCGCGGAGGCGTCGATGGTGCGCCGCGAGGAGCAGCGCGCCCGCCGCCGCCTGCAGGAGCGCGCCGAAAAGACCGCGCAGGCCGCGCGCGCCGGGGCGCGGGATTGGCTCTCCGGCAAGCTGAAGATGCTCGAGGGCCAGGCGGGGTCGGCCGCGTCGATCACGCCGATCAAGTCTCAGGTGGTGACCTTCGACGCCGCCACGCTGCGCGACGGCTTCCGCTCCGAGCAGTGGTGGGAGCCCTACCGGCGCGACTTCTCGGTCTCGGCGCTGGCGTACGGGGGCGACCAGGCCGACGCGCTCGAGGGCCTCGAGCCCGGCGAGCTCGACGTGGCGGAGCTGGTGCAGAAGGCGCGGGCGAACCGGGTCGCCTCGATGTTCCTGCGCGCGGGCCCCAAGAAGTGGCCGTACGCGGCGGTGGGCGCGGTGGTCGACGTGCCCCGGCCCGTCCCGGCGGTGCTGCTGCTGGCGCGGCCGTTCGACCTCGCCTTCGCGCAGGAGCTGGCCGAGAAGCTGGGCGGCGCGGTGCTCTTGACCGACGGCCAGCACGTCCTGGTGGGCGCGGGGCCGCAGGAGGCGCAGGCCGAGCTGAAGTCGGCGATGGGCAAGGAGGCGCAGCCGTACTTCGCCCCGCCCGACACCAGCTGGGTGGCCGCCCCCACGGCGGTGCTGCCAGGCCTCATCCTTTGGAGCCACGCGTCGATCGGGGCGGAGGCGGCCGAGTTCCACGCCGACGTCGAGAGCGCGCAGGGTACCCTCTTCACCGTGCAGATCGTCGCCGCCGTGATCGGGCTGCTCGGCCTCTTCCTCCTCATCAGGGGCGCGCCGCAGCCCGCGGCGGTCGGCGCGACGGGCAGCAGCGGCGTCTCGATGACCTCGCTCGACGGGGTGATGCAGCCGCCGACGCCGGCGGGCACCGCGCCGGTGCCGCGCTCGCAGGGAAGCACGGGGACCACTCCGGCCGACACCAGGCTCTCGCGCGCGTCGGGCACGAGCGATCCGCAGGCGCTGCTGGCCGAAGCCGAAGGGGCCACCGCGCTGACGATGGCGCCGCCGCAAGCGCAGCCCGAGAACGTCTTCGGGCGCTACTTCCTGCTCGACCGCCTCGGCGAGGGCGGGATGGCCGAGGTCTTCACCGCGGTGGCGTACGGCGCGGAGAACTTCCGGCGGACCTTCGTCGTCAAGCGCCTGCGCGCGGAGATGCTGCGCAACCCGGCGGTGATCTCGTCGTTCATCGACGAGGCCAACCTCGCCTCGACGCTGGTGCACTCGAACATCGTGCCGGTCTTCGACTTCGGCCGCGTCGGCGATGAGTATTACATGGCCACCGAGTACATCCTCGGCCGCGACCTGGGGAAGGTGAACCGCCGCGCGCTCGACCAGGAGAAGAAGACGCTCCCGCTCGGGCAGGTCTTCTTCGTGGCGCACCAGACGCTCGAGGCGCTCGACTACGCGCACAACAAGACCAACGACCAGGGGCAGCCGTTGGGGATCGTCCACCGCGACGTCTCGCCCAACAACATCCTCATCTCCGCGCGCGGCGAGGTGAAGCTGTTCGACTTCGGCATCGCCAAGGCCGAGGGCCGGCTCACCCAGACCCAGTTCGGGATGGTGAAGGGCAACGTGCGGTTCATGTCGCCCGAGCAGGCGCGCGGTGAGCCCGTCGACGCGCGCTCGGACCTCTTCGCCATCGGCCTCGTCATCTACTATGCGCTCTCTGGCGACTCGTTATATGAGGCCGATACCGCGTACAACCTCCTGGTAAAGGCCGCGCTGGGGCCGGGCGCGCCCGAGCTGGAGGCGCTCCACAAGCTCCCCAAGGAGGCGCACCGCGTCCTCGAGCGCGCGCTGCAGCCCAACGCGGCCGACCGGTACCAGTCGGCCACCGAGTTCGCCACCGCCCTGCAGCCGTTCATCGCCGGTCAGCAGGCGCTGCTCGCCCGCACGATGGACAAGCTGTTCGGCGCCGACATCCAGGCGGAGCTCTCGCGGTTCGCCTCGGCCTCGGCGGCGCAGGGACAGGCGCAGGGCGCCGCGCAGGGTGCCGCCCAGGGTGTGACGGGCACCTCCGGCCCCCACGGCAGCCACCAGCCCGCGGCCCCCGCGCCGAGCGGCTCCACCCAACAGTTCTCCAGCCCGCCATTAAAGGGAGAGACGTGACCTCCAGCGCTGCGAATCCCCGCTCTGCGAGCCTCGCGGCTGCGGCCGTGCTGCTGTGCGGCGCCGCTTCGTGCGGCGTCAATCCGCCCCCGCCAGAGGCCTCGCTCGACACGCTCGACTCGCTCTCGGCGCGCGCCAAGGGCGGCGACCCCGAAGCGCTGGCGCTGTTCACCCCAGCGGGGGCGAAGCTCCCGTTCCTCTCCGATCCGTACGTCGCCGGCGCCAACGCGCTGCAAGACCCCGACGTGCCGGGCATGAACGTATTCCCCTCGTTCGTCGAGGGGCACGCCGCGGCCTATGCGGTCACCGAATACTGGGACGGCTTCCCCAAGGTGTGGCTGCAGCCGCTCTACTTCCTGGTGACGGGCTTCAACCCCGACACCGGCGGGCCCATCTTCGTCGACTTCCAGGCCGTCTTCGGCATCGGCACCGGGAGCCGGTTCTATAGCTCCTATTGGCAGATCTATTACGTGGTGGTGCCGGCCGGCGCGAAGACCCCCGACTTCTCCAGCGAGAAGGCGATCTTCGATGGCGGGTTTCCGCTGGTGAAGGGCGCGGTCACCTTCTGCGCGCTCGGGCCCACGGGCACGAACCTCGCCGCGCTCGCCAGCGACACCCTCTCCACTCCCACGCCAGCCGACTCCAAGGCCAAGACGCGCTTCTGGCGCCACCCGCTCCTGCCAGGCCCGAAGTTCCCCATGCGCGGCGCGGCCCAGGGCTGGGTCGAGGGGGAGAAGATCTGGTACGTCGACTTCGGCCGCAACCGCTTCCTGGTCGACGACAAGCTGGTGGTCGAGGCCGACGCGCTCTTGAAGTTCGCCATCCGCGACGCGAGCGGGAAGGCGAGGCTCCTGCCGCTCCCCTCGGTGGGCGGAACAGGCCCGCTCTACGGCTGGGTCCCGCCCAAGGTGGTGCAGGGCGTGCCCGAGTTCGGCTCGCTGTGGCGCGAGTATGCGGTCATCTTGAACCCGGCCAACGGCCAACTGCCGGGCGCGAACCACCCGCCCGCGCCGTTCATCCCGCAGGCGCTGGTCGGGCTGCGCGCGATGGTGTCCAACGCGGTGAACGCCGCCACCGGCGGCACCACCTACGGCGCGCTCTATACCCCGGTGCCCGACGCGGACGTCGAGGCGAAGTGGGCCTCCACCCCGGCGTTCAACGAGTACACGCTGCGGGTGGCGAAGAACCCGTTCGAGTGCTTCCAGCAGCCGAACCCAGGCTTCCCGGAGGGGCCCTGCGTCTGGCTCGACTCGCAGCGCGCGGTCGAGCAGAACGTGGGCCAGGCGCTGATCACCGATTTGGGCCGGCTCTCGAGCTGCCCGCTCGTCTACTTCAACGGGGCGCCCACGCCGTGAGCCACCGCGCCCTGTTGGCAGCGATTTTGGCAGCCCTGCTCTGCGCGGCCACCGAGGCTGGCGCGAAGCGCCTCGACGAGCCCGCTCCGGCCGCGCCCGTGGCTGCTCCCACCGAACCCAGCGCCGCCGAGCCGCCAGAGCCCGCGCCGCTCCCTGCCGCGCCTGCGGAGGCCACCCAGAACGCCGAGCAGAACACGGGGTACACGCCCGACTCGGCCTCGCTGCAGTCGCCGCTCCGGCTCAGCGGCTACCTCGACGCCGGGTGGGCGCGCGCCACGGGGAACGGCACCTCGTTCAAGGCGGGCGATACCGTGTTACCCGCTGATTATGGCGTCGATACCTTCGCCACCGCGGTCAACTCGCGCGGCGACGTCGCCTCCACCAGCTCGGGCGGGCTCTTCACCAACGGCTTCTTGCCGCGCTCGCTCGGCCTCGGCGGCCACGCGGGCGCGTTCCTCAGCACGGTGGACTTGGACGTGCAGTACGCGCCCACCGCGGTGCCGCTGCTCGGGTTCGTGCGCTTGCAGGTGCTGCCGCGCTTCTCCTCCACGGGCGACCAGACGCGGATCGTCGCGCAGCAGGCCTTCGTGCGCGTGCTGCCAATCCACACGCAGGAGCTGGCGCTGGCAGTGGGCAAGAGCGATTCGGTCTTCGGCATCGAATACCTCGAGAACGAGGCGAACCTGCGCACGGGCATCACCCCCTCGCTGGTGGCCCGCTACACCACCGGGCAGGGCCTCGGCGCCAAGCTGTTCTACCGGGTGCAGCTGGTGCCGCTCTGGAGCGCGCTGTCGGTGCACGTGTCGGGCACCGCCAACGGCACCCTGGTCGAGACGCTCTCGCCCGACTCGGTGAGCAACACCGGCAGGCCGATCTGGTCGGCGCGGGTGGGCTACGAGCTGAAGCTGCCGCGGCTCGAGGTGAAGCTGGGTGGCTCGGGCTCGTACGGGCCCCGCAACGACCAGCACGACCCCAACGTGCGGCAGACGCTGTACGGCGCCGACCTCCGCCTCTTCACCGGCCCGCTCGAGCTGCGCGGCGAGTACGTGCACCTCCAGCAGGACGAGGGCGGCGGCGACAAGATCAACGGCAACGGCCCGCAGACGGTGGTCTCCGGATTCGAGGTGACTGGCGGCTACGCGCAGGCAGGGCTCGGCTTCGACCTCGACGTCGGGCCGCTCAAGCGCGTCACCGTCTACGGCCGCTATGACAAGCGCCACGCGCAGTTCAAGGGCTTCCGCGCCATCACCGTGGACCGCCTCACCGCCGGCGTGCGGACCGATCTCGGCGAGCAGGTGTCGCTCAAGGCCGAGGGCCTGCTCAACCGTGAGCTGGCGGGCGCGCCAGATGTGCCGAACGACGTGCTCACGACCTCGCTGGTGCTGGTCTTCTAGCGGCAGCTGCCCTCTCGACTGGAGCCTCCCGATGACGACGCAGAACGACCTCAAGCCGCTGGCGCTCACGCTCGGGCCTCTCGTGCTCGCCTGCGCGCTCGCCGTCCTCGCGCCTTTGCCCGCGCTGGGTGCGGGTCCGCGCGGCAAGGTGCCCGTGCCTGAGTGGCTCGGCGCCGACCTGCCGCTGCCGCTGCCCGTGCACACGCAGCAGGACGCCGACTTCAAGCGCGTCACCGAGAAGCAGTACCTGGTGTTCAACCTGCTGGCGGGCGGCAAGCTCGCCTGGGACGCGGGCGACTTCGCCACCGCCGCGCAGAAGTGGGAGGCGGTCCTCGGGGTGAAAGGCCTCGACGCCGAGACCGAGGCGCTGGTGAAGCCGTTCGCCGCCGAGGCGAGGAAGCGCGCGGCGGCGGCTCCCGCGCCCACGAACGCGCCTGCGCCCGTGGTGACGCTGCCCGAGTCCGCGCCCGCGCCCAGGGAGAGGCCGGCCCCGCGCTCCTCGGCGGTGACGGTCGAGGGCTCGGTGAGCGGCGGCGGACAAGCGGGGCCTGGCGGCGCGGTGATCATCCTGCGGCGGGCCGACGGCAAGACCCCCAAGCCCGTGCCCGCGAGGCGCGAGGTGATCCAGCAGGACAAGACCTTCCTGCCCCACGTGGTGGCGGTGCCGGTGGGCTCGACGGTGGTCTTCAAGAACTCCGACAACCTGATCCACGACGTCTTCTCGCTCAGCCCCGCGGCCGACAAGTTCAACACGGGGCTCTACCGAAAGGACGAGTCGCGCGAGCAGACCTTCGACAAGCCCGGCGTCATCGAGCTGCTCTGCGACATCCACGCGCAGATGCAGGCCTACGTGGTGGTGGTCGACTCGCCCTGGTTCGGGCAGGCCGACGCGACGGGCGCGTTCAAGATCGCTGGCGTGCCGCCAGGTGAGTACGAAGTCGAGGCGTGGCACGAGTTCGCCAGCAAGGCCACCCGGCAGGCGCTGACGGTGGGGCGCGACGGCCCGAAGCTTTCGCTGGTGGTGGCCGGGGACAAGCGGCCCAACGCATTTCCGCCGGACAAGCAGGGGAAGGCGCGACAGACCCAGGTGGGGTACTAGGGCCAATGCCGCTCACTTAGTTAAGTCAGCAGCGGGCTTGGGGTCGCACTCAGGAGCCCCGGCAAATGCCAGGGCTAGAAAACCGCCGGTTGACCGAGGCGGCCGGCTCTGGGCGCGGGGTAGAAGCCCCCCCGTGGATCTCCTCCCCAGGCAAGCCACGCCGGCGCTCCCCCGGCTGGCGCTCGTCGCCCTGCTCGCGCTCGCCGCGTGCGGCGGGACCACGCTCGCGCCCGTGCCGGACGCGGGGAGCGACGCAGGCGATGAGGTCGATGGCTCCTCCGATGCGGGCAGCGACGCCGGCGTGGACGCCGGGGCCGACGCGGGGCCGGACGGCGGCGACGACGCGGGGCCCGACGCGGGGCCTGACGCGGGTGCGGACGCCGGCATCGACGCAGGCCCTCCTCCCGTGGTGCTCACCGGCAGGCTGGTGGGCGGGCCGGGGTCGTGGCCGGGGCCGATCGCGGGCGTGACCTTCTCCTCGGGCGGGCAGCGCGGCCGCACCGACGCCGACGGCGCCTTCACCTACCAGCAGGGCGCGCCCGTGCAGTTCAGCGTCTACGACGTCGCGTTTGCGCCCGTGGCCGGCGCGGCGCTGGTCTCGCCGTACCAGCTGGCCGGGTCGACCTGCACGCGCTCGACCGCGCTGGACGCGGCCCTGGTGCTCTTGCGCGGCCTCGACTCCGACGACGACGCCAGCGACGGCATCGCGGTGTTCGTCGGCACCCAAGCCGCCCAGGTGCCGCTCGCGCAGCTCTCACTCGCCGACATCGACGCGCGGCTCACCCACCTCTACCCGGCGCGCGCGCTGCCGCAGCCCGCGGTCGAGCTCGACGCGTTCATCCGGCAGATCGACGGCGAGCTCTGGAAAGAGGTCGGCACCGGCGACACCTTCGGCCCGGTCGACTCGCTGGCCCGCGGCCAGGGCGTCGCCACCGACGGCCTGCACTGGTTCTTCTCGGGCACCGTGAGCCTGCAGATCACCGGGCTCGACTACTCGGTGGTGAAGACGAGCGCCTACGCCATCCCGCTCGCCCTCAAGTACACCTCGAGGTCCGACCATATCGGCGACATCGATACCCTCAATGGCACCATCTATGCCCCCCTGGAGGACGGGAGCAATGGCTACAAGAACCCGAAGATCGTCCTCTACGACGCCGGGAGCCTCAGCGACGGCAAGGTCTACGACATCTCCAGCGCGCGGCAGACCGCGGGGGTTCCGTGGGTGGCGGTGAACGGACCCGCGAAGGAGCTGTACCTCGCCGAGTGGAACCCCACCACGCTGCTCGACGTCTATGACCTCGCCTCGGTGTCCTACCGGCGCTCGCTGCCGCTGGTGCCGCCGCCGGGCGTGACCGTGGGCCGGATCCAGGGCGCGAAGCTGTTCGAGGGGGCGCTCTACCTCTCGACCGATCAGCTGGACAAGACCCTCTTCAAGATGAACCTCGAGACCGGCACGGTCCTGCCGCTGTTCGACCGGCCCGGGGCCAAGGAAGCGGAGGGCCTCGCCTTCCTCGCCCGGCCCGACGGCTCGCTGATGCACACGCTCAACCTCGCCCAGAGCGGCACGGCCGAGGAGTTCCACCACCACGCGCGCACGCGGGCTCCGCTGCGCAAGTCGGTCTGCCGATAGCGCCTACTTGCAGTCGGACCAGGACGTCTCCAGCCGGAAGCGGCGCTTCAAGAAGAAGAACCCGCCCGCGCCGTCGATGTACATCCGCTTGGGCACCACCTCGCCCTGGGCGGAGGCGATCTGCTCTTCTTCCATGTTCAGCTTGTCGACGTGGTCGGGCAGCGGCTTGGGCGAGGAGTGGACCTGGAGGGCCACGAAGGTCTCCGCGTCCACCCAGGCGGTGCCCGCGCGGCCATCCTTGACGCCCGGCTTGGGGGCGAACTCGAGCAGAAAGGCGCGCCGTCCAGCGAGCGGCTCCTCGCGCAGCAGCTTGAACACCGTCTGCGCCACGCGTGCCTTGCTGAACACCGGGCCCAGCTCCTGTCCCTCTCCGCGCTGCTGGCGGGCGTCGAAGTCGGCCTGCTTCTTGGCGTCGGCGGCGTTGGCCTCCTGGAGCTCGGCCGGGGTGAGCGGCTTGCCGTCCATCGCCGACCTGGTGATGGGACCACGCTTGCTCTTGCCCGCCTGCCACGACTCGGTGCGCTCGAGGTCCTGGACCTCCTTCGGGTTGCCGTCGGAGTCGAGCAAGGAGGCGCGGATGACCACCTTGCAGGTGAGCCGCTGCGGCTTCTGCTCCTGCACGGCGCTGGCGCGCGCGACGAGCTCGTCCAGCGTGGTCGTGGGCGCGACGGCAGGGGCGGGCGTGGGGGGCGCAGGAAGGGCAGCGGGCGCGGGCGCGGCGACGCCGGCGGCGAGCAGCAGGCAGAGGAGGGTCGAGGTCATCGCGCGCGTCATCCCGCACCCGGGCTCGCGGCGCAAGAGGGTCCGCTCGTGCCGCACTGCGCGTTGACCTCCCGGCGTGCGACCGCTACAGCCCCTCCATGCGAACGGCCGTCCTGCTGCGTCTCTCTCTTTGCCTCCTCGCCGCGCTCGTGCCCGCCTGCAAGCGCAGCAAGGCACCGGCCGAGATCGTCATCGGCGCCACCCTGCCCTTGACGGGCTCCGAGGCCCGCATCGGCGGCTTCTACAAGGAGGGCTACGACCTCGCCTTCGACGAGGTGAACAAGTCGGGCGGCCTCACCGTGGACGGCAAGAAGGTCCCGCTCAAGCTGGTCCTGCTCGACGACACGTCCACCCAGGCCACCGCCGCCAGCCTCGCCGACCGGCTGATCAACAAGGAGCAGGCGGCCTTCCTCCTCGGCACCTACTCGAGCCACCTGAGCGAGGCGCAGAGCGTGGTCGCCGAGCAGAACGGCGTGCCCTACGTCTTCGGCGGCGCCGGCGCGGAGCAGATCTTCAAGCGCGGCTTCAAGTGGATCTTCGGCCTGCTCGCGCCCGTGCAGAACCTCGCCATCGCGCAGATGGAGTGGATCGACGAGCAGCAGAAG
>JAYWAO010000014.1:0-2686 GCA_043782365.1 Deltaproteobacteria bacterium
CAGCGTCGGGGCAAAGCCGAACCGGGGCCGGGCCAACACCTCCGCGTACTCAGCGAGGATGCGGGCGTCGAAGACCAGCGAGACCTCGCCACCGAACACCAGCGTCAGGACGTGTGCGGCCGTGCCCTGCTCCGTCAGCAGCGCGGAGACGAGGACGTTGGTATCGAGGACGATCTTTACGAACGGCGCCGGCCCGATCGCGCTCCCTCGATCTCCACTTCGATGTCCGCGGCGGACAGCTTGTCGAGGTCTTTTGCCTTCGCGTGCGCCTGGCTGGCGCGCATCGCGCGAAAGGCGTGCCCGGCCGGAGACTGTGCCTCCTGCAAGGCTGCGCGCAGAGCGAGCGCCCGGAGATAGGTTCCCACGCCGAGGCCCTCCCGGCTGGCGAGGGCTGCGATCGCGGAGTGCTCCTCCTGCGTCATCCGGATTTGGACTGTGAGTTCGCGCGCCATGGAGCCTCCCTTGTGCAGCTACATTGTACGTACACCTCGCGCGAACCGCAACCTCGATAGAGCAGCGGCCTTCGAAGCCGCGGGCCAGAGGTTCGAATCCTCTCGGGCGCGCCTTTGGGGAGCCTTCTTCGAGGCCCTGCACTACGTTCCCGCTACGTTCCTCGAGAGCAACGCGCCGCGCGCCCGCCGGTGTCTCCCCGGCTCGGGTTCCCGCAAGCGCCTTTGCCGCCGCAATCCACGGGCGAGCACTCCGGCAACCCGGGCGGACGCACCTCTTCCGCAGGGTGGAGCGGCCGGGCTCGACCCGGCGCAGCCGCGCTGACACCGCTCACACAGCGACACTGTGTCGACACGCCCCCTTGGCGCCACCTCTCCCTCTGGCGACCTCCGGCACGCTGGTTGCTGAGAGTTCGGGCAGCCGCTCCCGCTCTGGCAACTGCGAGCGGGGCCAGCGGTGTCAATTGCGATTACATTTTTTCCCTTCCACGGAATCGGTTGAGGTCGCCATGTCGAAGAGCAAGGTCAGTTCCGGATCACTGTCGCGCGGGTCGCTGGTGGCAGCGCTGGTGTGGCTCGCCGCCGCTCCGGCGAGCGCGGGACTCGTTTATACTGGCGACGCCTTGCCGGGAACTACAGGCTCGGCGTTGCCATACTGCGTCGTGCCGACCAAGAACGGACCCGTCGGCGGCAACCTCTTGACCGGGGACCCCTGCTACCTCGTCGGCAGCAACTATGCCTGCACCTTTGACGCGAGCGCGCCGCTACCCAGCGTGCCGCCACCCGTGGGCCTACCCGGCGTCTGCCTCCCGTCACCGGCCCAGATGTACTTCAACTACACGTGGTCTCCTGGGCTCTACTACCAGAAGAACCAGGTCGTGATCGACGGCACGGGTGCGTACATCGCGCTCGTGGACAACGTGGGGGTCCAGCCGGGGATGAAGGGATTGGATGCCAACGGTCAACCCACCGTCGACGTCTGGAAACCGCTGGGCGGCGGCTCCGGTGGACCTGCGGGTCCCGCGGGCCCGATCGGTCCCGCCGGGTCGAACGGCGCGCCCGGAGCAACGGGGCCGCAGGGCCCGACCGGCAACACCGGGCCGATGGGTCCGCTGGGTCCCGCCGGAGCGTTGGGCCCACAGGGTCCCGCGGGCACGACCGGCCCGATTGGTCCACAAGGGGTCCAGGGGCCGCAGGGTGCGCAGGGCACCAAGGGCGACACCGGCCCGATGGGCTCGCAAGGCCCCGTTGGCCTCCCCGGGGCCCAGGGGGCGCTCGGCCTGCAGGGCCCGATCGGTCTGACCGGCCTCCAGGGTCCCGCCGGCCTCACCGGTCCGCAGGGCCCGATCGGTCTGACTGGTCCCCAGGGCGCTGCCGGCCCGACCGGTCCGCAGGGTCCCAAGGGTGACACGGGCTCCGCCGGAGCGGCCGGAGCCGGCCTGTTCCCCGGCGCGACCATCATCGTCCCGGTGGGCGTGAAGGTGCCGGCCGGCTTCACCTGCCTCGGGCAGAGGGTCCGCTTCCGTCACGACGATGAGAGCCACGCCGAACACCACACGGACGTGCTCGACGACGACGCCACCCGCTGGTTCCAGCTCTGCACCAAGAACTAGGCGCAGCCAGGTTTCGGGCGGTGAGGCGGCTCTCTCCATCGGGAGGGCCGCCTCCCTGCGTTGTCGGGCCGGCGGTAGCCTCGTCGGCGATGGAGATGACGGAGGCGGGCGGGTGGACCGCAGCTCGACCGCTCGCGCTCCACTACCGTCAGCGCGGGGGCACGAGGCGCGGGCCTCGGCCGAGGTCTCTCAGGATCGCCACGAACTCCGGGTCGCCAGCCAGCGCCGAGAGGTCGGGGTCGGTGGCCAGTGAGACGCGGTCGGAGTAGCCGTTCGCGCTCGCATCGCGGAGCAGGCCAAGGGCCTTGCCTCGCAGCACACGCGCTTGGTTCTTGTCGCTCGCCCAGAGGGCTTTGGCGCACCGGGCGTAGCACTCCGCGAGCTCGGTGCGCAGCTCGTTGTCGATCGACGGGCTCGCTTCGAATCGGGCCGCGAGCGCGAGCGCGCCCGGGACATCGCCGGCGCGGGCCAGCGCATTCATCCACTCGACCTGGCGCCGCTCGTTGGCCGGGTCGGCCCTGGCGAGCTTCTCGGTGAGGGTGCGCGCGGCCGCAAACGCCCTGGCGGCGGAGGCGGCGTCGCCGCGGCGCTCCCAGAGGCTCCCGAGCAGCCCGTGCGAGGCGG
>JAYWAO010000015.1:0-2683 GCA_043782365.1 Deltaproteobacteria bacterium
ACGAGCTGCCCGGCGAGGTCTTCGCGGTTGCGGAAGCTGCGCCCGCGGAAGAAGCTCAAGGTCAGCTCGTAGAAGCTCCGCTCGACCCGCGGCTTTTCATCGGGGGACCTCGGGTGACAGGCCACCGGCGAGAAGTCGTAGTGGGTCGCGAAATCGATAAAGCGCGGGTTGTAGATCGGCTGCCCGCCCTCCCACCGCAGCACCGCGGGCTTCTGCACGTCGTACTTGCAGCGCCCCGCCGCGCCGCCGAAGCGCGCGAAGGCGTGGACGTGGCCGTCCATCAGCGGGTGCAGCCCGTTCCCCTCATGGAAGCCGAAGTACTTCCGCGTCGAGTAGCGCAAGGTGTAACCGAAGGCCTGCAGCATCATCTTCGGCGCGTGCGTGAAGCTCACCTCGTAGGGCGACCAGTCGCACTCGGCCATCTCGCCCGGCACGCGCGGCGGCGTCTCCAGGCTCGGCGTCGGCGCCGCCGCCTTTCGCAGCTTCCGCACCAGCGACTTGATGATGGTGCTGCCGCCCGCATAGCCCTTCTCGCGCAGCTCCTCGAAGACCCTCTGCGCCGTGATGTCCGGATACTTCTCCAATAGTGCGACTATCTGCGCGCGGAAGTCGTCGAGCTTCGACGACCGCGTCACGCTCCGCTGCCGCGGCAGCGCCGAGTGCACCTCCGTCCGCGCCACCGCGTGATCCTCGAGGATCTCCCGCACGGTATTGCGGCTCATCCGCAGCGCCCGGGCGATCGCCCGCCGCTTCATCCCCTCCCGCGCGAGCTGCACCACCTCGTGCACGAGCCGCCCGTCACGCGACGGCATGGTGTGCTCCCCGCGCAGACAGGCGCGCATCGAGGGTCCCCGCAAGCGCCGCGAGCGCCGCCCGAAGCTCGGTCAGCTCCGCCGAGACGACCGCGCAAGCCCCCTCGCCCAGGCTCTGCAGCGACCTCTCCAGCAGCCGCGCGTGCAGCCGGCTCGCTAGCTGCTTCAGGCTCCACGCATCGGCGATGATCTGCTCGCTCGGCGTCCGCCGCGGCGGACTGCCCTTGGCCCCTTCCGGCTGGAGCGGCCTCGCCGCCTGCGCGAGCAGCGCCGCCCACTGGTCCGGCGCCGCCGTGAGCAACACCTCCACCAGCCGCGCGGTCTGCCGCGTCGTCAGCCCGCGCTGCGCCACCACCTGCGCCACCGCCTCCTGGTTGCCGCGCGGCAACCGGACCAGCTCCCGACACGCCGTCGCCGACAAGAGCCCCAGCCGCACGCTCGCCGTCAGCTCGTCCGACAGGTCCTCCGCCAGCGCCAGCCGCCGGCAGACCCAGCTCTTGTCCCGCCCGAGCAGCATCGCGATCTGCGGCTGACGCAGCCCGTCCGCCCGGTACAAAGACCGCACCAGCCAAGCCTCCTCCAGCTCGCTCAGGCACGTAGCCGCGTTGCACCGCAGCATCCTCACCTTCGCGCCAGCCGCGTCGATCGCGTGCACCTCCACCCGCAGCGCCGTCATTCCGAGAGCGCGCGCCGCCTGCAGCCGCTTGAGTCCGTCGAACACCTCCGGCCCGGTCGCCGCCTGCCACGCCTGCATCGGCGTGAGCTGACCCACCCTCGCGAGCGACAACTGCATCTGCTGCTGCGCGCCCGGTGCGCTCAGTCGCACCGCCGCCAGCGACTCTCCCAACTCGGCGGGCGCCACTTCGATAACTGTCGGTAGGTCGCGGCTCATGCACGGGACGCTGCGCCCTCACCCCGGCTCCCGGCCAGACCGGCCCGTGACGGTGTCCCAAGTGATCGGGCTCCAGGCCGCACCCAGCGCGGCTCACCTCACGGAGGCCGGCCCGTGACATCGCCTCCGGATGTCCCAGGTGCGGCCGCCGCCCGGCTCCTTTCTCCGAGCGAGAGCCGGGTCAGTTGCCGCCGGAGGCCGGCCCGTGACAGCCGCTGCTCTTGTCCCAAGTTCTCCACGATTCTCTCAATGGCAGCGCGGCCTGGCGCACCGAGGCCGGCCCGTGACATCGGCGGTCCGGCCCTCTTCCCGGCGGCCTCCAGTGCCCGCTGCTTGCGCTTGCGCGCTCGGTCGAGCGCCCGCACTTCCTCCAGGTCTTCCTTGCGCCTCGTCTTCTGCTGCTCCGCTCGCCGAAGCAGCCGGCACCTCTTCCCGCACGTCACCTGGATGCTCGCCGTCGATGGTTCGGGCCGGTGCCAGGCGCGGCACATGCAGCAGCGCCGTCGCGTCGTCTTGCTCTTGGTGGTCACCCCACGACGGTTGCCGAGCCCAGGCCCTTCGCCGACTTCCCGACTTCACATCGGCCGCGGCACGTTCACGGCGCCCGGGTGGATCTCCAGACCGCCGCGGAGTGGATCAGCTGGAGGCCGCCGCCAAAGCGTTCGACACCCGCCGTCCCCTCCCTTCCCTCTCGCCCGTCCCGGACGCGCCCCTTTTCGCTGGGAGGGGGGCGTCGCGGCGCCTCCGTGCCGCGACTTGGCCGAGGACCATGTGGCGACCCACTACCCCAGCAAGCGCGAAGCTTCCGGGCGAGCGATGCCGGAAGAGGGAGAGAGTGCTAGGCTGCTCTTCGTGCCATCCGCCCCACCCGTGAGGCCCATGCCTCACCTCCCAGCCCCCGGGTGCCGCTCACCGACCGTCTGCTCGGGCTGTGCGGCGTGGCTGTCCACGACCGCCGCTGGGTGCGGTCGCTTGTGAA
>JAYWAO010000016.1:0-19966 GCA_043782365.1 Deltaproteobacteria bacterium
GCGCCGATCAGCTCCTCGGGGTTGGTCCCGGCCCTGCCGTCCTCGCTCTGGAAGCGGGTGTTGAACGAGTAGGGCTGGTCCTTGAAGACGCCGCTCTGCGTCGTGAGCGCGCCCGTCCCCTGCATGCCGTTGCCCTTCCACACTGCGGTGCTCTTGCGGATCATCGGGTCTCTCCTCTGGCTTTCGGGCCGCGGACTCGGCCCGAGGGCGGCCCTGGGGCCGCGCCGCGCACGATACGCCCGGGGCGCCGATCTGGATGCACCCAGGCGGTCGAGCCCTCTGCGGGACGGCGGCGCACGCACGGCCGCGGGGACGGTCGGCGCCGCTCGCTACCCCGGCCGCGGGTGCGCCAGCGGCGACGCCCGGACCTCCAGCGGCTGCACGGACCCTCCGTCGCCCCGGTCGAACTGGAACCGGTCCACCAGCGCCTGCAGCCCGGCCGAGGTCTGCGCGAGCCGCCCCGCCGACGCCTGGGCGCTCCCGGCCACCTGGAGCGTCTTGCCAGCCGCCGTCGCCACCTCGGAGATGCTCCGCGCGATGGCGTGGTTCGCCTCGGCGGTCTCGCTGACGTTGCGGACGATCTCCTTGGTGGTGATGGCCTGCTGCTCGACGCCTGCCGAGATGGTGGCCTGCAGGGCATCGACCTTCTCGATGGCCGCGAGCATCCCGGCGATGGCGGTGACCACGCTCTGCGTGTCGGCCTGGTTGGCGGCGATCTTCCCGGCGATCTCACCGGTCGCCTCGCTCGTCAGCTTGGCCAGCTCCTTCACCTCGGAGGCGACCACCGCGAACCCCTTGCCCGCCTGGCCCGCGCGCGCCGCCTCGATGGTGGCGTTGAGCGCGAGCAGGTTCGTCTGCGCGGCCACCGAGGTGATGACCTTCACCACGTTGCCGATCTCGGCGCTCGACTGGCCCAGGCGCTGGATCGCTTCTTCGGTGGCCTTGATGAGCTGCGCCGCCTCCGCTGCGAGCCTGGCCCCGTCGGAGGAGTTCTTGGCGATCTCCCGCACGGTGACGCCCATCTCCTCGGTGGCGGCGGCCACCAGGGCGACGTTGGCGGACACCTGCTCCGCCGCCGTGCCCACGCTCTGCGACTGCGCGCTGGTGCGATCGGCGTTGTCGTGCAGCGAGCGGCTGAGGCCGTCGAGCTCGGTCGAGGCGCCGGCCACCAGCCTGCCGCTGCCGGCCACGCCGGCCAGCGCTTCGCCGAGCCGGTCGAGCGCCTCGTTGAGCGAGCGGCCGACCTCGCCGACCTCGTCGTCGGAGCGGATGCGCACGCGGCCGCGCAGATCGCCCTTCGCCACCTGCTGCAGCACCGTGACCGCCTCACCGAGCGGGCGGATCAGCACGAGCACGCTCACGAAGCCGAGCGCCGCTGCCAGCGCGAGCACCGCGATGACCACGCTCACCTTCTCCCGGTCTCCGACGGTCTTGGTGTGGGTGATCGCGTCGGCGCCCGCCCGCACCTTGTTGGCGATGTACGCCTCGAGCGGTTCGCGGACACGGAGGCTGGCGGCGCGCGTCCGGGGAAGGAGCGCCAGCGCCTGCGCCCGCTCTCCCTTGCGCAGGCGCGCCATCACCTCGTCGTTGAGCTGGAGGTAGTCGCCCAGGCCCGCGCGCGCGGCCTCCACCAGCTTCACGTTGGCGGCGTCGATGGTGGCATTCTCGGCGGCGGCGAGCGCGTCGCGGAGGTCGCCGAGGTTCTTGCGGATCCCCGCCTCGCCTGCAGCCAGGGCGGCGGCGGCGGCGCTGCGCTCGGCGTCGAGGAACATCTGCCGCACGTCGCGCTGGACCGAGGTCAGCTCGAGGTCGGCCTGCTTGGCCGCGGAGAGGCCGAGCAGGTGTTTGGAGTAGAGGGTGTCGGCCTCCGACTCGAGGGCATCGAAGCCCCAGAGCGCGAGCCCCCCGAGCAGCATGGCGGCGAACACGGCGGTGCCCGTCAACTTGAGCGTCGCGCCGGCTCTCTTCTGCAGGTCCATGTACGGCTTCCTCTCGCCCCGGTGGAGTCATCGGCCGGTCGGCGACTTGCCTGGACCCGCGAAAGACGCCACGGCGTCGATTGTGCGCGCCCTGACTCCGGGTCCGGCGGTGTGGGCAGGTGTGGCCATTGACTCCTGCCGCGACTCTGCTTGATCGAGGGTCTGGCTCCGCGAACTGCTCCGGCGCCGCGAGACCCTCCCGCACGCGGAGTCCCCCGGACATGTTCCCTTCCGTCGCCGTCGCCCTCCTCACCGGAGCGGCCGCCTTCTCTCCGCCCACCGTCCCGGCCCAGGGCGAGCAGGAGTCGCTGCTCGAGCTCACCGAGCCCGCGATGGTCCGCATCGACGCCGAGGGCAGCGTGGGCACCTCCTGCGTGCTGGTCGATCAGCGCAGAGGTCCGTTCGCGCGCTCGGGAGTCAGCGGCAAGGAGAACTGCGCGCTCGAGCTCTTGCTCGATCCGGGCCGCTACAAGCTGCGGCTGCGGTCTCCCAACGGCCCGGCCAGCGGCGCCGCCGGCAAGGCGCCGGCCAAGGGCGCCGGTGAGGTCAAGCTGGTGGCGCGCGTCTTCGAGGAGCGCTCGGAGCAGCCGCGCCTGCTGCAGAGCGGCGTCCCGGCGGCGCAGGAGTTGCGGGCAGGCCAGCAGGCGAGCTTCTGGCTCCACCGCGACGCGCCCGGGCCGGTGCTGCTGCGGGTGCTCGGCCGCACGGCGGGGCAGGTGGAGCTGTGGCACGACGGCCTCTGGCGCGCCGCCCACGGTGGTGAAGACCTGCGCTCGCGCCCGCGCCCCGACCGCCCCATCCACGAGTGGGTGCTGCGGGAGACGCTGCCCGCGGGCGACACCAAGCTCACCGTCTACGGCACCGGCGCGCTGCGCTGGGGGACCGGCGAGGAGAGCGACCGCGTGGTGGTGCTGCTCGGCGCGCCGCCGCTGCCGCTCGGGAGCACGGTCGAGACGGAGCTGCCGTGGAGCGGGCTGCTCGCGTTCGAGCTCCCCCAGAGCGGACCCTCTTCGGACCTGCGGGGCCGCGCCGGCACGGCGGCGCTGCTGCTCGCGCCCGGTGAGCTGGGCGCGGAGCCGCTGACGCTGGAGCTGCAGGAGCAGCGCGAGGACGGCTCGCTCGCCCGCGACGACGGCGGCTGCCAGATCGCCGGGGTCGCGCCGGTCTCGCAGGGCGCGTCCTCGCGGCCCGCGCGCTCGTCCCGCTGCCTCGCCAAGACCGGCAGCGACCAGCGCCACCTCGCGCTGGTGCGCGGAAAGCCCGGCACCAGGGTGCGGCTGGAGGTCTCGGCGTGGCGGGACGGCGTGCTCAAGGACGGCGAGGCGTTCGGCGCGGGGGACCACTCCGTGCTCTTCCGCGTCCCCGAGGCCGGCAGCTACCTGGTGGGGCTGCGCGACCTGCCGGCGACGTCCGACGAGGCGCCGCTCTCCTGCGCGGTCGGCCGCGAGCTCGTCAAGGAGGGGTCCTGGCGGTGGGAGATCTTCGCCCGCAGCTACCTGCAGATCTCCTCGCGCGAGCCGTTCGAGCGCAGCTTCAACCGCGACGGCGGCCCGGTGGAGATCTGGTTCGAGCTGGGTGATTGGGGCCTCTACACGATCGAGACCAGGGGCGCGCTGGGGACGCGCTGCGCCCTGCTGGCCGAGGCGCAGGGCCCGGGACAACCCGAGAAGCTGGTCAACGAGAGCGCCGCGGAGGCCGCAGACTGCAAGTTCAGCGGGATGCTCACCGCGGGCCGCTACCAGCTGCGCATGGGCGCCGGGCGCGGCGGGATCGAGACCGTGCGCATCTCCAGCCTCACCTCCCCCGCGCAGCCCTCGGCCACCCGCAGCACCTGCCTGGTGCGCGCCGAGCTGCAGGCCGGCGTGCGGTACCGGCTGCTCACCTCGCGCCGGTCGAAGAGCGAGGCCCGCCAGCTGCTCGCGCGGCCGCTGCCGCTCGCGCTCGAACGCGGGCCGCTCCTCCTCGATCTCGACCCGGGCGCCGCGCAGCGGCTGCCGGTCGCCAGCCCCGGCCCGGTCGTCGTCACCGGCCCCGAGAGCGCCGAGTTCGCCTGCGGCACCTCATCGAACACCTCCTCTCCGGCGACGCCGGCCCAGGCCGGGCGCTGCAGCGCCACCCTCAAGCCCGGCGAGGAGCTGGTGCTCTATGGCCGCGGTGGCGTGCCCGCGCAGCTCTCGGTGGGCAGGCCCGCGCAGCCCGTGCAGGACGCGCCCGCGGTGCTCGCGAGCCCGAAGCCCGTCAAGCTCCCCGAGCTGACCGCGGGCAAGCCGTTCCCGCTCGACCTCGAGCCGGGCGGCGGCCGCACCAAGACGCTTACATTTACCGTCGCCGAGGGCGGCCTCTGGCAGCTGACCACGCAGGGCCTGCTGGCGACCTCCTGCGCGCTGCGCACCCCCGCGGTGGTGGCGCTCGCCCAAGACGACGGCGCCGGCCGCGGCCGCAACTGCCTCGTCTCGGGCGTCCTCTCGCCGGGCCGGTACGCGGCCACCGTCGCTGCCCGCGGCAGCTCGCGCGGCCGGGCCTACGCGCTGCTGGTGCGCCAGCCCGCGCAGGACGCCCCCGCGCTCTCCCTCGGCGCCGACGCGTTCTTCCGCGCGCCCGAGGGGCAGCTGATCACGCAGCGGGTGATGGTGCCCGCGGCGGGCCTCTACCGCCTGTCCGCCTCCGCGCTGGGGGCGCGGCTCTCGTGCCGGCTGGAGGACGCGCAGGGCTGGCCGCTGCGCGAGGCCCCGTCCGACTGCTCGCGCGAAGAGGTATTGCCCAAAGGCGAGCTGCGCCTCTCGCAGCTTCCGCTCACCGTCGAGAGCCAGCGCCACTCGCTGCTCGCCAAGGTGCGGCCGCCCGCGCTGCTGCAGGGCGAGCGGGCCCACCGGCTCAGCATCAACCAGCCGTACCAGGCGCGGCTCGGCAAGCGCGGGTTCGACCTCCTGAAGTTCAAGCTGGAGGCGCGGCTGCCCATCGACGTGCTGCTCACGGGCGGGATGCAGGGCCGCCTCTACCGGGGCGCGGAGAAGACGCCCATCGAGGTGATCGCGCCGCAGGGAGGCGGCGCCGGCCCGGGCGGAGGCGGCGAGGGCGACCGCGAGGGCGACGACCTCGAGCAGGCCCCGGCGGGCGACCCTGGCCAGCCCGCTCCCGAGCAGCCCGCAGCCGAGGAGGCCGACGAGGCCGCGCCCGACGGGGAGCCCGCCGAGCCGTGCGAGGGAGAGGAGTGCCCGACCGCGCCCGTCCGCGCGCAGCCCGAGCGGGCGCCCCGTCCGCAGCGCATGCAGCGCCGCGGCCGCAGCGAGCAGACCGGCCCGCAGCGGCTGCTGCTCGCCCCAGGCGAGTACACCTTGCGCACCCAGCACAGCCGCGCCGACGTGGCGGTCTCGTACCAGGTGTCCCTGACCACGCGGACCCTCGCGCCCGGGCTCGCCACCGAGGTGGAGGTGCCGTCGCAGGGCGAGCTCCGCCTGCCCCTGGTGGTCCCGCGCGCGGGCACGCTGCGGCTGCGCACCGAGGGCGAGAGCGACGTGCGCTGCCGCCTCTTCTCGTCCGCCGGCGCGCGGCTGGCCGCCTCCGACGACGACGGCGCCGACTGGAACTGCGCCATCACCGGGCCGCTCGCCGCCGGCGACTACACCCTGTCGCTCGAGAGCGAGACGCGCACCGCGGGCCACACCAAGGTCGTCGCCGCGCTCGCGCCCGACAAGGACCTGGGCACGCTCGCGGCGGGGCCGCTGCAGCTGGGGCCCGAGGTGCTCTCGGGCCTCTTGCCCCCGGGCGAGCGGAGCGCCGTGCAGGAGGTGCACGCGACCGCGCAGGACCCCTTCGGCTGCTCGCTCGAGGACGCCGCGGGCGTGCAGGCCTTCCGCGCCGAGGAGACGCGCGACTGCGCCCTGCTCGCCCGCGGCGGCGCTCCGCTGCGGCTGCGGCTGTGGAACCGCGGCCAGAAGCAGGCCCTCCAGCTCTCGCTCCTCTCGCGGCCGGTCGGCGGCGCGGGCGCGCTCTCCGAGGCGGGCAAGGCGGCGCTGGCGACGGCGCCGCGCCCGGGCCGCTACTCTACGGGCGAGGGCCTCCATTGCCTCCCGGCGGGGCCCGGGGAGACCGCGCAGGTCCTGCGCCCCTGCGGCCCGCAGAGCGCGCTCGAGGAGGGTCCGGTGCTCTTCTCGCCGCTCGGCGCCGGGCCCGCGCGGCTCGACCTGCGCGAGCAGGTGGCCGACCTCGGCGCCGAGCAGGTGTCCACCTGGGCGCTCTCCGCGCAGCCGCTCCTCGCGCGGCAGCAGGCCGCCGGCGAGCGGCTGCTGCTCCTCGAGCTGCGGGCGCCGCCGGGCTCGCGCACGCAGCCCGTCTGCGCCTTCACCGCCGACGGGCGGGCCAGCGCGCGGCGCCTCGACGCGGAGGGCTGCACCGCCTCGGCCGGGGTCGGGGAGCAGGCCCTGGCGCGGGCTGCGTCGGCGTCCGGCGTGCCCGGACCGGTGACGGCCACGCTGCGCGCGCTCGAGCTGGGCCGGCCGCAGGGAGCGCTCGCGCCGGGCCGCACGTCGCTCTCGCTGAAGGGCCCGGCCGGGCGCTTCGAGCTGCCCGCGGGCCCCGCGCGGCTCGAGCTCCTCCTGGCTGCCGGCGCGTGGGCGGTGCTGCTCGACCGCGACGGCGGCGCGGTGGACCTCTGCGCCGGGGCCTCCGCTCCGAAGGCAGCCTCGCTGGCCCGCTGCGCGCTGCTCGACCCGGGCAGCGAGCGCGGCGGGCAGCTCGCGGTCTGGTCTCCGAGCGAGGCGCGCTTCGACGTGTCGCTCGCCCTGCTCCCGGCGGCGCCGCGGCTCGCAGCGCTCTCCGCAGGCGGCCTGCGCGAGGTGCGGCCGCTCGCGCCCGGCGTGGAGACGGTACCGCTCGAGGCCGGGCCCGCCGCCCGCGCCTTCACCGCGCAGGGCGCGACCCGCTGCCTGCTCGAGCGCAGCAGCGGCGCGCGGGAAGAGGGCTGCACGGGCGCGCTCGCACGCGGCGAAGGCGCGGTGCTGCGGCTCTTCCACGAGGGCCTCCCGCTGCGCGTCGGGCTGCACGCGCCAGGCGGGGCGCAGAGCGTCTTCGCGGGCGATGCCACGGCGGCCGGCACGGGCTCGCTCGAGGTGCTCGAGCCGGGGCGCGCGCTGGCGCTCTCGGGCAGCGTGCCCGTCGAGCGGCGGCTCGAGCTCACCCGCGAGCTGGTGTTACACTTGCGCGCCCGCGGCGCCGTCTGCGCGCTGCGCTCGGAGACCGGGGTGGTGCTGGCGCTCGACGGCCTCGGCGCCGGCTGCGCGGTCGACCGGCTCTTGCAACCCGGACGTTATCGAATCACCGCGCGCCCGTTCGCCGCGCAGCCGCTCGAGGGCGAGCTGCTCGCCACCGCCGAAGAGGTGATCGCCGCCCAGGAAGGCGTCGGCGGCGAGCAGTTCATCGGCCCCGGCGAGTCGCGCCTCTTGCGCTTCACCACGCTCTCGGAGGGCGAGGTGGGCCTCGGCCTGCAGGCCGCCGCCGACGCGCTCTTCTGCACCGTGCTCGATCAAGACCAGCAGGCCTTGGGCACGGGCTGCCAGCAGCTCCTGCGGCTGCAGCAGGGCACTTACTTGTTGCAGATCCGCTCACCCGAAGGAGCGCCGCCGCTGCGCGTGCGCCCGGTGCTGCTGGGCCTCTCCGGCGCCGACCGCGGTGTGCCCGACGATGTCTTGCGCGAGCTCCTCTCGCGCGTGGGGGAGCTGCCGTGAGCCGCCGCCAGGAGTCCGTCAGGAATCGGCGCATCCGCATCGCTTGCGCCCTGTTCGTGCTCGCCCCGCTCGCCCTCTTCCAGCAGGCCCGGGCCCAGACGCCTGCCTACCGGCCCGCCGACTCCGGGCAGCGGCCGGCCGGCTCCGGCACGCGCCTCCTGCCCGAGACGTTCCTGCGCGGCTGGGACCCGGTGACGGTCTTCTACGACCGCGAGACGTCGTCAGGCCCTGGCCCGGCCGAGGACGGCGCGGAGCGCCTGCAGCTCATCCCCTCCTGGCCCGGCGCCTGGCAGTGGCTCGACCAGCGCACCCTGCAGTTCCGGCCCGCCGAAGCGTGGCCGCCGCTGGCCCGCTTCTCCATCACCTCGGGGAGCGCACACCAGACGCTGACCACGCTGATGGCCCCGCCCTCGGCGATGGCCCCGGCCGCGGGGAGCGAGGAGCTGCGGCCGTTCCGCACCTTCACGCTGACGTTTCCGCAGGCGCTGCCGATCGCCGCGCTGCGCTCGATGCTGCGGCTCGACCTGGTGCAGCTCCCCGGGCTCGAGGGCGCGCCGCGGCGGGCGGTGAAGGCGTTCTCGCTGGCCCAGCTCCCGCGCGGCTCACAGCGCGATCCGGCCACCTACGCGCTGACGCTGGACGAGGACGTGCCGGAGGGCCAGCGCCTGCAGATCACCGCTGCGCTGGCGCTGGGCGACGAAGGCCGCACGCTCTGGGCCGGCGCGCTCTCGACGCGCACGCCGTTCCACCTGAGCGAGCTGCGCTGCGGCTCCGCCCAGCTGCGCCTCACCCAGCAGGGAGAGGAGGGCCGCTCGCTGCCGCTCGCCTGCGGCGCCTCTGGCGAAGGGCCGCAGCTCGTCTTCTCCGCCGACCTCTCCGAGGTCACGCCGAGCGCGCTCT
Source organism: Deltaproteobacteria bacterium (assembly GCA_043782365.1). Lineage (GTDB taxonomy): Bacteria > Myxococcota > Myxococcia > Myxococcales > 40CM-4-68-19 > CAIWCD01. The sequence goes on from JAYWAO010000016.1 coordinate 8,603, forward strand.
TGCAGCTGGTGAAGCTCTCGCCTGCGGTGCCCGACCTCCACGCCGACACCTACGGCGGCCGCCTCTCGCTGCGCGGCAGGTTCGTCCCCGACACGCTCTACCGCATGCAGGTGGGCCCCGCGCCGATCTCCGACCGCGACAGCCGCGCGCTGCAGGGTCCTGCGCCGCTGACCGCGTTCTTCTACCTGGGCAAGCGCAGCCCGTTCCTCCGCTTCTCGCAGGGCTCGGCGCTGCTCGAGCTCAACGGCCCGCGCAACCTCCCGCTGCAGGGCGAGGGCGACACGCGCGCCGACGTCCGGATCCACCGCGTCGATCCGCTCCACCCGGGGCTGTGGCCGTGGCCTGCCGCGCCCGTGACCATCGACGAAGAGCGGGCCCCGCCCTTCCCTGGCGAAGAGCCTCCCGTGCCCGGTCTCGACCAGCGCGGGAGCGATCTGAAGGCGCACCTGCGCCTCTTGGGCTCGCCGCTGGTGTCGAAGCTCGTCGAGCTGCCGCTCGCGAACAGGAGCGGCCCGTCGCGCGTGGGGCTCGACCTCGGCCCGCTGCTCGACGCGGCCGAGGGCGGCAGGAAGGCCGGCACCTACCTCGTCGGCCTGCGCCGGTTGGTCGGCTCACCGCAGGGCGCGGCGCAGCGCTCGTGGATGCGTGTGCAGGTCACCGACCTCTCGCTGACGGCGGTCGAGGAGCGCGACCAGGCCCTGCTCTTCGTGCGCTCGCTCGCCACCGCGGCGCCCATCAAGGGCGCGCGCATCGCGCTCGAAGGCCGCCGCACCGAGGAGTACCGCGACGACCACGGCGAGCAGCAGACGCGCATCGTCGCTGCCCGGCATGAGCTCACCTGCGATTCCGAGGGCAAGGCGACGCTGCCCTTGCTCGCGGGCTGGGTCGAGGTGCAGCGGGTGACGCTCACCGCGGGCGCCGACGTGCTGGTGCTCGACCCTGCCGATCCGCCGCCGCAGTTCGCCTCCAATCACTGGTCCGCCGCGTCGTCGTGGCTGCGCTGGCTCGGGCAGGCGCCGCCGCCGCCGGCCACCGACAAGTTGGTAGGATTCATCTTTACCGAGCGGCCGATCTACCGGCCCGGCGAGACCGTCTACTTCAAGGGCTGGCTGCGCAAGCGGGTCTCTGGCGCGCTCGGGGCGCCGGGCACCCTCGAGAACGGCGCCGCCGAGAAGGAGTTCGGGCTGGAGGCCGAAGGGCCCGACGGCGTCTCGCGCCCCCTGAAGCTCTCGTTCACCGAGCTGTTCGGCTTCTCCGGCGAGCTGGCCGACAAGGACCCGCCCTCGGGCCGCTGGGCCCTGCGGCTCTACCAACGGCAGGGGACAGGGCGCGCGGTGATCGCGACCCGCGGCTTCCAAGTCGAGGCCTATCGAATCCCCGCCTTCGAGCTGCGGCTCTCCGGCCCCAAGTTGGCGCGGCTCGACGGCCCCTTCACCGTCAAGGCCTCGGCGAAGTTCTACGCGGGCGGCAACGTCTCCAAGGCGAAGATCACCTGGACGGTGACGCGCCGGCCCACCTGGCACACGCCGCCGGGGCGCGAAGGGTTCCTCTTCGCCTCGAGCGCGCAGTTCGCCCGGCCCCAGCAGGCGCGGCCTCCCGAGCCCGTGCGGCGCGCGGGCGTGCTCGACGAGAAGGGCGGCGCGGAGCTGGCGACCAACCCGGCGCTCGACGTCGACGGCACGCCGCGCGCTTATCTTTTCGAGGCCACCGTCACCGGCCCCGACGGGCAGGAGGTGAGCGCGACCACCGAAGTGAGCGCGCTCCCGCCGTTCGTGCTCGGGATGAAGCTGCCGCGGCTGCTGCGCGACGAGAAGACGCTCGAGCCCGAGGTGATCTCGGTGGGCCCCGACGGCGCGCTGGTCGCGGGGACCGAGGTGCGGGTGCGGCTGCTGCGGCGCAGCTGGCACAGCCACCTGCGCGAGACCAACTTCTCCCTCGGCAAGGCCGCGTTCATCACCGAGCAGCAGGACGAATCGGTCACCGAGACCGTCATCAAGAGCGACGGCAAGAAGCCCGTGGCCGTGCCGCTGCCGATCGGCGCGGCGGGCGTCTACCTGGTGGAGCTGGTCGCCCGCGATGCGCTCGGCCGCGTGCAGACGCTCTCGGCCGACCTCTACGCCTCGGGCCCGGGCGCGGTGGCGTGGCAGAAGCCGCGCGAGGGGGTCTTCACGCTCACCTCGGAGAAGAGGTCGTGGCAACCCGGGCAGACCGCGCGCCTGGTCATCCAGAGCCCGTTCCAGACGGGGCAGGCGCTGGTGATCGCCGAGGCGGCGGGCGGCAACCGGTACACCTGGCAGCGGGTCGAGGGTGGAAAGGCGATCGCCGAGGTCGCGGTGGGCGCGCGCGACGTGCCCAACCTGCCCGTCCACGTCGTCCTGATGCGCGGCCGCGTCGAGCCCGGGTCGGACCAGAAGGGCGCGCGCCGGGACGACTCGCGCTTCAAGCCGCAGACGGTGGCGGCGACGCTGGAGCTCGAAGTCGAGCCAGTCGAGAACACGGTGAAGGTCGACCTCGTCCACCCGGACTCGGCGCGGCCCGGGCAGACCATCCCGGTCGAGGTGAAGCTCACCGATCCGAAGGGCCGCGCGCTCTCGGGAGAGGTGACGCTCTGGCTGGTGGACGAGGCGGTGCTCTCGCTCGCCAAGGAGTCGCCGCTGGAGGCGCTGCCCGCGTTCCTCGAGCGCAACGGCCGCCACACCTCGGTGCGCGACACGCGCAACCTGACGCTGGGCCACCTCGACGACGAGGAGGACCCGGGCGGCGACGGCGGAGACGAGAAGGACTCGGCCGGCAGCAAGAAACGCGTCGTGCGCAAGAACTTCAAGACGGTGCCCTTCTGGCAGGCCACGCTGCTGGTGCCCCGAAGCGGAAAGCTGACCGTGCAGGTGCCGCTCTCGGACGACCTGACCAACTTCAAGGTCCGCGCCGCTGCGGTGAGCGGGCTGCAGAGATTTGGTTACCAACAGACGCTCCTGCGGGTGCGCCTGCCCGTGCTGGTGCAGCCACAGCTTCCCCGGCTGGTGCGGATGGGCGACCGCTTCTGGCCCGGCGGGCTCGCCCGGGTGGTCGAGGGAGAGGGCGGTCCGGGCAAGGTGGAGCTCTCGCTGGAGGGCCCGGTGGATGGCCCGGTCGACGTAGCGCCGGCCTCGCGCTCCGTCACGCTCGACGTCAATGAAGCGCGCTCGCTGCTGCAGCCCGCGACCGTGCGCTCGAGCGGCATCGCTGCCGACACGCTCACCGTGAAGATGGCCGTCACCCGCACCAAGGACGGCGCCGGCGACGCCTTCGAGGTGAAGATCCCCGTGCTCCCCGACCGCGCGGTCGAGCACGACGCCTCGCTGCGCAGGCTGGTCTCGGGCCGTACTACCTTCAGAGGCTTCCCCGAGACGCCGCGCCCGGGCACCGCCACGCAGTCGCTCGCCTTCTCGACCGTGCCCGGCATGCTCGAGCTGCTGGCGGGCCTCGACCAGCTCGCCGAGTTCCCCCACGGCTGCCTCGAGCAGCGGATGTCGCAGACCTGGCCGGTGCTGGCCCACGGCGACCTGCTCCGCTCGCTGGGGATGGAGGGCGACCGCGGGCTGCCCACCTCGTCGATGGTGCGCCGCGTGCTGGAGGACCTGGCCGCCTTCCAGGACGAGGCCGGCTTGTTCGGGTACTGGCCCGGCACGCCAGGCGACGTCCGGCTCACCGCCGCGGCGCTGCAGTACCTGACGGCGGCGAAGCGCGCCGGGATGAACGAGGGCGCGGGCCCGCAGGCGAAGGCGACCCTCGCGCTGAAGAAGGCCCTGCGCTCCGACTACACCGCGCTCTCGGGCTGGCAGTCGCTCGACGCGCAGGCCGCGGCGCTGCGGGCGCTGGCGCAGGCGGGCGAGGTGGACGACGCGTACCTGGGCGCCTTCTTCCAGCAGCGCGGCGCGCTCGACCTGGGCTCGCTCTCCGACCTCTTGCTCGCGCTCCAGCAGCGCGCCGAGCTGTTCGGGCCCAACCTGGCGGCGGTGCGCGAGGAGCTGTGGGGCCGCGTGCGGTTCAAGCTGGTGGCGGGCCAGCCGGTGTTCGACGGCATCGCCTGGCGGCGCTCGTCGTTCTCCGACGGCTGGCTCGATTCGAGCGCGGCCTCGACCGCGCAGGCGCTGGAGTCGCTCTCGGGGACCGATCCCCAAAACCCGAAGCTCGCGCTCCTGCGCGACGGCCTGCTCGCGCAAGCGCAGCCCAACGGCGGGTTCGGCTCCACCTGGGACAACCGGCGAGCGCTCTCGGCGCTGGCCAGGTACCTGACGGTGGCGCGCGAGCCAGCGCCAGAGGCAGACCTCTCGCTCTCGGTGGGGGCGCAGCCCGCGCAGACGGTGGTGCTGGGCAGCGCGCACCGGCTGGGCAAGTTCAAGATCGACTCGGCCGCCAACGTCTCCGCCGACGTGCGGGGCGCGGGCCCGGTGATGGCGCGCGTGCTCTACCGCTGGCTCCCCGACGCGCCCGGCGATCAGGCAGCCTCCTCGCGCAGCGGCTTCGTCGTCGAGCGGAGCTGGTCTCCGGTGACCGCCGATGGCCAGGGTGGCAGCACCGGGCCCGAGGTGGCCGACCAGCACGGGACGCTGCGCCGGGTGACGCCCGGCGACCTCTTCGAGATCCACGCGCGGCTCACCAGCGAACAGCCGCGCGCGCAGGTGGCGCTGGTCGTCCCCTTCGCCGCCGGGCTCGAGCTGCTCAACCCGGAGCTGGAAGGGGTGCGGGCCGAGGCGAAGCCGTCGCAGGCCGACTCGATCAAGCCCTCCTTCGTGCAGCGGGCCGACGGCGAGCTGAGGTATTACTTCTTGCAGCTCCCGGCCGGCACGCACACGTTCCACTTCCGCGTGCGGGCGGCCAGCGAGGGCTCCTTCGTGCACCCCGCGCCGTGGGCCGAGCAGATGTACCACCAGGAGATCCGCGGCCGCGGCGAAGGGCTGCGGGTGCAGGTGGTCGGCGAGCACGAGAAGTAGGCCCGCGCGCGAACGCGACCGAGCACCGCCGGCAACCACCGACCACTACCCATGAGGAACCCAGGAATCAGAGATCTGTGGGTCGGGCCGCGAAGCGCCGCACGTCGGCATTCGCGCAACGCCCTGCTGCTCGGGCTGCTCCTCGCCATCGTCGCCTCCGCCGTCTGGATCGCCCGCACCGAGCGTCACGACCTCTGGCGGCCGCTTCCCTCGCGGCTCCTCGTCGATCGCCACGGCCTGCCGCTCGCCGAGCTCCCCGGCGCCGGCGACGGCCTCGGATATTGGGAGTTACCCGCTGTATTGCCCGCCAGGCTCGTCGCGGCCACGCTGCAGGCCGAGGATCAAAGGTATTACTCCCACGGCGGCGTCGAGCTGCGCTCGGTGCTGCGGGCGCTCTGGCAGGACCTGCGTGCGCGGCGGGTCGTCTCGGGCGCCTCGACCCTCGCCATGCAAGTCGCGCGGCTGCAGCACCGCGAGCGGCGCGCTCCGTTGCACAAGCTGCGCGAGATGACCGAGGCGGCGCTGCTGGTCTCGCAGCATGGGCACGCAGCCGTGCTGCGCCGCTATCTCGAGTTGGCTCCCTATGGCCACCGCGTGCGGGGCGCGGAGCGGGCGGCGCGGCTCTACTTCGACCGGCCCGTCGAGGACCTCTCCTGGGCGCAGGCGGCGTTCCTCGCGGCGCTGCCGCAGCGTCCGGGCCGGATGGACCCGTTCGACCCGCAGGGGCTGCAGCGGGCGCTGGCGCGGATGCGGCGCGTGCTGCGCGGCCTGCGCGACGCTGGCGTCATCTCGCAAGTGGAGTTCACGCAGGCGAGCCAGGGCGACCTCTCGCTCTCGAAGGCCCCGCGCCGCCGCCCGGAGACGCTGCACGCGGTGCTGGCGGCCGCGCAGGAGACCGAGGGGCCGCAGGCGCTGCGAGGGCCGGCCGGGGCAGCGCACCTCGTCCACACCTCGCTCGACCTGGAGCTGCAGACCGAGGCGGCGCGCGCGCTCGCCGAGGGGGTCGCGGCGGTCGCGAGCCGCGGCGCAGGCAACGGCGCGCTGCTCGCGCTCGACCCGCGCACGGGCGAGGTGCTGGCCCACGTGGGGTCGGCGGACTGGTTCTCGGGCGAGACCCGCGGCGCCATCGACTACGCGCGCACCCGCCGCTCGCCCGGCTCGGCGCTCAAGCCGTTCCTCTATGCGCTGGCGCTCGCGCAGGGCAAGGCGACGGCGGCGACCGAGCTGCCCGACCTGCCGCTCGATCTCTCGGGGGAGGGTGGCCGCGCCGAGAACGTCGACCGCACTTTCTTCGGCCCGGTGCTGCTCCGCGAGGCGCTGGGGAACTCGCGCAACCTGCCGGCGATGCGCATCGTCCAGTCGGTCGGCGTGGAGAGCGCGCTGCGGCTCTTCGAGCAGGGCGGCGTGCGCGGCGTCTCGTGGGAGCCCGGCCGCTATGGCCTCGGGCTCGCGCTCGGCAACCTGCACGTGACGCTGGAGGAGCTGGCGCGGCTCTACGCGGCGCTGGCCCGCGGCGGCACCTCGGTGGCGCTGACGCGGCGGCTGCAGGAGCCGGCCGGGCTTTCCGCTGCGCCGGCCACCAGCGCCGCCGCGCAGACCGCCGACGCCAAGGAGGCGCCCGCCCCGCGCCTGCTCCCGCGCGACGCGACGCTGCTGATCGACCACGTGCTCGCCGACCCGCTCGCGCGCAGGCCGACGTTCGCTGCGGGCGGGCCGCTCGACTTCGACGCCGCGGTCGCCGTCAAGACCGGGACCAGCCAGGGCCACCGCGACGCGTGGGCGGTGGCCTTCGACGAGCAGCTCGTCGTCGCGGTCTGGATCGGCAACCACGACTGGCGGCGCACCGACGGTCTGACGGGCGCGAGCGCGGCGGCCCCCATCGTCCGGCGGGTGTTCGAGGCGGCGCAGGCGCTCCGGCCCGCGCTGCGACCGGCCTCGCCGCGCACCACCTGGCGGCTGCCCGAGGAGTTCCAGAGCCGCACCATCTGCTCGCTCTCAGGGAAGCTGGCCGCGCGCGCCTGTCCGCACAGACGCGAGGAGGTCTTCGCTCCCGGGAGCGAGCCCCACGAGGAGTGCCGCTACCACCGGCCCGTGCGCATCGACCTGCGCAACGGGCTGCGGGCGGGCCCTGGCTGTCCGGCGCAGTTCGTGGCGCAGCGGCCGCTCCTCGATCTCCCCGACGACTACCGCGCCTGGGCCCGCGCCGCCCGCCTGGAGCTCGCGCCGCAGGCAGAGAGCCGCCTCTGCCCGGGCAGCGCACCGCGCGAGGGTCCGCCGCGCGTGGTGATCACCTCGCCGCGCGCGCGGGGACGCATCCTGCGGGACCCGGAGGTGCCGGCGGCGCTCTCGACGCTGCTCTTGGCGGCGCGGGTGGTGCCCGCCGACGAGGAGATCCTCTGGCTGGTGGACGGCGAGCCGATCGCGCGCGTGGGTCCGCCGCACGAGGCGCGCTGGAGGCTGCAGAGCGGGACTCACGTGATCCGGGCGGTGGGGGCGCGGGGCGGGCAGAGCGCGCCGGTGACGGTGGTGGTGGAGTGAGCGGGCAACCTGGGCAGGCCCAGGCGCCGGTCACATCAGCAGCAGCACCTTGCCGCCGAGCCCGCCCTGCTCGGCGAGGCGCTGGGCCTCGGCCCCTTGCGCGAGCGGCAGCCGCTTGGCGATCGGCACGATCAGCTCGCCCCGCGCCACCGCCAGGGCCAGCTCGCCGAGGCGCGCGGCGTCGGGGTGCGCCCACATCGCGCGCACGGTGAAGCCCTTGCCCACCGCGGCTGGCGGCTCCCCCACCACCGAGCCGAGGGTCCCGCCCACCCTCAGACTCGGCAGGAGGCGCGCGATCGTCTCGTGGCCCACGGTGTCGGCGATGGCGTCGAGCTCCCTGAGCGTCGCGAGGTCGGCGTCGTCGTCGAGCGCCACCACCCGCTCGCAGCCGAGCCCCTCGGCCTGCGCTCGCTGGCTCGCGCGAACTCCCGCGAACACGCGCGCGCCGTGCCGCCTGGCGACGAACACCGCCACCCTGCCCACGCTGCCGAGCGCGCCCGTCACCAGCACGGTCTGCCCGCGTACGGGGCGAACCGCCTCGTCGATCAACTGCGCGCCCGTGAGGAGCACGAGCGGGAGCGCGGCGGCGTCGCAGAGCTCGAGCCCCTCGGGCAACCGGGTGAAGGCATCCACGCTCGCGACCACCCGCTCGGCGTAGGCGTGCTCCACCAGGCCGAGCACGCGGTCGCCCGTCTGCAGCGCGGTGACGCCGGGGCCCTTCGCGAGCACCACCCCGGCCACGTCGCGGCCGAGCACCGCTGGAAAATCCAGCGGCAGCATCGCGCTCAGGCTGCCGCTGCGCAGCTTCCAGTCGATCGGGTTGACGCTCGTCGCGGACACCTGCACCAGCACCTCGCCCGGTGAGAGCCGGGGCTCGGCGATGTCCCGCTGTTCGAGCTGCTCCACGCTTCCATACGCCTTGAGCACCAGTGCCCGCATGCAGCCTCCGCTGTGGTTGTGCAGCCGGGCCTGTGCAGTTCCGATGCCGCGTGCGCGCCTGAGGGCCCCCGGCGCTCGAGCGGAGCGAGCGTGCGTGCGCGAAGGGCGGAGCCAGCGCTGCGAACGTTTGCGTCGAACACACGGACGCCCCAGTCCGTCGCGCGGGCTGGGCTCCTTGGCACGAAGCCCCCGGGAAAGGTGGCCCGCCGCTTGCTCCCGCTGCCGTCCGCCAGGTGGCGCCCGCTTCACCGACCACCCACCTCCGGAGTCCTCCATGCTGCTGACCATCCTCATCGTCCTCTTGCTCCTCTCTCTCGTCGGCGGCGGCTGGGGCCACTCGCGCTACGGCTACGCCGGCTGGTCTCCCGCAGGCCTCATCCTCGTGGTGGTGTGCGTTCTCCTCTTTACCGGGCAGGTGCACCTCTCGGGCGGGATGCACTGGTAGGCTGCGGGGATGGCAGCATCCTCTCGCCAGAAGCACACCGGCCCCGCCCGGGCAGCGCTGCGCCGCCACACGGAGCGGCACCTCAGCGGGCGCGCGGGCTGGCTTCGCGCGGCCGTGCTCGGGGCCGATGACGCGATCGTCTCGACCGCCAGCCTGATGCTCGGGGTGGCGGCCTCGACGGCGGAGGGACACGCGGTGCTCACCGCCGGCGTCGCAGGCCTCTTCGCGGGCGCGCTGTCGATGGCGGTGGGCGAGTTCGTCTCGGTGGGCTCGCAGCGCGACGCCGAGCAGGCCGACGTCGAGCGGGAGAAGAAGGAGCTGAGCGCCGCGCCCGAGGCAGAGCTCCGGGAGCTCGCCGGCATCTACCGGAGGCGCGGCCTCAGCGACGCGCTCGCGCTGCAGGTCGCCACCGCGCTCAGCGCCCACGACCGGCTCGGCGCGCACCTCCACGACGAGCTGGGCCTGGAGCCCGGGACGCTGGCGAACCCGTGGCAGGTGGCGTGGATCTCAGCGGCGAGCTTCGCGACCTTCGCGCTGGTGCCGATCGCAGGTCTTTGGTTCGCGCCCGCCTCGCTGCGGTTGCCGTCGATCGCGCTGACCTCGCTCGCCGCGCTGGCGTCGCTCGGCGCGCTCGGCGGCCACCTCGGCGGCGCGCCCAAGGCCCGGGCCGCGCTGCGGGTGACGATCGGCGGCGCGCTGGCGATGGGCGTCACGGCCGGCATCGGGCAGCTCTTGGGGCAGGCGCTGGTTTGACCCGGCGGCGCGGCCGCGACGCCAGCGCCTGGTGCAGGTCGGGGGGCGCTCCCGTGCGCCGCAAACACCAAGGCCCGGGGTCCTCGCGGAGCCCCGGGCCTTCATGACTGGTGGAGCGTGACGGGATCGAACCGTCGACCTCCGCAATGCCATTGCGGCGCTCTCCCAGCTGAGCTAACGCCCCGAATCGATGTCAGCAGATCGGCCTGGGAGCCGCCCTGCGCCCGCGCTTGCTGCCTTGCGAGGAGCGGCGGTTTAGCGCAACCGGCAGCAGGCGTCAATGCCCAAGCGGAAAAATCTGCACGCCCTCCTGGCGCCCGCGCCGGCCTCTGCTCCGGGAGCCGACTTGGTGCATCCTACTCGGCTCTACGCAACCAGGCGCAGCACAGCGGGCCCTCGCGCAGCAGGGGCGCGGACCGCGAGCGGAGGACGTGATGGGCGAAGCGCGGAGCAAGACCGATCTGCTGAAGACGGCCCGGGGCCAGGTGCCCGAGCTCACCCCGGTGGAGCTGCAGGCCGAGCTGGCGCGGGGCGGCAAGCCCGTGCTGCTCGACGTGCGCGAGGGCGCCGAGGCCGACGCCGGCCTGATCCCGGGCGCGAGGCTGATCCCGCGCGGCTTCCTCGAGCTGCGCGTCGAGGAGGCGATCGGCGACCACGACACCGACATCATCCTCTACTGCGCCGGCGGCACCCGCTCGCTGCTCGCCGGGAGCACGCTGCACGCGATGGGCTACACCAAGCTGCGCTCGCTCGCGGGAGGGTTCGGCGCGTGGAAGGCCGGCGGCATGCCGGTCGAGACGCCCGTGCGGCTCACCGACCAGCAGCGGGCGCGCTACAGCAGGCACCTGCTCATTCCCGAGGTCGGCGAGGCCGGCCAGGCGAAGCTGCTCGACGCAAAAGTGTTACTCATCGGCGCGGGCGGGCTCGGCTCGCCAGCGGCGCTCTACCTGGCTGCCGCGGGCGTCGGCACGCTGGGCCTCGTCGACGACGACGTGGTCGACGAGAGCAACCTGCAGCGGCAGGTGCTGCACAACATCGAGCGCGTCGGGATGTTCAAGACCGAGTCGGGCAAGCGCACCATCCAGGCGCTCAACCGCGACGTGAAGGTCAACGAGCACCGCCTGCGGATGGGCCGCGACCAGGCGCTCGAGCTGTTCTCGGGGTACGACGTCATCGTCGACGGCAGCGACAACTTCGGCACGCGGTACCTGGTCAACGACGCCTGCGTGCTGCTCGGCAAGAAGCAGGTGCACGGGTCGATCTTCCGCTTCGACGGCCAGGCGACGACCTTTGTTCCCGGCGGCGGACGGCCCTGCTACCGCTGCCTCTTCCCCGAGCCGCCGCCTCCCGAGCTCGCGCCCAGTTGCCAGGAGGCGGGCGTGCTCGGCGCGCTGCCGGGCATCATCGGGACCATCCAAGCCATCGAGGCGATCAAGCTGATCCTCGGCAGGGGCGAGGCGCTGGTCGGGCGCCTGCTGCTCTACGACGCGCTCGAGCAGAAGTTCCGCGAGGTGAAGTACTCGCGCGACCCGAACTGCCCGGCCTGCGGAGACCACCCGATGAAGGAGCTGCTGCCGGAGTACACCGAGGCGAGCTGCGCGGTGGCGCCGCGGGGGCACTAGGGCCTGTCCTCAAACCCCAGCGGGCACCGAGGCGGCGGACCGGTAAGGCGAGCCGGGCACCCGAGGAGAGAGCAGCGGAGGCGTAGCAGCGTTA
>JAYWAO010000017.1:0-2675 GCA_043782365.1 Deltaproteobacteria bacterium
GACCTTGCGGCCTTGCTTCTCCCAGATCGGCCCGCTCAGGCGCTTGTGCAGATGGCAGCCGAGGAAGTCGAAGCCGCCCTGTCCCCAGGACAGATCCACCTTCCTCGTCTTCTCCGGGTGCAGCTCGAGCCCGAGCCGGGTCAGGATTGCCCTCACCCGCTCCTCGGCCCGCTCGACGTGCGCCTTCGTGTTGCACATCACCACGAAGTCGTCGGCATAGCGCACCAGGATGCCCAGCTCCTTGCCCTGGCGCTCCCATGCCGCGTCGAGCACGTGCAGGTAGATGTTGGCGAGCAAGGGCGAGATCACCCCGCCCTGCGGCGTGCCCAGCACCGTCTCGCGCACGCTGCCCTCCTCCATCACCCCTGCCCGCAGCCACTGCCGCAGCAGCTTGAGGACCCTCCGGTCGCAGACGCGCCGCTCGACCAGCTTCATCAGCTTCTCCTGGTCGATGCTGCCGAAGTAGTCGCGGATGTCGGCGTCGAGCACGTGATTGCCAGAGCGTGCTCCCTGCTTGCGCAGGGTCTCCAGCGCCATCGTCGCGCTCCGCTTCGGCCGGAAGCCGTACGAGGTCGGCTTGAAGTCCGCCTCGAAGATCGGTTCCAGCACCAGCTTCGCCGCCGTCTGCACCACCCGGTCCTTGACCGTCGGGATCCCCAGCGGCCGCTTCCTTCCGTCCGCCTTCGGGATGTACCGGCGCAGCACCGCTGCCGGCCGGTATACTCCTGCGCGCAGCTCTTCGCCGAGCTCCTTCAGCAGCTGCTCGACTCCGCGCTCTTCGATCGCCTTGAGCGTGACTCCATCCACGCCCGCGGCTCCCTTGTTCGCCTTCACTCGCTCCCACGCCCTCCACAAGACGTCACTCCGGTGGATGCGGTCGTACAGCGCGTGGAATCGCCTTCCCGGTTGTCGCTTGGCCGTGCTCCACAGCCGCCTTTGCAGTTCTCGCACTTTGTCACTGGCCTTGTGACCAGCGGGGTGATTGGGTCCGGTCTTGCCGGCCATGCCCTCGCGCTTACCTGCTCCGGCAGCACTCCCACCGCAGGGGCCCTTCCCTCCGGCCGCGTTCTTCTTCACGGCCATCTTCAGTACTACCGCCCCCTCGGACTCCCGCTGCGCGGCGCTCGCTTTCGCCTCCGGCTTATACGAGCCACCTCTCCCTGACCTGGGCTGCCCAGACGGGTCTCTCGTGTTCCGTACAGCTCCTTGATCGCGTGCTGCTCCCAATACCCCGGGGAGTCCTGCGGTGCCCTCCGGTCTTTGCTCCGCAGTCCTGGCCTTCGCCGTGACATGAGCGGCTCGGCTCTCCCATTGTTTGTCTGTCGAGGCTGCAGGCTTCACTTCATGTTGCGGCCCGCGATCTTGCTCCCTCCGTAGAGGCTCTTGACGCCCCGCTCGGACCGGTCGGATCTCTCCGCCAGTCTGGGGCCTGCTACCCGGCGCTCCGGCGCTTTCCGGGACGGGTCTCTCACCCGCTGGAGCTGTACAGCTGGCGTCGGCCTTCCTCGTCACCGAGGTGGCTGGGTTGGCCGATGCTTCACGACGCACCATGGGGCCGACCATACCGCCTGCGGCCGCGGCGAGCAGCGCGCGACCCAGGCAGCCATCGCCGCCGCGAAGAGCGCCGTCGCGCCCACGGCCGGCGCCAGGTAGGGCGTGCCCCACGCCATCGCCGCCGCGCCCGCGACGCACAGCGAGAGCCGCACGATCTCGAGCGTGAGCGCCCAGCGGCGGCCCTCGACCAGCGCGCCCCAGCTAAAGAGCGCGAGGAAGACGAGGCCGGCCCCGACCACGAGCCTCGGCATCGGCAGCCTGGTCTCGAAGAACATCAGCAGCGTGGCGAAGGCGACCACCACGCCGATCTGCGCGACCAGATAGCGGCCGAGCGCGGGCGCGATCGGTGGATCGTGCTTCACGAACGTCTCGGGGCGCACCTCGGGCGGCGGCGGAAACGGCGCCATGCCGGGCGGCGTCCAGGCCGGGCCTTTCACCAGCACGAGCAGCTTGTCCCGAAGCCTCGGCGTCTGCCGGGCGCGCTGCCAGATCTCGCCCCAGAAGTGGAGCTGCGCCTGCAGCGGCTCGAGCGAGTTGAGCGGCTTGACGAGGCCGTAGACGGGCTCCTCGGTCTCCGGCTCGTAGGTGCCGAAGATGCGGTCCCAGATCATGAACGTGCCGCCGTAGTTCTTGTCGAGGTAGCGCGGGTTGACGGCGTGGTGCACGCGGTGCGCGGCGGGGGTGTTCAGCCACTTCTCGAGGGGGCCCATCTTCCCGATCAGCCTGGTGTGGATCCAGAACTGGTAGAGGGTGTTGAAGGCGTCGACGGAGGCGGCCACCAGCGGCGGCACTCCGAGCAGCGCCAGCGGGATGTGGAAGGGAAGATAGGTGACGGGCGTGGCGACGCCCTGCCGCAGCGCCACCGCGAGGTTGTACTCCTCGCTCGAGTGGTGGACGACGTGGGCCGCCCAGAGGAAGTTCACCTCGTGCGAGAGGCGGTGCCACCAGTAGTAGGCGAACTCCACGCCGACCACCGCGACGACCCACGGCAGCCACGGGGTGGGAATCGTCCACAACGCGTGCGTGGAGAGCCACTGGTACGCGCCGGTCAGCACCGCGGTGGACACGAAGAGGCTCATCAACTGCTGCGCGATGCCGCAGCCCATGTCTGCCATCGCATC
>JAYWAO010000018.1:0-7419 GCA_043782365.1 Deltaproteobacteria bacterium
AGAGCTCCTCATCCGCCTCGCCGGCTGGCCGCCGCCGCCCTTCGCCAACGTGGCGCTGACCGTCTACCTCTACTTCCTCTCCCAGACCATCCAGCGCCACCGGCTGCTCGACCTCAATGAGCTGCTCGGGAAGATCGTCGTGCTCGCCTGCGTGGGCCTCGTGCTGGCGGCGATCTACGGTCTGCTCGTGCGCTGGACGGGCACCACCGGCCTCTTCCTCTTCAACACGCTGGTGGCCTCGTTCGTCATCCTCATCTTGTTCGAGCCGCTCAAGGCCAAGGTCGAGGAGCGGGTGCTGGCGCTCTTCTTCGCCGAGCGGTTCCAGCTGGTGCAGGCGCTGCAGGCGCTGCGCGCGAAGATGGCGAGCACGGTCGACGTCCGGCTCCTCGCGCAGGTGATGCTCGACGGCATCTACGAGACCCGGCGGGTGACCCACTCCTCGCTCTACCTGCTCACCGACGACGGGCTCGGCTACAAGCGCCTCGACTTCCGCGGCCCCGCGCCCACGCCGTACATCGACCTCGCCACGCTGCGCGCGCTGGTGCAGAGCGCGCAGGCCGGGCAGAAGGCGCAGCTGGTCGAGCTGGTCGAGCGGCGCCTCTTCGAGCTGCGCCAGCTCCTCCCGGACGACCAGGACGGCGGGGGCGCGGGCACCGTCGCGGTCGCGGCGGCGGCGGCCTCTGCCGTGGCCACCGCTGCCTCGGTGGCGGCGACCGCCGCTGCCAAGGAGGCCAATGCAGCAGCGAGCGCGTCCGCGGCGGCCTCGGCCTCCGCTGCCAGCGCCGCGGCTGCGAGCGCAGCGGCCCTCGCGGTGGCGGCTGCGCCGGAGGCTCCGCCGGTCAACATCGACGGGTTCTCCGCGGCCGCCTTCGACACCAGCGCCGCACCCGCGTTCGCCGCGCAGTCTCCCGCGGCGCCTGCGGCGGTGCCCACCCCGCCTCCCGCCGCCGCGCCCGTGCGTGGAGACGCGGAGCGCGCCGCCGCCCGGGCCGCGGAGCGCGCCGCCGAGGCTGCCAACCGCACCGCCTCGCTCGCCGAGGAGCGCACCAGGCTCTCGGAGATCGGCGCCGCGATGGCAGCGATGCGCGCGGGCGTCGCCATCCCGCTGGTGGCAGGCTCACGGGTGGTCGCCTTCCTCTGCCTCCTCGACGACCGGGTGCCCGAAGCCTTCGCCTCCGACGAGCTCGCCGCCATGCTCGAGGTCGCCGACCAGGCTGCCATCACCATCGAGAACAGCCGCCTCTACGAGCGGATGAAGGAGCGCGACCGCCTCGCCGCCCTCGGAGAGATGGCCGCGGGCCTCGCCCACGAGATCCGCAACCCGCTCGGCGCCATCAAGGGCGCGGCGCAGTACCTCGACCCGAAGTCGCTGCCGGCGGGCGACGGTGAGATCCTCAGCATCATCGTCGAGGAGGTCAACCGCCTCGACGGCGTGGTGGCGCAGTTCCTCGAGTACTCGCGGCCGTTCCCGCAGGCGGGCGTGGGCGACCGCTTCCAGCCCACCGACCTCAACGACGTGATCGGCCGCACGCTCAAGCTGCTCGAGGCCTCGCTGCCACCTGGTATTACTCTAAACCTCGAGCTGGGCCTGGGCCTGCCGATGGTCACCGCCGACGCCGACCAGCTCAAGCAGGTGTTCATCAACCTCGCCATCAACGCGGTCCAGGCGATGCCCGACGGCGGCACCCTCTCGATCCGCACCCGGCGCCCCGCCGAGCCGCTGGAGATGGCGCTCTCGGACGCGCTGCCGCGCTACGCCGCCGACCAGGTGGAGGTGCGGATCGCCGACACCGGCGCCGGCATCCCCGAGGAGGCGAAGGACCGCATCTTCATCCCCTTCTACACGACCAAGACCAAGGGGACCGGCCTCGGGCTCGCCATCAGCCAGCGGATCGTCAAGGGGCACGGCGGGACGATAGAAGTCCAGAGCCGCCTCGGCGAGGGCACCGAGTTCGTGCTGCGGTTCCCCAGCGCCACCGCCCTCGCCACCGCGGGCCGGCTCGGGGTGGCGCCGACGCCGATCGGGGTGCCGCGCCTGCAGACGGAGCGGCCGCAGCAGGAGGAGCAGGAAGGACCGGGGAGCGCGCGGGTGCGCTCGTCTTAGAGTAACACTACTCCTGCTCCAACACCACCCACCCCCGCCTCGCCGCCTCCCCCGCCAGCGCGCTCCCCGCCCGCGGCGCCACCACCACCGCGATCCGCGCCGCCTCCAGCATCGCCAGGTCGCCCGTGAGCGAGTCCCCCGCCGCCAGCGCCAGCGGCCGCAGGCCCAGCTTGTCGATCGCCTCCACCTTCCCCTGCGCGTAGGTGATCGGCGCGACCAGCGCATCGGTGAGCACGCCGGCGCGCGGGGCCACCGTCATCCCCGTGCACCGCGCCGCCGGCACGCCCGCCAGGGGCGCAGAGGCGAGCACCACCTCGACCGCGCTCGCCGAGACCACCGCGGGCCGCAGCCCGGCCTCCACCAGGATCGCGAGCAGCGCCTGCGTCGAGGTGATCAGCCGCGGCGCCACCCACGCGGGCGCGAACGCCGCGGCGACCCGCTCGACGTGCTCCTGCCGCAGGCCAGCGAGCAGCTGCGCTGCGTACGCGTAGCCCGTCGCCTTGTCCTGGTGCACCTTCTCCTCGTAGGCCGCGTAGGGGTCGCGGCCGTCGGGCAGCTTGACGAGGCCCAGGTCGATGAGGTGGTGCAGGAACGCCTCGCCGACGTCGTCGCGCCAGAGGGTGCCGTCGGCGTCGAACGCGCACGACGCGCCCGGAGCAAGGCGGCCGGCCTCCTCGACGGCGGCGACGAGGGAAGCAGGCAGCAGGCGACGGGCTTCACTTGCAGGGGTCAAGCGCTGCTCCAGTGGGACGGCGCATGGACGGTCGACGCGCACGACAAGTGGTCGGTGCAGCTACTGCGCCTTCAGCTCCGCGCACGCCTTCTCGGCCCGGTGGTACGCCCCGCGCGCCTCGGCGGTCTCGCGCTTCACCTGCGCCTCTACCGCCGCGCACCCCACGCCCTTGCTCGCCAGCACCTCGGCGGCGCCGGCGCGGATGGCGTGCTCCTTCGCGCCAGCCAGCAGGGGCACCAGCGTGGCCTGCAGCTTCCCGGCGGGCACCACCCGGCCCAGGCCGCGCAGGGCAGAGAGGCGCACCACGGTGGGCTCGGACTCGCCGCTCGCGAGCGAGAGGAAGAGCGCCTGCGCCTCGGGCGGCGCGAGCGCCGAGAGCCCGTCCAGCGCCTTGGCCCGCCGGGTGGGGAACTGCGCCGGGTCCTTCGCCAGCGGCACCAGCAGCGCGGCCGCGCGGGCGCCGAGGGCCTTCCAGTGGGCGTGCGGGATCGGCGTGTCGATGCTGCCGAGGAGCGCCCTCACGCGGGCGTCGATCTCGTCGTCCGAGAGCGCGGCGGCCTGGGCGGCGGCCCGCGCGTCGCTGGTCTCGGGCGCGGGCGGCTTGCGCTCCGCGGCCCGGCCCAGACCCGACGAGAGCAAGAGGACGGCGGCGATGAGCGGGGTCATGGAGATCTCCTGAAGCGGTTGCGTGCGCGGCCTCGCAGAGCGCCGCTTGCCGAATCCTTGCTGCTCCGATTACTGCGCCGCGAGGTTCGCCCGGGCCACCTGCCCCTGCTGCGCGGAGAACCTGCCCTTGGCGTAGCTGTCGTCGAGCAGCCAGAACATCAGCTGGTCCGAACCGCCGCAGGTGCCGCTCGCGCAGTCGGGCGCGCGCACCAGGGTCTGGTTCGCGCCGCTCGTCCCGCACCCGGACTTGCGGGCCGCGCTGACACACGAGGAGCAGTCGCACTGCGGGCTGTCGGAGAGCGGGTCGAAGGAGTCTCCGCCGGCTTCGGTGGTGTGGTAGAGCCCGAGCCAGTGGCCGCCCTCGTGGGCCGCGATGTAGGCCACCCGGTCGGCGCCGCAGAGGCTGAGGTTGATCGCGCCGCTGCAAGCGCCCACCGCGAGGTCCGAGCCGTTCACCGCCGCGCCGCTGTGGATGGTGCCGCCGAGGGTGCTGGGGCCCGGGATGGTGCCGTCGAGGCCCACCACCTGGCCGCCGGCGCTGCTCGAGGTGAGCGAGTTCACCAGGAAGAAGTTGAGCGAGTTCCCGCTGCGCGCCAGCGTGAACATCTGCGCCAGCGAAGAGCAGGGGCTGTCGTCGTCGGCGTTGATGCCCGTGGCGTACTTCGCCTTCGCCCAGGACGGCACGTCGTAGAACGTCACCGTGCCCAGGCAGAGCCCGGCCTGCGCGTAGTAGGTGCCGAGCGTGGCGACCATCCGCTTGACGCGCGCGTCGTTGACCGACGACGACGCGGTGAGCCCGGCGGCGCCCACCAGGTAGAAGCCCACGTCCACGGTGGCGGTGGCCTGCGGGACGGCGGGCTTCACCATCACCGAGACGTCGTACTGGCTGGAGGCGCTGCCGCCGTCGCAGCGCGAGTCGGACAGGCACTCGAGCGCGTAGTCGTTGACGGTGAAGCGCCAGGCGCCGCCGGGCAGGCCGCCGCTCGCGAGCGCGAGCCCCGCGGTGGTGTTGGGGATGGTCATCACCGAGGTGCCCGGCGCGTTGGTGGCGAAGAAGACCGGCGCGGTGGAGAGGTCGGCCGGGGGATCCACCAGATCGTCGTAGAGCACGCGGCCGTCGGGAGACGTCACGCTGGTGGGCACTGCGGTGTTGGCGAGGTACCCGGTCGATGACTTCGTGTAGGCGATCCGGTTCTTCGCCGACGCCGCCTGCAGGGTGATGCTGATCGAGCCCGCGTTCTGCGGCACGGCGAAGCTGACCACGTCGCCCACCGTGTGGCGGCCGAGGTCCTGCACCTGCGACTTCGGCAGCGAGCTGCGCGCCTGCGGCTTGATGCAGGACGCCGGCGCGACGGACGGCCCGGCGGTGCCGCCGGCGCGGAGCACGGGGCCCTGCGCGCCGCAGACGCGGTCGGCCGCCGCGGTGGCCTGGCAGACCTTGTCTCCGCCCGCGGCCGGTGCGGAGCAGCCGTAGCCCGCCGCGCAGTCTCCCGCGACGCTGCAGGCCTTGAGGCAGAGCGGGCCCTGCGCGGTCTCGGCGCAGCGGCCGTTGGCGGGGCAGGTGTTCGCCGCGCCGGGCACGCAGGTCTTGGTGCAGGCGCCGGCCGGGAAGCCCGCGCCCACCCTGCACTGCTCGCCGGGGCCGCAGGAGTTGGCGGTGCAGGCGGCGCCGAGGTCGGCCGAGCTCACCGCCGTGATCTGCGGGCAGAGCGCGGTCGGGAGGCAGCCGCCGAGCGTGGGACAGCAGCTCCAGCCCGAGCGGCACTGGGTGTCGGAGGTGCAGGCGGCGAGGCAGATCTTCTCGTTGACCGGGGTGGCGCGCAGGTCGGCGCAGACCGCGCCGGCGCCGCACGCCGCCGAGGCGCAGGTGCTGGTGCAGAGGCCATCGCCGAGCCCGGTCGCGTCGAGCTCGCAGGCGAGCGTCTTGCCGGCGTCGGTGGCGCAGTCGCGGGTGGCCGCGCAGGGGCCGCCGAGCTGCGAGGTGCCGCCGGCCGCCGCGGTGGCGCAGGTGCCGCCGGTGCAGGTCTGGCCGTCGGCGCAGTCGTCCTGGTTCTGGCAGTGGAGGTTCTCGGGGGGGACGCCGCCGCCGCCGCAGGCCGGTGCTAGCGCAGCGCCGAAGCCGCAGACCAGCGCGGCCACGAACGGGGCGAACCAGGCGCCGCGGGGCGCGCGGCGGGCGGAAGCGCATCGGACTGCGGGAGTACGGACGGGCAAGCAGCCTCCAGAGCGGGCGCGCGAGTGTACCTCGGGTTGGCGCGGGGCCCACGCGGTGAATGGCGCAGGGAGCAGAAACCTTTGGGGCGGCGGCCGCAACGGGCCTGTAGCCGCCCCCTGCCCCTCCGTGCTACTCGCACCCCCCTCATGGCCGACCGCGTCCTCGTCTGCGACGACGAACCGAACCTGCGCCGCGTGCTGGCCGCGACGCTCCAGCGCGAGGGCTACGAGGTCACCCTCTGCGCCGACGGCCAGGAGGCGCTCGACGCCATCGAGCGCGACGGCGCCGACGTGGTGGTCACCGATCTGGTGATGCCCAAGATCGACGGGCTCACGCTGCTGCGCAAGGTGGTCCAGCGCCACCCCGACGTGCCCGTCATCGTCATCACCGCGCACGGCCGCATCGACAGCGCGGTCGAGGCGATGAAGGCCGGCGCCTTCGACTTCGTCGCCAAGCCGTTCGAGCACTCGGAGCTCAAGGCGATCATCGCCAAGGCCTCGCGGCAGAGCGACTGCAACTCGCGCAACGTGGTGCCCGAGGAGCCCGCCGCTGAGGGGCGTCGATATAACGAAATCGTCGGGCGCGGCCCGCGCATGCAGGAGCTGGCGGCGATGATCGCCAAGGTGGCCGACGCGCCCAGCACCGTGCTCATCCAGGGCGAGAGCGGCACCGGCAAGGAGCTGGTCGCCACCGCGCTGCACGAGAAGTCGTCGCGGCGCGACCGGCCGTTCATCAAGATCAACTGCGCGGCCATCCCACGCGAGCTGGTCGAGGCCGAGCTGTTCGGCTACGAGAAGGGCGCCTTCACCGGCGCGGTCCAGAGCAAACCCGGCCGCTTCGAGCTGGCCGACACCGGCACGCTCTTTCTCGATGAGATCGGCGACATCCCCGTCGAGATGCAGGTGAAGCTGCTGCGCGCCATCCAGGAGAGCGAGTTCGAGCGGGTCGGCGGCCTGCGCAGCACCAAGGTGACGGTGCGGCTGGTGGCGGCCACCTCGCGCGACCTCGGCAAGGAGATCGCCGCGGGCCGGTTCCGCGAGGATCTGTATTACCGCTTGAACGTGGTGCCGATCTCGCTGCCCCCGCTGCGCGAGCGGCGCGAGGACATCCCGCTCCTGGTCGAGCACTTCCGCCAGAAGTACAACCTGCGGCTCGGCAAGAGCGTCGAGAAGGTCGAGGACGACGCGCTGGCCGCGCTCGCCGCCTACTCGTGGCCCGGCAACATCCGCGAGCTGGAGAACATCCTCGAGCGCACGCTGCTCTTCGCCGAGACCAAGACCATCCGCGCGCAGGACCTGCCCGCCTCCCTGCGCACGCAGGCCCCCTGGCCCAACCACTTCACCCAGCCCGCCGAGGGCGCGGCCGCGGAGCACGCGCCGGGTTCGGTGGAGAGCGCGCATGCCTCGGGGCAGCAAGGGGTGCCCGGGCCGCTCAAGGAGATCGTCCGCGGGCAGGTGCAGGCCATCGAGCGCGACCTGATCATCCGCGGGCTCGAGGTGACGGGCGGCAACGTCACGCGGACGGCGAAGCTGCTGAAGATCTCGCGCAAGAGCCTGCAGATGAAGATGAAGGAGTTCGGGCTGCGCGGGGACGAAGAGAAGGTCTAGTACCGCGCGCCGAAAGAGTCTCCCCCATCTGCTCGGTCTGCAGCTACCTCGCTACCATGGGCCGCACTCCGGGAGCCCCGGCAAATGCCGGGGC
>JAYWAO010000019.1:0-7410 GCA_043782365.1 Deltaproteobacteria bacterium
GCGTAGCAGCGTTACGTCGAGCAGCGCAGCGACGAGGCTGCCCGGCGCAGACCTCCGGTCCGTCGCCGGAGGTAGCTGGGGTTTGAGGACAGGCCCTAGAACCGGGCCTCGAAGGCGCGCAGCTGCAGCCCGGTCTCCACCACCCCGCGCCGCAGCGAGTAGACCGGCGAGACGGCGCCGAGCAGCCCGCCGAAGCCGACGCCGCCGTCGGCCGTGCGCTCGAGCAGCGCGGTGCCGCGGGTGGCGCGCTTCTCGTCGGGCTCGAAGCTGTCGCTGGCGAAGAACCCCAGCGTGGCGCCGACCAGCAGCCCGGTCGCGAAGCCGCCGGCGACCGCTCCCCGTGAGTCGGCGCTGAAGAGCACCAGGAAGCCGCCCGCGAAGAGCGCGCCGACGCCGCCGCCGAAGTAAGCGATGTTGTAGCGGGCCCGCGACCAGCCGAGCGTGCGGTTGAGCAGCGGCAGTCCGACGAGGCCGATGGTCGAGCCGATCAGCGCGGTGGTGACCGGGGCCTTCGAGTCGGTGGCGACGAGGTGGAAGAGGCCGGGCACGAGGCCGCCGAAAGTGGCGCCGAACGAGGCGGCGCCCGCGTCGCCGCCGGTCAGGTCGAAGGCGTAGGCCGCGCCCAGGCCCGCCACCGCGCCGCCGAGCTCGGCGCCGAGCAGCTGGCCGACGAAGGCCTGGCCGCTGGCGTCGTAGCCCGAGATCACCCGGGTGGCGATGGTGGCCCAGGTGCCGAAGCCGCTGCCGAGCACCAACATCGGCCCGTAGGCCGCGGGGACGACCCTCCCGCTCGACGCGACCAGCGCGCCGCCGAGGCCGATCCCAGCGCCGAGCATGAGCAGGCCCGCGGTGCCCTGCGAGCCCGCCGAGGTGGCGCCGGCCGCGAGCGCGCCGCTGTAGATGCCCACCAGGGTGGCGCTGGTGACGAGCTCCACCCGGTGGCCTACCCGCTCGCCCACCTGCGCGCGCTTCTTCACCCGACCGAGGAGGTCGCTCGCCGCCGGCGCGAAGCGGCCCGTGGGCTGGGCCTTGAGCGTGGCCTCGGCCTCCAGCTCCGCCTCGTCGAGCTTGTTGTCGAGCTCCAGCCGCAGCGCGCGCTCGTAGTGGATGCGGGCCGCCACCTCCTCGGGCGACTCGTTGGGCAGCGGCGCCGGCACGGCCACGATCACGGGCGGCTGGGCCGGGGCCGGCGCGGCGCCCGGGGCGGGAGCGGGTGCGATCGGCTGGGGCGCGGGCGCGAGCACCAGCGGCGGGGCTGTCTGGGCCCGGACGGGCAGCGTCACGAGGAGCGCGGCGCCGAGGAGGGCAGCGCGGAGGAGGCGGGCTTGGAGCGGCTGCGTGGACATGGAGACCTCGGCGCGCAGGGCGCCGGCTGGTGAAGGCGACGACGTGACCCGGCGCGACCTGGCGGCGAGAGGCCCGGTCACTCCGGTTGACCAGTCCTGTGCGCCGGTGTGACGCGCAGCCCGGCCGCGGTGAGCGAGAAGAGCGGACCCGGCAGGGGAAACGGCCCCTCGCTGCGCCGGAGCCGCGCCTCATCCCGCAGCCACGCTGCCCCTTCTTCCGAGTCGGGGCAAGCGAGCAGGGTGTCGCGGGTGGGCGTGGCCACCAGGACCTCATCGGGGCCGAGCAGCTGGACCAGCAGCGCGCGGAACGAGGCCGAGGCCAGGCGGCCCGCACCCGCGGCGTCCCCGAACGACGTCATCGCGACGCGGCCGTGGTCGAGCTCGAAGAGGTGCAGCCCGCCCGGCGAGGACAGCGTGCGGGCGTCGGCGTTCTCCTCGGCGCGGGCGAGCGCGGCCTCCAGGGAGAGCCCGTGCGCAGAGAGGGCCCGCGCATCGACCGGGCGGAGCTGCCCAGCGGCGTCGCAGAGGAGGCCCACGAACGGCGCGCGCTCCGGCCCCCGGGCAGCGACCAGCGGGGTCGAGGGGAAGAAGGCCGCGTCGCCTTCGGCCAACAGCGTCGGCAGCAGGCCCGCCAGGAACGAGGAGCGGGGCAGCTCCGCGAGCGAAAGCAGCGGCTCGCGCAGGCGCTGGTCCACCTCGTCGACGAGCGGCGAAGGCGCGGCAGGCCGCGCGGGGTCCGGCTCGGGCTCCTCTCCGAGCAGCACCGCCTGCCAGCGCCGCGCGAGGTCCAGGAGCAGCGACGAATCGGGGGCGCCCGGGTGGCGCACCTCCAGCAAAAGCCCGTGCACCCGCAGCACCCGCGCGTCGGGCACCGCCGCCGCCAAGAGCGCCCGCGACCGCAGCGCGAACCCTGCGTGCGAGAGCGGCGCGGGCACGCCCGGGTGGCAGAGCCGCG
Source organism: Deltaproteobacteria bacterium (assembly GCA_043782365.1). Classification (GTDB taxonomy): domain Bacteria; phylum Myxococcota; class Myxococcia; order Myxococcales; family 40CM-4-68-19; genus CAIWCD01. Next base: position 2,302 of record JAYWAO010000019.1, read on the forward strand.
TCAGCCAGGGCCGGGCCTCGCGGGCCTCGTCGAGCAGCGGCAGCAGCTCCTGGAGCGCCGGCGTCTCGTAGGCGAAGGCAGGCCGCGGCAGCCGCTCCTGCTCGAGCAGCGGGCCCAGCTCCAGGCAGAGGCGCAGCGCGGCCTGCTCTTCCACCGCGGCGAGCGCGTCGGCTGCCGCGGCGGTGGGCAGGAGGCCGGGCAGCTTGCGCACCTCCAGCGCCAGCGACTCGCCGGCCAGGCTCTCCACCAACGAGTCGGGCCGGGCCGGGGGCGAGAGGCCCTCGCTGCGCTCTGGAGGCAGGCCGCGCAGCAGCCTCGCCTGGAGCGCGGTCTCCGCGGCCGCGGTCAGCGTGAGCCGCAGCGCCTCCAGCCCCGACTGCGCGCCATCGCCGTCGCCTGCCTCGAAGAGCCGCACGTCGTCGTAGGTGCAGAGCCTCAGCGCGGGCGGCACGCCCAGCGCGCGGAAGAAGTCCCACGCCTCCTGCTCGACGTCGCACACCACGGGGAGGAGCGGGCCCGCGTCCACGGGCTCCTGCCGCAGCGGTCCCGGCTCGCCGCCCCTGCTGCTGCGCAGCTTGAGGAAGAAGCGGGCGCCGTCGAGCTCCAGCGCGTGGGCCTCGCCGTCCTCGGACAAGAGGCGCGCGAGCCCGAAGTCGACCCGGCCCGGCTCGAGCACGCAGGCCCAGCCCGCCTGGTAGAGCACCGCGAGCGTGCGGGCGCTGCCCGGCGCGACCCTCTGCCGCCGCAGCGACCGGCCGAGCAGGGTGGCGAGCGCCTCCAGCGAGGGGGTCCGCACGAGGATCTGGCCGGCGCGGACGGGCATCGCGAGAGGCTACACCACGCCCGCAACCAAGCCGCAACGCTCCTGGCCTTGACGGATGGCGCCGCAAGGGGAATAAGCGGCCGGCTCGCCGGACCCGCACCCGTGAGGATCTCGATGACGCTCAAGCTCCGCCCGCTCCCGCTCGCCCTCGCCGCGCTCGCTGCGGCCGCCTTCGTCGCCAGCCCCGCCCGCGCCGACGAGGGGATGTGGACCTACGACAACTTCCCCAAGGCCCAGGTCGCCCACCGCTACGGCTTCGCGCCCGACGCGCAGTGGCTCGAGCACGCGCAGCGCTCGTCGGTGCGGCTGGCCGGCGGCTGCTCGGGCTCGTTCGTCTCCGGCAGCGGCCTGGTGATGACGAACCACCACTGCGTGCGCGCCTGCGTCGGCCAGCTCTCCACCAAGGAGCACGACTACTCGGCCGGCGGCTTCTACGCCGACACGCCCGCCGCCGAGACGCGCTGCCCCGAGATCGAGCTCAACGAGCTGCTCTCGATCACCGACGTCACCGCGAAGCTCCGCGCCGCGACCAAGGGCGAGAAGCCCGGCTCGCCCGCCTACACCAAGCTGCAGAAGCAGACCAAGGCCGCCATCGAGAAGGAGTGCTCGGGCGGTCCGGAAGAAGCCAAGGTCCGCTGCGACGTGGTGGACCTCTACCAGGGCGGCGTCTCCAGCCTCTACAAGTACCGCCGCTACCAGGACGTGCGGCTCGTCTTCGCCCCCGAGCAGGCGGCGGCCCACTTCGGCGGCGACCCCGACAACTTCAACTTCCCCCGCTTCGCGCTCGACGCGGCCTTCCTGCGCGCCTACGACGACGGTAAGCCAGTCCAGCCGCAGCACTTCTTCAAGTGGAGCGAGGCCGGCGCCAAGGAGGACGAGCTGGTCTTCGTCTCGGGCCACCCGGGCAGCACCCGGCGCGCGCTCACCGTGGCGGAGCTGGTCTACCAGCGCGACTACGCCATCCCCGAGCGGCTGATCGCCTCGGCGGAGCTGCGCGGCGTGCTCACGCAGTTCGGCCGCAGCAGCCCCGAGAACGCGCGCATCTCCACCGCCGACCTGCTCGGCCTGGAGAACGGCTTCAAGGGCAACCGCGGCCGCCTCGACACGCTGGTGGACGCGCGGTTCCTGGCCTTCAAGCAGGCCGAGGAGGCGAAGCTCCGGGCACGCGTGAAGGCGAGGCCCGCGCTGCAGAAGGACGCCGGCGACGCGTGGGAGATCATCGCCAAGGCCACAGGGGAGCTGCGGCCCCACCGGCACGAGTACGAGTTCATCGAGGGCGGCGCGGGCTTCGGCGGCACGCGGCTGTGGCGGGTGGCCCGCACGCTGGTGCGCGCCACCGCCGAGCTGCGGAAGCCCGAAGGCGAGCGGCTGCGCGAGTACGGCGACGCGAAGCTCCCGGCCATCAAGCAGGCGCTCTACTCGAAGGCCCCCATCTACGACGCGCTGGAGATCCTCAAGCTCACCCACGGGCTGATCAAGCTGCGCGAGCTGCTCGGGTCGACCCACCCGTTCGTGCGCAAGGTGCTCGGCGACAAGTCGCCCGAGGAGCTCGCCGAGCAGCTGGTGAAGGGCTCGGCCCTGCGCGAGGTGGCGGTGCGCAAGCAGCTGTTCGAGGGCGGGCCCGAGGCGGTGGCGGCCTCGAAGGACCCGTTCATCCAGCTGGCGCTCTTGATCGACGAGGACGGCCGCAAGCTGCGCAAGTGGAAGGACGAGGACATCGACGGGAAGATCGACGCCGCCTCCGAGGCGATCGCGCGCGCCCGGTTCGCGCTCGACGGGACCAGCCAGTACCCCGACGCGACCTTCTCGCTGCGGCTCAGCTTCGGCGCCATCAAGGGCTGGACGGAGAGCGGTCGCGCCGTGCCGCCCTTCACCGACTTCGCGGGGGCGTTCGCGCACCAGACGGGCCGCTTCCCGTTCAGCCTGCCCGAGTCGTGGAACAACGCGAAGGGCCGCCTGAACCCGGCGGTGAAGTTCGACCAGGCCTCGGACAACGACATCATCGGCGGCAACTCCGGCTCGCCGCTGATCAACCAGGGCGGCGAGATCGTCGGCCTCGTCTTCGACGGCAACCTGCCCTCGCTGGGCGGCGACTACTGGTTCGAGCCCGCGGTGAACCGCACGGTCTCGGTGCACTCGGCGGCCATCGTCGAGGCGCTCAAGACGGTGTACGGGGCGAAGCGGGTGCTGGGAGAGCTCCTGCCCTCGGCGCAGCCCTCTGCCGCGCCTGCCCCTTCCGCGGCCCCGGCGGCTGCTCCGGTTGCCGCGCCGGCGCCGGCCGCCCCGGCGAAGTAGACAAGTTCCATTTGCGCCCTGCGCGGGATGCGGTACAAACGCAGGGCGATGGAATGCCCCAAGTGTGGCGCGTCGAATGAGAATCCGGTCGGGTCTTGCCTCTCGTGCGGCGCAGAACTGCCCGAGGACGAGGGCCCTCCCACGGTGATGGCGTCGAAGTCGGCCCCCAAGGTGCCGACGGGCGGCGCCCGCCTCCAGTCGTCCAACGTGCCGCCCAAGCAGTGCCCGAGCTGCAACACGCTCAACGCGGCCACGTTCAAGTTCTGCGCGCGCTGCGGAACGCCGCTCGGCGCAACCGCGGCTCCGAGCGTGCAGGTGAAAGGCGCGCCCACGCCGGTGGCAACTCCTTCGACAAAGCCTTCTCCCGCGGCCTCCACCTCGAGGCCTGCGCCCGCAGCACCTTTGGCCGCAAAGCCGGCAGGGCCCGCAACCGCGATACGCCCTCCCGCGCCGCGCCCCGCTCCTCCGCCTCCGCCCAAGCCGGCTCCCGCCACTCGCCCGCCGGCTGCCGCCGCAAAGCCTGCGCCGCCCAAGGCGCGAGCCCGCATCAGCGCTATCTCGCGCGACGGCAGCCGCTCAGCCGACTTCGTGCTCACCCGCGACGAAACCAAAGTGGGCCGCGAGGTCCCCGACGGCGAGGTCAAGCTCGACCAGGATCCCTTCATTGCGCCCCTGCACGCCGTCTTCCGCTTCGAGGGGCCGCAGCTTCTCGTGCAGGACAGCGGCACGGCCAACGGGGTCTTCCTCTGGCTCAAGGAGCGCGAGCTCAACCCGGGTGACGAGCTGCGCATCGGCCGGCAGCGGCTGCGCATCGAGTGGATGCCCGAGGAGCCCGAGACCATCGCCGATCAGCCGCTCTGGGGCAGCCCGAACCCGGGCTATCTGGCGCGGGCGGTGCAGCTGCTGGAGGGTGGCGGCGAGGGCGACATCTTCCCGCTCAAGTCGGGCGAGAACGTGGTGGGCCGCGGCACCGGCGACGTCAGCTTCCCGCAAGACGGCTACGTCTCGAGCAAGCACGCGATGATCACGGTCGGCGAAGGCGCTCTCTCGGTGAAAGACCTGGGCAGCGCCAACGGCACCTTCGTGCGCATCGCCGGCTCGGCAAAAGTAGCGAGCGGCGATCTGCTGCTGGTCGGCGAGCAGATCCTCCGCGTCGATCCGGCGTAGGCAAGCTGCCGCTTCTGCCAGAAGAGCTCAGCCGGCGCGCTGCAGGCGCTCGCAGAGCTGGCGGCGGACGCGGGCGCGGAAGCGCTCCAGCCGCATCGTCACCGCGCTCTTGCCCACGCCCATCAAGGCCGCGATCTCGCGCGCCGAAAGCGTGCCCTCGAGATAGAAGAGCCGCACCGTCTCCTTCTCGGGTCCTTCGCGCAGCCCGTCGATCACCTCGCGCACCGCGCGCAGCTCGGCCTCGCGCTCCAGTTGCACCGAAGCGGCGGGCACGCTGTCGGCGGCCAGCGCCGCCTCGCGGCACGCGTCCTGGGCGGCCTTCTCGTGCGTCGATCGCGCAGAGAGGTACGAGCGGGCGCGGTTGCGCGCAATGGTGAAGAGCCACGCCGCGAACCGCTCGCGATCCTTGAGCGAGGCGAGCGCCCGGAAGGCGCGCACGAAGGCCTCCTGCACCACGTCCTCGGTCTCGTCGAAGTCTAGCTCGGCGAAGGTGCCCGCGAGCCGCGCCACCGCGCCGCGATAGCGCCGGTACAATTCCTCCTCGGCGGCCTGGCCTGGCGCGCCCGAGCGCAGCGCTCGCTCGACCAGCTCGCAGTCCTGCAACCGATCGGGGACGAGAGCGAGGTGAGAAGGCTTTGCTTGCGAGGGCTGCCACGTTTCGATGGTTGCGAGGCGCATGTCCACTAGCAGGCAGCGTGCCCATGCCGGCAGGGGGAGGCTGCCGCTCGCAATTCCGCGCACTTGTGCAGGTGCATCAAAGGTTGCGCACCTTCCGCGCCCTGACATCCATGTCGCAACCAGAGCGCTGCGCCCGGTGACGGCAG
>JAYWAO010000020.1:0-19758 GCA_043782365.1 Deltaproteobacteria bacterium
GATCGACGCCAAGGCCCCGCTGCTCGCGTGGCTCGACGCCAACCAGTCCGGTGGCCCGGCGCTGCTCGACGAGGCGCAGCGGCGCGAGATCTACGTCAACCACGCGCGGCAGGTGCGCAACCACGTCGGCAAGCTGGCGGACAAGGCGTACTGGTCGCAGTTCGAGAGGGCGCCCGACTTCGTCGTCATGTTCCTCCCCACCGAGGCTGCGCTGGGCGCCGCGCTGGAGGCCGACCCCGACCTGCACGAGTACGCGATCGGCCGCCACGTGCTGCTGGCCACGCCGATGACGCTGATCGCGCTCCTGCGCACGGTGGCCTACGGCTGGAGGCAGGACGCGATGGCCGCCAACGCGCGCGAGATCGCCGACCAGGGCCGCGTGCTCTACAAGCGGCTCGCCACCCTGGCAGACCACTTCGGCACGGTGGGCCGCTCGCTGCACAAGGCGGTCGACGCCTTCAACGCAACCGTCGGCTCGCTCGAGCGCACCGTGCTGCCGGCGGCGCGCAAGCTCAAGGACACGCAGGCGGCCTCGGGTGAGACAGAGCTCGAGGCGCCCGTCACCATCGAGGTGCTGCCGCGGACCGTCCAGGCGCCAGAGCTGTTGCCGGGGCTGGCGGAGAGCGCGAACTAGCGCCGCGCCCGCCCGTTTCCTCAGAGCGTCCCGCGCGCGCAACTCCTTGACCCACCTCTGCCCGCAGGCTAGTTTCCCGCGCCCGTGACCGCCCCCACGCCGACCAAGTCTCCTCGCTTCAAGCGCGTGCTGCTCAAGATCAGCGGCGAAGCCCTGATGGGAGACGGCAAGGGCGGCATCTCGCCCAAGGTGCTGCAGCAGATCGCGGGCGAGGTGCGCGACGTCATCGAGCTCGGTGTCGAGCTGGGCATCGTCATCGGCGGCGGCAACATCTTCCGCGGCGTGCAGGCCTCCACCGAGGGCATGGACCGCGCCTCGGCCGACTACATGGGCATGCTCGCCACCGTCATCAACGCGCTGGCGCTGCAGGACTCGCTGGAGAAGCTGGGCGTGTATACCCGCGTGCAGAGCGCGATCGACATGCAGCAGCTCGCCGAGCCCTACATCCGCAGGCGGGCGGTGCGGCACCTGGAGAAGGGCCGCGTGGTGATCTTCGCCGCGGGCACCGGCAACCCCTACTTCACCACCGACACCGCGGCCTCGCTGCGGGCGATGGAGATCAACGCCGAGGTCATCCTCAAGGCCACCAAGGTGGACGGTATCTACTCCGCCGACCCGGTCAAGGACCCCACGGCGGTCCGCTACACGCACCTGAGCTATCTCGACGTCCTCAAGAAGGAGCTCAAGGTGATGGATTCGACCGCCATCTCCCTGTGCAAGGACAACGACCTGCCGATCATCGTCTTCGACCTGCACCGCCACGGGAACATCTGTCGGGCGGTGCTGGGCGAGGAGATCGGCACCACCGTGGGCACGCTGCGGCCCAAGCAGACGGAGGCCTGACATGGGATTGGCAGAGGACGTACTGGGTGAGCTCAAGGGGAAGATCCAAGGCACGCTCGAGGGCCTGAAGGTCGCGCTGGCCAAGGTCCGCACGGGCCGCGCCAACCCCGCGCTGCTCGAGGGCGTGCGGGTCGACTACTACGGGCAGATGTCGCCGCTCAACCAGATCGCCAACGTCACCGTCGCCGACCCCCGCTTGATCGTCATCAAGCCGTGGGAAAAGGCGATGCTCACGGTCATCGAAAAGGCGATCAACGCCGCCGGCCTGGGCGTCAACGCGATGAGCGACGCCGAGATCGTCCGCGTGCCGATCCCGCCGCTCAACGAGGAGCGCAGGCGCGAGTACGTCAAGGTCGTCAAGACCAAGGGCGAAGAGCACAAGATCGCCATCCGCAACGAGCGGCGCGACGCCAAGGAGATGGTCGAAGAGGCCGTCAAAGAGGGCGAGCTCACCGAGGACGAAGGCAAGAAGGCCCTGGAGAAGGTCCAGGCCGAGGTCGACCTGGGCGTGAAGAAGGTCGACGAGATCGTCGCGGCGAAGGAAAAAGATCTGATGCAGGTTTGAGCCTGGGCTTTCGCGCGCAGGTCACGCGGGGCGCTGGCGGTTGCAAGGAGAACTGCGATGGCGAAGAAGAACGGCGGCAGCAAGGTCGAGGCGAAGGCCGAGGGCGGCGCAAAGAGCGGCAAGAAGCTGCTGCAGGCGGCGCGCGCCCACCAGGACACGCTCCTCAGCGCGGGCCTCCACGTGGCGGTGATCGACAAGTTCGAGCAGGCCCTGCGCGGGCTGGAGACAAAGGGCTTGCCCAACGCGGCGGCGCAGACGCTGGTGATCGAGGTGCAGAAGTCGGTGGGCGAGTACCAGAACGCCATCCGCAAGGACTTTCCCTCGAACATGTCCTTCCAGGCCTTCTTCCAGGCGAACGAGCCGATGCCCGCCGATCCGTACACGGTGCTGGCGCTCGGCCGCGAGGTCGCAAAGCAGGCGCCCGACTTCGTCAACAACCTGATCCGCTATGCCATCAACGCGATGACGGCCAAGCACCTGACCTACCTCTGCGACCAGCTGGAGAAGGAGCTGGGCGGGGCGAATCCGACGGCCGACCGCGACGACGCCGAGCGGCAGATCCTCGAGGCGGCGAAGACCGCGTTCGAAGGAAAGCCCGAGTACGCCGCGTTCCAGAAGTAGCCGCAGTTCGCTCCGAACCGGGCCCGGGAGCATCTCTTCGCCATGTCCCTCGACCTCGGTGGCAGCGGAGCAGAAGCGCCGCTCCAGAGCGCAGATGAGCTGATCGCCTGGATGCGCGGCGGCGAGAAGCCGGCGGCGCAGTGGCGGGTCGGCGTCGAGCACGAGAAGATCGGCGTGAACGCGCAGGGCGGACCCATCCCTTACGAGGGGCCGGCCGGGATCCGCGCGCTGCTCGAGGCCCTGGCGGTGCAAGAGCCTGGCGCGAAGCTCCACTCCGAAGACGGCAACCCGATCGCGGTGCTCACCGAGCACGCCTCGGTGACGCTCGAGCCCGGTGGGCAGCTGGAGCTCTCAGGAGCGCCGGCGCGCAGGCTCGCCGACGCCGCCGTGGAGATCGAGCGCCACCTGGAGGCCGTCCTCAAGGCGTCCGGGCCGCTCGGGCTGCGCTGGCTGATGCTCGGCTACCGGCCCTGGGGCAAGCCGGCCGACATGCCGTGGATGCCCAAGCTCCGCTACAACGAGATGCGCCGCTCGCTCTCCCCGAAGGGCCGGCTGGCGCCGGACATGATGCTGATGACGGCCACGGTGCAGGCCAACCTCGACTGGTCCACCGAGGAGGACCTCGCCTCCAAGGTCCGCGCCGCCACGCTGGTGTCGCCGATCGTCAGCGCCCTGTTCTCCAACTCGCCGCTTCGCGATGGCCAGGAGAGCGGACTCCAAGACTTCCGCTACCAAGTGTGGCGCGAGACCGACCCCGCGCGCTGCGGCCTGCTCGAGCAGATGACGCGCGCGGAGTGGGGCTACGCGCAGTACATCGACTGGGCGCTGGGCGTGCCGCTGCTCTTCGCGCGCCACCAGGGCCGTTACCTCGACGGACACGGGCTCACCTTTCGCGACTGGATGTCGCAGGGCAAGCTCGGCGACCTCGCGCTGCGGCCGACGCTGACGCACTTCACCGACCACCTCACCACGCTCTTCCCCGAGGTGCGGGTGAAGCGGGTGCTCGAGGTGCGCGGGGCCGACTGCGTCCCGATGCCGCTCCTGATGGCGCTGCCCGCGCTCTGGGTGGGGCTGCTCTACGACGCCCAGGCGCGGGCCGGCGCCGTCGCGCTGCTCGCGCACCTCTCGTTCGCGCAGCTCCTGGAGCTGCAGGCGAGCGTGGCGAAGGAGTCGCTCGCGGCCCGTGTTCCGGGCGGCGGCGCGGTGGTGGACCTCGCCCGCGAGCTGGTCTCGCTGGCGCGCGGCGGCCTGTCCCGGTGGGCAGCCCAGTCGGGCGCCGATGAAGGGCACCTGCTCGACCCGCTGGAGGAGCTGGCGAGGGGCGGGGTGCCTCTTTCCGAGAAGTTGCTTCTTTTTTGGAAGCACGCGAATCGGGACGCAGCGGCGGTCATCAATTCGACTGCCATCGCCTGAGGCGGTCCGCCCCGATCCCCGGGGAGGCCTGCCGGCGAGCTGACTCTGGCTGCAGCCGCAGCCGCATCGGAGCCTCACATGAACTTCCGCGCCCTCGCCGTCGTCGCTGCCCTCGCCCTCCCGGCCGCCGCCGCGCCGGTCACCTACCAGATCGACTCCAGCCACTCGGTCGCCGCCTTCAGCGTCCGGCACCTCATGGTCAGCAACGTCCGCGGCGAGCTGGGCGCGATCTCGGGCACGGTGGTCTACGACAAGGACGACGTGACCAAGAGCACCGTCGAGGCCACCATCGACGTCAAGGCGATCAACACCCGCGACGAGAAGCGCGACGGCCACCTGAAGGGCCCCGACTTCTTCGACGTCGCCAAGTTCCCGACCGCCACCTTCAAGAGCAGCGCGGTCGAGAAGTCCGGCGACAAGCTCAAGGTCACCGGCAACCTGACCCTGCGCGGCGTCACCAAGCCCGTCACCCTCGACGTCGAGGTCCCGGGCGCCGAGGTCGGCATGAAGGCCTGGGGCGTGCTCAAGACGGGCACCAGCGCCGCCACGGTGATCAACCGCAAGGAGTTCGGCATCTCCTGGAGCGCCCTGGCCGACAACGGCGGCGCGGTGGTGGGCGACGAAGTGAAGATCAACCTCGAGCTCGAGCTCAACCGCCCCGACCCGTCGGCCAAGCCCGCCGAGAAGCCGGCAGCTCCGGCAAAGAAGTAACACCAAACCGGCGCGTTGCCATGTAAGTGTAATACGCAAGAGCGCGGTGGCCAGAGAAGCCATTGCGCTCTCGGCGCTTCGAGGGCTGGTCTCGGGACCTCCCAGAGCAGCCCGCAGCGCGTCTCGCAGGTCATCCCGCTGGCGCGAGGACGCCCGGCTGACCGACAAGAACCCATTGAGCAACCCATTCCTGGGTTCCCCATGAGCAGTCGCGAGCAGTTGCCGGCAGCGGGCCGGCGCGCCGATCCCCGCGCCAACGTCCGCCCTGCCGTTCTAGAATCGGCCGCATGACCCGCCCACTCCTCCAGATCGGCTTCCACGACCACTGCTTCGACGGCGTCGCCTCGGCGGCCACCTTCCTGCGCTTCTACCGGGAGCGCGTGCGCCCCGTGCCCGACGAGGCGGTCTCCCTGCGCGGGCTCGCGCACAAGGCCGGCGCGCCGTTCGGCGAGGACGCGTTCGGCGGCGAAGAAAATGTAGTGGTCGACTTCCGCTACTCGCCCGACCCGCGGCTGACCTGGTGGTTCGACCACCACCAGAGCGCCTTCGAGCCCGCGGGCTCGCTCGAGCCGGCCTTCCGCGCCGACGCCGCCGCGGGCGGCAAGAAGTTCTGGGACCCGGCCGCCAAGAGCTGCACGAAGTTCCTCGCCCGCGTCTGCCAGGAGCAGTTCGGCTTCGACCCGGCGCCGCTGCGCGAGCTGATCGACTGGGCCGAGGTGATCGACGGCGCGCTCTTCCCCGATGCGCGCACCGCAGTGCTCCTCGAGCACCCGGCGATGCAGCTGATGCTGCTGATCGAGGCCACCAAGGATCCGGCGCTCTGCGGGAAGCTGGTGCACCAGCTCTCGACGCGCACGCTCTCGTCGGTGCTGGCCGAGCCGTGGGTGACGGAGCCGCTCGGGCCGCTCTTGGAGCGCCACCGGAGCATCGTCGCGCAGGTGCGCGAGCGCATCTGCGTGCGGGGCGGCGTCGCCGAGTTCGACGTCGCCGACCTCTCGCTCGACAACATCAACAAGTTCATCGCCTATGACTTCGACGCGGCGGCGCTCTACACCGTCTCGGTGACGCGCTCGGCGACGCGCAGCAAGATCTCGCTCGGCTCGAACCCGTGGCGGCAGCAGGACCGCCGGCACAACCTCGCGCAGCTGGCCGAGCGGTACGGCGGAGGCGGGCACCCGGCGGTGTCGGCGATCTCGTTCAAGCCCGAGGAGCTGGAGAAGGCGCGCGAAGTGGCGAGGGGGTTGGCGGAAGAGCTGCGGGGCTGACCTACGCGACGCTCGGCCACAGCGCGAGCGCAGGCAGCCGCAGCCGGCCGTCGTCCACCCGCGCCCCCGCGAACGGCACTACGCCCCGCTCCTTGAACGCGCGCTTCCAGTCGGAGAAGCCGCCGCCCGCGCGCCACGCGTCCTCCGCGGCGAGGCCTGCGTCGGGGCCGCCCTGCGCGAGCATGTACTCGACCCAGGCCCAGCGCGCGCTGGTGGGCTTGATCTCGGCGCGGCCGCGCATCCCCGAGCGCAGGCGCGCGAGCTTGCGCTCCACCTCGGCCACGCCCGCGAACGGCGCGCCGTCCATCGGCGTGTTGCGCTTGGCGACGAACGGCGCGCAGCCGAAGGCCGTCGGTAACACTTTCGATAGCTCCCCCGCGAAGCCGATCAGCTCGTCGAGGTCCTCGTCGGTCTCGCCGGGGAGGCCCACCATCAAGTAGAGCTTGAAGCGGCTCATCCCCGCGGCCTTGGCGAGCTGCGCGGCGCCGAGGATCTGCTGCGCGTTGGTCTTGCGGTCGATGGCGGTGCGCAGCCGCTCGCTGGCGCCGTCGGCGGCGGTGGTGATCGACCGCGCGCCGCTCTGCGCGAGCAGCGAGACGAGCTGCGGCTTCTTGACGAGCTGCTCGGCGCGCAGCGAGCTGATGCCCACCTCGCGGCCCGATTCGACAATATTTCTTACCAACTCGACGATCCGCGGGTGGTCGGTGACGGCGGCGCCGACGAGGCCCACCTTCTTCGCGTGCGCGGGGATCAGCGACAGCACCTTCTCGGGCGGCACCGTGCGCATGCCGCCGTTGGTGGTCCGGCGCATCACGCAGTAGGTGCAGCCGCGGGAGCAGCCGCGCTCGGGCTCGATGAGGAACATCGAGCGCAGCTCGGTGTGGGGCGTGAGGATCTGCGAGCGCGCCGGGAGCCGGTCGTCCTCGGCCTTGGCGACCTTCGGCAGCACCGCGCGCGGGCCCATCTCGGCGAGCGCGGGCGCGAAGAAGCCGGGCTTGCCGTGCAGGCGCGAGAGCAGCTCGTGCTTGGGGAGCCGCTCGCGCAAGAGGTCGAGCAGGTCGTGGATGGTCTCCTCGGCCTCGCCGAGCAGCAGGAGATCGACGAACGGCGCGAGCGGGGCCGGATTGGAGAACGTCAGCGGCCCGCCGGCGATCACCAGCGGCGCGCGCGGGTCGCGCTCGCTCGCGTGCAGCGGGAGCCCGGCGAGCGAGAGCATCTCGAACAGCCCGGTCAGCTCCAGCTCGTAGGCCACCGAGAACGCGAAGGCGTCGAGCTCGTTGAACGGGGTCTGCGTCTCCAGCGTCAGCGGCGGCAGGCGCAGCGCGCGGTGGGCCTGGACGGCAGCGTCGTCGTCGGGGAGGAAGGCCCGCTCGGCAGCGCAGCCCGGGTGATTGTGGATCTCGCGGTAGATCGTCTGGAAGCCCAGCGAGCTCATCCCCACGTGGTACGGGCTCGGGTAGCAGAGGGCCACGCGCAGCTCGGCGCCAGGGGCGAGCAGGGTGCCCTGCTCGTCTGCGAGGCGGGCGCGGAGGCCTTCGACGATGTCCCAGCGGCTCTGCATGTGCCGTGCTGCTAGCACGGGGACGGCCCACTGCGCGAGCGGGGGGCCGGCGAATGGCCATCCCGCGCTACCTCCTACCCCATCGCCTCCGCTACAAAGGGGGATGCCGAGCGCTCGCGCCGCCGCTGCCCTGCCTGCCCTCGCGGCCGCCTGCGCCTTGACCTGTGCCTGCGCCGACTGGGCCGTGCGGCCGACCTTCCCCGCCAGCGAGGGCCTGCCCGTGGTGCAGGAGCAGGCGCTCCTGGGGCTCGCCCCCTCGGGAGCGCTGGCGGCGCAGCTGATCTGGGCCGATGGCGCGCCGCCCAAGCTGACGCTGCTGGCACTCGACGTTGGCGGCGGCCCGTCGCGCACGCTGCTCACCGCGCCGGATGGGCTCGCGCAGGAGGTGGCCTCGGCCCTGCTCGAGAAGGGCGACCAGCTCCTGCCGCTGCTCGGACCGCTGGTGTCGGCCCGCTGGCCGGAGGCGCTGGAGCGGGCCGCGGCCCAGGGCTACGAGCAGGCGGCGCCGCTCGCTCCCGAGCCCGGCCGGCGCAGGTTCCCGGTGGTCGGCGCCGAGGGCCTGCCGCTCTCGCTGCGTCTGACGGAGCTGCCAGGTCCGCCCATCGCGCTCGGGCTCGCGCTGTCCGAGCAGCCCGGTGGACAGGCCGGCGGCAGCGACGAGGTGGAGCTCTGCCAGATGCCGCTCGCCGGCGCGCCGGTCGCTCCCCATCTCTGGCTCTCCGGCGGCGTCGCCTGGCTGCTGGCGGGTTCGGTGCGCGGCGGGCCGGGCGCCAGAGGTGAGGCCGGGGGCGCGCTTCACCGCACGGTGGGTCTCCGCCGGGGCGCGCTGGGCCGCGCCGAGGCCGGGCTGCACAACCTGCACGGCCTGGCCGACTACGCCGCCGGAGACCTCGACGCCGCGCGCCGGGAGTTTTCCCGCGCGCTCGCCGCCGACGCCCGCTTTGTCGATGCGCTCTACAACGCCGCCTCGGTGGCCGCGCTCGCCGACCGGATCGACGAGGCGGTCGCGCTGCTGCGCCGCGCGGTGGACGAGGACCCGCGCCGGGTCGAGGTCCTCGCCCGCAACGACGAGGATCTTCAAGTGTTGCGCCGCAGGCCCGACGTCCGCAAGCTCCTCGGGCTGGTGCGGCTCGCCCCGGGCGACCGGGAGCCGCTGCGCTGAGCGGCGGCTTCACCAGCGGCGTCACGAGCATGCAGGCGCGGAGGGCAGCCGGAACGGGCACGGGAAGAGAGCGGCGCCCGGGGCGGTTCTCCGAGAAGAACGTGGCCCCTGGCCGACTCCGCCGGTCATCCGCTTGCCACTCGGTCGCCGCTCATCTAGGGTCCGCCACTTCGCTGGCCCGCCGGTCAACCCCGCTGGCCCTCGCGCCGGAACGTCCGCCCATGCCGACCCGCCGATCTCTCTCCTCCGTTTTCCCCCTGGCCCTCGCCCTCGCGTGCGCCGCGCCGCTCGCTGGCGCCCGCGCCCAGGCGCTCTCGCCCGCCACGCCGGCCTCGCTCTCCGAGCAGGAGGCCCGCGCGCGCCTGCCCCGGGCAGACTTCGCGGGCCTCACCGGGGAGCAGCGCGCCTCCCTGGTCGAGCTCGCCGGCGACACCTTCGACTACGCGGGCTGCAACTCGACGCTCGCGGCCTGCCTGCGCGAGGGCGTGAAGGACAAGCACGCGCCCCGGATGGCCAGGCTGGCGGCCAAGCTGATCATCGACGGGATGCCGCCGAGCCAGATCATCTACACGCTCGAGCAGTATTACGGCGCGTTCCCGGCGGCCAAGCGCAAGCAGCTCCGCTCCGACGACTGCGGCGGGATCGGCAACCCCAAGGCCCCCATCACCCTGGTCGAGTTCAGCGACTACCAGTGCCCGCACTGCGCCGCCGCCGTGAAGCCGCTCCACGACCTCGTCGAGAGCTTCAAGGGCAAGGTCAGGCTCTGCTCGAAGTACTTCCCGCTGCCGGGCCACCCGCGCTCGGTGCAGGCCTCTGCTGCCGCCGAGTACGCGCGCTCCAAGGGCAAGTTCTGGGAGCTGAACGAGCTGATGTTCGCGCACCAGGAGGAGCTCGAGGACAACAACCTCAAGGCCTACGCCAAGCAGCTCGGGCTCGACGGCGGCGCGCTCCTCAAGGAGGTCTACAAGGGCACCTACAACGACCTGATCGAGCGCCACCGCAAGGAGGGCGTGGAGGCGGGCGTGCGCGCGACGCCGTCGGTGTACTTCAACGGCCGGCTCAACACGCTCCCCACCCGGCAGGACTACCTCTCCTTCAGCGTCGAGGACGAGCTGGAGTGGAGCCGCAACAACGGCGCCTGGGACAAGGAGTAGGGGGCGCCATGCACGCAAGAAGCCCGCTGTCCGCGCTCTGCGCCGCGGTCCTGCTCGCCGCTCCGTTCGCGCGCGCCTCCGCCGATGAGTCGAAGCCCCCTCCGCGCGCCGACCTCCGGGCCGGCGCGCCTGCGCCCGCCGCTGCCACGGTCGGGGGGGCGCCTCCAGCAGCGGCGCCCGTCGCTGCACCCGCCACCACCCCTGCTGCCCCCGCAGCCGTGCCCGCCACCGCCACCGCGCCGGCCGCAGCAGCTCCCGCCGCTCCTGCTGCGGCAGCGCCGGCCCGCCCCTCCGTCCCGTCTGCCGAGGTCTCGCTCTCGCTCAAGCAGGGCGACTGGCGCGTGCGCGTCACCATCCGGCCGGGCGAGCCCAAGCCGGGCCAGCTGGTCGAGCTGCGGCTCGACGTCGCCAGGCAGCGCGAGGTGCCCGACGCGACCTACGGCGAGCACGTGCCCGTCGAGGGTCTCCCGCTCCAGCTCGCCATGAGCGGGCCGGGCAGCAAGGTGCGCTACTACGCGCGGCCGCTCGCCGATGTCGGCTCGTATGGCGTGCACTGGACCCCGGCGGCGAAGGGGCTCTGGACCGCGCAGCTCTCGCAGCTCCCCGGCGCGGAAGCTGGCCCGCAGGTGTCCTTCGAGGTCGGCGTCGGCGTGCCGATGCCGGTCTCGGCGCAGGGCCAGGCCGTGCAGGTGTCGCGGGTGGTGCTCGGCGCCAAGGGGAAGTCGCAGAACAACCGGCCGCCGCTCTCTCCAGTGATGCGCGAGGTGGCGCAGCGCTGGCTCAAGCTGGAGGCGGCCGCGGGGCCCGATGCAGCTGCCGAGTCGGCGGCGCTGGTGGCGCTGTTCAAGGCCGCCCAGGGCCGCGCGCCCCCGTCGATGGCCTCGGCCAGCGCCGAGTTCGACCAGCTCGCGCAGTCGGCCGCCGCAGAGGTGGAGCGCGTCGCAGCGCTCGCTCCCAAGGAGCGCGGGGCCGCGGCGCGCGGGGTGGAGGCGAGCACCTGTCTGCGGTGCCACCTCAAGTTCCGCGACGGTGTGGTGGAAGATCTCTCGAAGTGGCCGGAGGTGAAGCCGTGGTCTCGCTGAAGCGGTTCACTCTCCTGGTGGGCGCAGCCGGAATCGCGCTCTGCGCCGCCCCGGTGCGCGCAGCCGACCCGCTCTTGATGGGCGACCGGGCCAACGCCGGCACGCTCTGGCGGCTCCACTGCACGGGCTGCCACGGCGACGCCTCCGCCTGGGCCGACCCGACCCCGCTCGGCAGGCAGCTGGGCGCCAGGCGGCTGCGCGACGCGGCGCTGCTCGCCTCCCGCAGCGACGACGACCTGATCGCCACCTTGCTCAAGGGCGGTCCCGGTCCGGGGAGCCCGGCGCTGGTGTTCCTCTCGCCGCTCGACGCCGCCGACCTGGTGGCGTGGCTGCGCACGGGCCTGCCGCGCGTCGAGGACCTCTTCGAGGGCGCGTCGGCCTATCACGTCAAGAAGTACCCGCTGCAGGGGCCCGGGCTGGCGCGCGCGGAGGCGCTGAGCGGCGTGGAGCTGGACGCGTCGGAGAAGGAGCTGAGCGTCTTCACCGTCTACGGAACCTCGGGTCCGGCGCTGGGGCCCAAGCTGGTGCCGCAGGAGCCCGTCGCGCTCGACACGCTGAGCCTGAAGGACCGGCGCGGCTGGGTGGTCTACGGCGAGCTGAAGTCGGTCAAGGGCGAGCCGCTGCCGGTCGCGCTGGCGCTGGCGGGAGACTTCTCGGTGGCGCGGCTGCAGGGCGCGCCGGGGCTCGACCTCTCCAAGGTGGCGCCGGCGGTCATTGGCAAGGGCGGGCGCGAGCCGGGCAAGCGCAAGGCGTTCGTCTCCAAAGCGGCGCCCGAGCAGGCGGCGGCGCTGACCCGGCTGTATGCGCGCGCGGTCGAGGCGGCGGCGGCCGCGTTCAAGGAAGAGGCCGACCGCCACCTGTTCGACCCGCCCGAGACCACGGCCAAGGGCGCAGCAGCGCCCAAGCAGTAGGGGGAGCTGCCTTGGCAGACGTTCTCGGCGAGCTGCGCATCGACTCCTCCGGCCAGATCACCGGAGGCAGCGACGACGTGCGCGCGCGCCTAGGCTCGGCCCGGGGCAGCTGGCCCCTGCTCGCAGGAGGCGCCGACCTGCTGGTGGCCTGGCGCGAGGGTGACGCGGCGCTGGCGCGCGAGGTGAACCAGCTCCAGCCCGGGCCGGCGGCCGTCACCGGAGACCTCTCGCTGGTCCAGCCGAGCGAGCTGCTCAACTTCCTCCACCAGGGGCGGCGCACCGGGGTGCTGCTCACCCGCGGCAACGGCGTGGAGCGCGCGGTGGTGCTCACCGAGGGCGCCGTCGCCTGGGCCGCCTCCACCAGCCCCGGCGAGCGGTTCGGCGAGCTGCTCTGCCGCATGGGCCTCGTGCCCCGCGCCGCGCTCGACGCGACGCTGCTGCAACAGGCGCAGGAGCACAACCACCGGCCGATCGGCCAGCTGCTCGGCGAGCGCGGCCTGCTCGAGCCCGACGCCTGCTGGCGCGGGCTGCGGCACCAGGTGGTGGAGATCTTCCTCGGCCTGCTGGTGCTGAAGACGGGCCACTTCGTCTTCCGGCAGGGCCTGGTGGCCGAGAAGCTGCCGGCGCAGCTCTCGCTCGACATCGAGGGGCTCCTGCTCGACGGCCTGCGCCGCCTCGACGAGATGGAGTTCTACCGGCAGCGCGTCCCCTCGGCGGCGCTGGTGCCCGAGGCCACGGGAGTGTCCGCGCCCGCCACGCCCTCCGACCAGTTCACCGACGAGATGGCGCGGCTCCTCCCGCTCGTCGATGGCGTGCGCTCGGTGGCGCAGCTCGCGGAGCTGTCCGCGCTCGGCGAGTTCGAGGGCACCAAGGCGACCTACAAGCTGATGAAGTCGGGGCACCTGAAGTCCACTGGCCAGTCGGAGCCCGTGCTCAAGGCCAGCACCACCGGGGAGCCTCCCCCGAGCGGTGAGCCAGGCGCCGGCTGGTGAGCGACCCGCTCGGGCCGCGGCCGATCGCGCTCCTGACCACGGGCCTGCCGGGCACGGGCGGTGCGGCGCGGGTCTCGGAAGAGGACTTCCGCGTCGAGGAGCTGCCGCTCTATCCCGCGGCCGGCGAGGGCGACCACCTCTTCATCACCGTCGAGAAGACAGGCCGCAACACGCAGGACGTCGCGCAGGAGCTCGGCCGGGTGCTGCAAGTGGCCGGACGGGACGTGGGCGCTGCCGGGCTCAAGGACAAGCGGGCCGTCACCGTGCAGCGGCTCTCGGTGCCGCTCCCGCGCGGCACGGCGGGTCCCCAGGCGGTCGCCAAGGCCGAGGAGTTCCGCGCGCGCGCGCTGGCCGCAGCCGGGGAGGGCTGGCGCGTGCTCGCCGCCGAGCGCCACGTCAACAAGCTGCGGACGGGCCACCTCGCGGGGAACCGCTTCACCGTGGTGCTGCGCGGCTGCGCTCCCGAGGGGCTCGCGCGCGCGCAGGCCGTGCTGGCGGCGCTCGCGGAGCGCGGCGTGCCCAACCTGTTCGGCCCGCAGCGGTTCGGGCGGCGCGGGGACAACGCCTCGCTCGGCGCGGCGATCCTGAGGGGCGAGCCCGGCGTGGCCCGCTCGGGGCGCGACCGGTTCCTCCGCAGGCTGGCGCTCTCGGCGCTGCAGTCCGAGGTCTTCAACCGCTGCCTCGCCGACCGCATCGCCAGCGGTCTCTTCTCGGTGGCCATCGCGGGCGACGTGCTGAAGAAGCGCGACAGCGGCGGGCTCTTCACCTGCAAGGACCTCGTGGCCGACCAGCCGCGCGTCGAGCGGGGCGAGGTCGATCCCGCAGGTCCGCTCCCCGGGCGGCAGCCCTCGATGGCCGAGGACGAGGCGCGCCGCCGAGAAGACGCCGTGCTCGCGGAGATGGGACTGACGCTGGAGCTGCTCGCGCAGGGAGGCGGCGAGCTGGAGGGGACCCGCAGGCCCTACCGGGTCCCGCTCGGCGAAGCGCAGGTGGTCGAGCGGGCGCCCGGCGTGCTGGCGCTGACTTTCGCGCTGCCCCCGGGAAGCTTCGCCGCGGCGGTGCTGCGCGAGGTGATGAAGGCGGGCGAACAGGGCAGCGGGACCGCGCCTGGCGCGGGCCAGAGCGAATCCGCCGCGGAGGCCGACAGCGAGGGGTAGCGGCGGTACCAGGGCATTTCCCGACCTACAGTGGCGGCACGAAGTTTGACCCGCCCTCCTCGACGGGTTACCTGAATCGCCATGACCCGGACTCGCCTCTGGACCTTCACCTTCGTGGTCGGCCTCGCTCTCGGGGTCCACCTCGCCCTCCTCTCGCCGAAGGTGGCCCAGACCGCCGAGGACGGCCTGCGGGCCCGCCTCGCCACCGCCAGCAACGCGCTGCGGGCGCAGCTGGACCTCGCCGACGCCCGCCTCGCGCCCCGCGCCGCCGCGCTCGCGCCCGAGCTGGCCGAGGCGTTGAAGCCCCCGGCGGATCCGACCCTCCCGCTGCCCAAGCCCGACGAGAAGGCGCTGCGCGCCGCGGCGGCTGCCTCCCAGCCCGTCGAGCCAGACCTGCTCATCGTCGCCACTGAAGGCGGCGCGGCGGTCTCGCGCCGGGGCAAGCCCGCTGCGCTGGTCGGCGACCTCAAGACGCTCCCGCTGGTGAAGGCCGTCCTCGACGGCGGCGCTGGCGGACCGTCGTTCGCCAGCTACGGCGGACAGTGGTTCCGCGTGCAGGCCGCGAAGATCCCGGGTGCTCCGGGCGTGGTGGTCACCGGCCAGCTCTTCGACGACAAGCTCGCCGCCCAGCTGCGCTCGCTGGTCGACGCCGATGTCTCGCTGCTCAAGGACGACGCCGTGCTGGCCAGCTCGCTCGCAGCGGGCCAGCGCAAGGGCCTGCTCGGCTGGGCCAAGGCGCCCGCGCTGGGCTGGGGCGTGCTCGCGCTGCGCCTCCCCGTGGCCGGACCCGCGCTCGACGGCAAGCTGCCCTACGGCGCCCAGCACTACGAGATCCGCGCCGTCCGCCAGCCGATGGAGAGCGGCGTGATGGCGGTGCTCACCGTGCCGGCCTTCGGCTACTTCGGCTGGCTCGGGCGGTACCAGGCGTTCTACCTGCTCGCCTTCGCGGGCTTCCTGCTGATCGCGCTGCTCCTCAGCCTGATCCCGGGGCCCAAGCTGCCCGAGCCGAAGACGGTCACCGTGGAGCAGGAGGTGCCGGTGGTCCCGCGCAGCGTCGAGGAGGCCGCCTCGCGCGCCGCCGCCACGCTCGCCGGCGCCAACGATCCGGAGGCCCGGCAGGCAGCGCCGCAGGACGTGCCCTGGGGCATGCCTACTCCCTCCTCGTCGGTGCCTCCGCTGCTCCGCCGCTCCGACCCGGAGCTCGAGGCGATGCCCGCGCGGCCGCCGCACCCGCCCCCCGCCGCAGCCTTCGAGGAGCCTGCCCTCGGGCAAGCCGCGCCTGCGCAGCCCCCTGCGCCGCCCGCCGAGGAGGTCCAACCGGAGCCGCAGCCGGAGGCCGCGCCGGAGTCCGGGAAGGCCGCCGACTTCTCCTTCGCCAGCCTGCTCGACGAGGCCAAGGGCGCGCCGCCCACGCCCGCGCCGCAGCCGATCTCGCTCGCGCAGGAAGAGCCCGACCGCACCAGCCCGGGCTCGCCGAGCCCCGAGCTGCTGGCGCAGTCGCGCGAGCCCGAGATGCCGTTCCCGGGCGACGAGCCGACCCGGATCGAGCCCGTCAGCGCCGCGCTGCTCGACAAGATGCGCGAGAAGGACGAGCCGCCCGCCTCCGGCTGGGACGCGCTCCCCACGCCGCCGCTCCCCGCGCTCGCGCCGATGCAGGTCCCGGTCGATCCGTGGAGCTTCGCCCAGGCCGAGGGCGGCCAGCCGGAGCAGCCCGACGGCCCGGCGGCGGACCAGCCCACCACCGCGCCGATCGCAGGCGCCGAGTCGGCCGCCCGTGCGGCCTTCGAAGAGGCCACCGCGTCCGAGGCCGTGACCGACGACGAGGCCGCGCTCGAGCCGCTGCCCGACGGCGCCGCCGAAGAGCAGGCCGCAGCGGAGGCCGCGCAGAGGGCCGCCGAGGAGCAGGCCGCTGCAGAGGCTGCGGAGCACGCCGCCAAGGAGCACGCAGCGGGGGAGGCCGCCCAACACGCCGCGGCCCAGCAGACCGAGGGCCAGGACGGCGCCAACGTCACGCTCTCCGACTTCTCGTTCACGCGTCCTGCCGAAGTCGACCCCGATGAGGCCCACTTCAAGGAGACGTTCCAGAAGTTCCTCGACCTGCGCGCCGAGCTGGGCGAGCCGACCGACAAGGTCAGCTACGACAAGTTCGCCGCCAAGCTGCGCAAGAACCGCGATGACCTGATGACCCGCAGCGGTGGCCGCGCGATCCGTTTCTCCGTGTATGCGAAGGACGGCAAGGCGGCGATCAAGGCGTCGGCGGTCAAGTAGCTCGAGACCCTACTGCCCCTGCTGGTAGAACTGCTCCTGGCTCGGCGCCTCCTGCGGGGCCGACTCCGCGGTGGGCTCCGTCCCGGCGAGGTAGACCTCCTTCACCGCGAACGGATCGTCGGGCGACGCCAGCGCGCCCGTGTTGCGGTTGATCCGCACCTGCACCACCCCCGGCGGCGGCGGCGGGAAGTCCTCCACCGGCTTGCCCTGGTGGGCAGCGCGCATCCAGGAGAGCCAGATCGGCCCGGCGCAGTGGCCGCCCGTCTCGGCGGCGCCCATCGGCTTGGGCTCGTCGAAGCCCACCCAGGCGCCAGCGACGACCGAGGGAGTGAAGCCGACGAACCAGCCGTCGCGGTGGTCGGAGGCCGTGCCCGTCTTGCCCGCGGCCGGCCTGCCCAGGGCGCTGAGGGAGTGGGCGGTGCCCTCGGGGTCGTCGATCACCGAGCGCATCAGGTCGGCGGTGAGGTAGGCCACGTCGGGCCGCATGCTCTGCTCAGGGGCCGACTCGTTCTTGTAGACCGCCGACCCGCCGCCCTGCGCCACCACCCGCTTGATCAGGATCGGCTCCTGCTTGCGCCCGAGCGAGGCGATGGTGGCGTAGGCGTTGATCTCCTCGAGGACGAAGACCTCGCCGGTGCCCAGCGCCGCCGTGTAGCTCTGCGGGATGGTCGAGGTGAGGCCCGCGTCGAGCGCCTGCGCGCGGACCTTGTCGAGGCCCAGCTCGATGAGGAGCTTCACCGCCACCGTGTTCTTCGACTCCGCCAGCGCCTTGCGCAGCGTGATCGGTCCGGCGAACTCGTCCTTCTCGAAGTTCTGCGGCTTCCACGGCTTCCCGCTCCAGGGGTCGGTGATCACCTCGGGCGAGTCGTCCACCATGGTGCGCGGCGTGTACTTGCCGCTGGCGATCGCGGCCGCATAGAGGAACGGCTTGAACGAGGAGCCGGGCTGCCGCTTGGCCTGGGTGGCGCGGTTGAGCTGGCTGCGGGCGTTGTCGAAGCCGCCCACCAGCGCCAGCACGTTGCGCGTCTTTAGATCGATGGCCGCGAACGCCCCCTGCACCTCGGGCGTCTGCTCCAGCGCGAGCTCCAGGTTCTTGACCTTGGTGTCGGTGGCGCTCACGCGGGTGGTGGCCACCGCGCGCACCCGCACGCCCACCACGTCGCCGGGGTGCACCACCTCGCCCGCCTGCGAGGGGAGCTGGGTGCGCGCGGAGGGGCTGAACGGCCGCGCCCAGGACATCGAGGCGAACGGCATCCACCCTTCGGCGCCCGGCGCCAGCAGCACGCGGGCCTCGCGCGCGGTCACCGAGGTGACGACGCCCGCGTAGATCCCGCCCTGCACCAGCGGCCGCAGCTTCGCGGCGCGGGCGATCGAGTCGAGGCTCTGCTGCTCCTGCTCGTTCACGCCGTCGAGGTCGGCGGCCAGCACCACCCCGTCGGGCGGCACCACGCCGGCCAGGCGGCGGCCGAGGGCGTTGGTAAAGTCGTTCATCGACGCCTTGTCGATCTTGAAGAGCGCGCCGCGCCAGCCCTGCCGCTTGTCGACCGCGCGCAGGCCCTCCTGCACCGCGACCTCCGCGGCCGCCTGCAGGCGCGGGTCCATCGCGATCTCCACCGTCCAGCCCGCGGTCTCGACCGGGGTCTCGCCGAACTGCGCGACCAGCTGCCGACGGACCTCGTCGAGGTACCAGCCGCCGGGCTGCGCGGCGGGCAGCGGCGGGAGCACCAGCGGCTTCTCGTACTCGCGGTCGTGGTCCGCCTTGCTGATCGCCTTGTTCTGCAGCATGCGATCGAGCACGTACCGCTGCCGCCGCTTGGCGTTCTCCGGGTGCTTGCGCGGGTTGAGCCGGGAGGAGTTCTGCGGCAGGCCTGCCAGCAGCGCCGCCTCGCCCAGGTCGACGTCGGCGATGTGCTTGCCGAAGTAGTACTGCGCGGCCTCCTCGACCCCGAAGTGGCCGCGGCCGAAGTCGATCTCGTTGAGGTACAGGTAGAGGATGTCGTCCTTCGAGAGGTTGCTCTCGAGGCGCCAGGCCAGCAGGATCTCCTTCAGCTTGCGCTTGAACTTTTTGTCGCTCGACTTCAGCACCATGTTCTTCACCACCTGCTGCGTGATGGTGGAGGCGCCCAGCCGCTTGCGGCCCGAGAGGATGTTCACCGCCATCGCGCGCACCAGCGCGACCACGTTGACCCCCGGGTGCTTGTAGAAGTCCTTGTCCTCGGCCGAGGTGACGGCCTGGATCATCACCCGCGGGATGGTCTCCATCGGCACCAGCGTGCGCTTCTCGCGCGCGAACTGGCCCACCTGCACGCCGTCCGAGGTCACCACGTTGGTGGCGACGAAAGGCTGGTAGTCGCGGGTCGACTCGAACGAAGGGATCTCGCGCGAGATCCAGAAGTAGGCGCCGATGATCCCGAAGACCCCCAGCAGCGAGAGCGTGACGCCGGTGATCACCGCCCGTCGCAGCCAGACCTTCCAGCGCGGCGGGCCCGCCTGCAGATGGCCCTGGTAGTCGTCGGCGGCGGTGGGCCTGTACTCCTCGGGGGCGGGCTTGGTCTTGGCCTTCGGCTTGGGAGCCTCGACCTGGATCTCCTCGTCGGCGAACTTGGACTTGGGCCTGCGGTTGGGGTTGTTCTTCGCGCTCACCACCGCGGTGGCGCCCTCGGGGTCGTCCTCCTGCGGCTGCGGCGCGGCCACGCGCGCGAAGGCGGTGGCGCCGTCATGGGCCGCCTCGGCCTCGACGCGCGGCTGGTCGAGCGAGGTCGCGTTCGACTCGTCCGGCGCCGGCTCCGCCTCCGCAACGGGCGCGGTCTCGGGCTGCATGTCCTCGTCGGAGACCTTGCGGGTGGGCTCGTCCCACCAGTTGCCGCGGCGGCCCTTCTTGCCATCGGCGACCGGCGCGAGCTTCGCCCTGGGCGGCGGCTTGGGCGCCTCGGGCTCGTCGTCGGGGAGCGTGACTTGCAGGCCCTTCTTGGGCGCTGACTGGGGCGGGGCGCGGCGCAGCGGCGGCGGCGCGCTGTCGCCCTTTCCCCTGCCCGACGGCTTGTCGAGCCGCACGAAGGCGGTGGCGCCGTCGTTGGGGATGTCCGCGAGCCCGGGCTGGGGGGCCACGTCGTCGAGGCGCACGAAGGCGGTGGCGCCGTCGTTGGCGGGCTCGGGCGCGGCCTTGCGCACGCCCGTCTTGACGAGGTCTTCGTCGCTGGCGTCGCCGCCGACGATCATGGTGGCGTTGATGTTGTCGGACGGCGGCGGACGCTTGTTGGCCATGGAACTCCTGAGTCTACCGTCCTAGTCAGCAGCAGCGCCACCACCGGCAGAAACCAGGGGTGCAGATCCCCGCAGTAGGGGCTGGAGGGGGCAGCGCGCGCGAGGCGGGGCACCTTCAACTTGGCGGACGTCGACCTCCTGATTGGTCACCTCTT
>JAYWAO010000021.1:0-19746 GCA_043782365.1 Deltaproteobacteria bacterium
ATCCAGAAGCAGTCGATCGCCAACAACCTGGCCCAGTTCAAGCACGAGAAGGAGGTCCTCGAGCGCAAGCTCGCCCAGGCCCTCACCGAGCTGCCGAACGAGGCCAACATGGCGGAGCTGATCAGCTCGCTCTCCGAGGTCGGCAACAAGAGCGGCCTCATCATCGACAGCATCGAGCCGCAGTCTGAGTCGAAGCAGGGCTTCTACGCCTCGATTCCCATCGCGATGGCGGTGTCGGGCAACTACCACGAGATCGGCGTCTTCCTCGACTCGGTCTCCAAGCTCGCCCGCATCGTCAACGTCACCAACATCAAGATGGGCAGCCCGAGCACGGGGACCGAGAAGCAGACGGTGAAGGCGACCTACGTCGCCACCACCTTCCGCTTCCTCAAGCAGGAGGGTGGCAAGTGAACCGTCGAACGCTCCCAGCAGCGCTCGCCGCTGCCCTCGCGCTGCTCGCCGCATGCGGCGCGCCGCCGCCTCCGCCGAGGGCGAACCGGCCCCCGCTCCCTCCAGCCAAGACGGTCGAGGAGGAGAAGGTGGCCGCGCCGCAGAACATCTATGTGTATTCGCCCGTCGGCAAGCGCGACCCGTTCCAGAACGTCTTCGCGGTGAAGGAGGTCACGCCGGTGAAGAACCCGGGGACCAAGCCGACGCCGCTGCAGCGCTTCCCGCTCGACCGGCTCAAGCTCTCGGTCACCATGACGGGCACCTCGTCGCCGAGCGCGATGATCGAGGACCCCGAGGGGCGCGGCTGGACGGTCAAGATCGGCACCTTCGTCGGCCAGAACTGGGGCAAGGTCACCTCGATCCAGCGGGACCAGATCATCATCACCGAAACGATCACCGATCACGCCACCGGCAGGGTGTACCCGTCGAACCTCCCGCTGCGCGTCTCGAGGGACGCCAACGAGAAGTCCGACCTGCAGCAGCTCAACAGCGACTCCGGTGAAACCATGGGCGTCGCCCAGGGGCAGGGGAACTGACGTGGCCCACACTGTCGAAGTGACGAAGGAGCAGCGGATGAACGCGCACGGGCATTATCTGAAGTCGGGGCTGCTCGCGCTGGTCGTCGCAGTGCCACTGGCAGTGCCACTGGCGGCGGGCTCGGCCAGGGCGGCGACGCCGGTCAGCCAGATCAGCGGCGTCGAGGCGGTGGCTGGCGGGAAGCTCGCCATCCACGGCTCCCAGAAGCCCACCTTCACGGCCTTCAAGCTGGCAGAGCCTCCGCGGCTGGTGGTCGATCTGACCGGCGCTGACGTGACGGCGCTCCCGCACTCGGTGGCGGTGACGCTGCCGGGCGTGCTCGGGGTCTCGACCGCGCAGTTCGACGAGGGCGGCCGCAAGGTGGCCCGCCTGGTGGTCGCGCTCGACGGGGACGTGCGGTACGACGTCGCCGCCGAGGGCAATGATCTGCTGGTCTCGATCGGCGGCAAGGCCGAGCAGACCGCGCCGGCCGCTGCGCCGGCCGCAGCGCAGATGCGGAAGAGCGCCGCCGCTGCTGCCGCGCAGTCGGACACCGTCTCCGCGGCGCCAGCCGAGGTGGCCAGCGCCACCGCGACGGCCGCTCCGGCCGCCGACCCGAACCTCGTCCTCACCCGCGAGGACAAGAAGGACGTCAAGCACCCGGCCCACAAGCTGGGCGCGGTCACCGTCTCCTCCAAGGACGGCCGGGCCCACGTCCGCGTCGCCACCGACGGAGAGGTGGCGCACTACACGCTGATCGAGCTGCAGAACCCCGGGCGCCTCGCGCTCGACCTGCAGGGCGTCACCGCGACGACGCCGGCCTCGCGCAAGCTCGACGGGCAGGGCGACATCAAGAGCGTCCGCGTCGCCCGCCGCGAAGGTGGAGTGCGGCTGGTGGTCGATGGCCAGGCCGACCGCCTGCCCCCTTATGAGGTGAGCCGCCGCGCCGATGGCCTCGAGGTGACGATGGGCGCGCCCGCAGTCGCCGCCGCCGCGCCGGCCCCCAAGGCCGAGCCGGTGAAGGCGGAGCCGAAGCAGGAGCCCGTCAAGACCGCCGCTGCCGCTCCGGTGATGGCCGCGCGCCCGGCGCCGCAGGTCGAGACCGTGGACCTCGCCGCCAAGCCGGCGCCCGAGCCGAAGGTGGTCGCGATCGACCCCGCCGTGCAGACCGCGGTGAAGCCGGTCGAGAAGAGCGAGACGTCCAAGGTCGCGGTCTCGAACAAGTTCGCCGCCATCAAGGCGGTCGACCTGCGCACCGACGAGGGCAGGAGCGAGCTCGCGGTGGTCATCGACGGCGCCTACACCTTCGAGGTGGGCCACCCCAACGCCACCTCGCTGGTGCTGACGCTGCGCGGGGTGACGCTGCCCGAGCGCCTCGAGCGCAACCTCGACGCCACCGCCCTCGGCGGGGTGGTCGACATGATCTCCAGCTACCACGTGGCTGAGCGGCCGGGCGAGGTGAAGGTCATCGCCACGCTGCGCTCCCCGGTGAAGGACGAGCTCGAGCCCGGAAAGCAGGGGCTGCGCTGGAAGTTCGGCTCCGCGCCGGTGGCCCAGGCCCCGGCCGCCGCCCAGGCCCGCGCCGCCGCGATGGCCTCCGAGGGTCCGGCCGCCGCTGGCGCCAACGTCCTCGACGACCGCAACTACACGGGCCGCCGCGTCGACCTCAACGTCAAGGACATCGACATCCGAAATCTCTTGTCGTTCGTCTCCGACATCAGCAAGAAGAACATCATCCTCGCGGACGACGTGAAGGGCACGGTCACCATCAAGCTGCGCAACGTCCCGTGGGACCAGGCGCTCGACATCATCCTCAAGTCGAAGGCGCTCGGGAAGGAGGAGCTGGGCAACATCATCCGCGTCGCCCCGCTCGCCCAGCTGCGCTCCGAGCAGAAGGAGGCCGCCGACGCCGCCAAGGTCAAGCAGACCTACGAGCCGCTCAAGGTCCGCCTGATCGCCGTCAACTACGCCACCGCGGCCGGCATGGTCGACAAGGTGAAGGACGCCCTCACCGAGCGCGGCACGGTCTCGGTCGACACGCGCACCAACACGCTGATCGTCAAGGACGTGGCCGACTCGCTGCTGCGCGCCGAGGGCATCGTCCGCAACCTCGACACCCAGACCCCCGAGGTGCTGATCGAGAGCCGCATCGTCGAGGCCTCGACCAGCTTCTCCCGCTCGGTGGGCGTGCAGTGGGGCGGCAACGTCGCCTTCGGTCCCACCACGGGCAACCCCACCGGGCTCGTCTTCCCCTCGGTCCTCCAGCTGGCGGGCGCGGCCGACGACGGCTCCGCCCCCACCGGCGGCCTCGGCACCGTCTCGCAGCCGAACTTCGCCGTCAACATGCCCGCCCCGATCGGCCTCAACTCCGGCGGTGGTCTCGGCATGGTGTTCGGCTCGGCGGGCGGCGCGGCCAACCTCAACCTGCGCCTCTCGGCCGCTGAGAACAGCGGCACCATCAAGACCATCTCGTCACCCCGGGTGGTCGCGCTCGACAACGTCGAGTCGAGCATCGGGCAGGGCGTGTCGATCCCGTTCGCGCAGACCTCGGCGGCCGGCGTCAACACGCAGTTCATCGAGGCCAAGCTCGAGCTGCGCGTCACCCCGCACGTGACGCAGGAGGGGTCGGTCCAGATGAAGATCAACGCCACCAACAACCAGCCGAACCCGCAGCTGACCGGCTCCAACGGCCAGCCGTCGATCAGCCGCCGCGAGGCGAAGACCGAGGTGCTGGTGAAGGACGGCGACACCACCGTCATCGGCGGCATCTACACCCGCTCGAACTCGGACGCCTGGAACGAGGTGCCGGTGCTCTCGCGCATCCCGATCATCGGCTGGCTCTTCAAGAAGAAGGCGGTGCAAGACGCCCGCACCGAGCTGCTCATCTTCATCACCCCGCGGATCGTCAACCGGTCCCAGTCCGTCGTCGCCTCGGGTCCTGGCGACGGCGGAAACCAGTAGGAGAACGAACATGCCCCGCGCTCTCCATCTCATCAGCCTCCCCGCGCTCCTCCTGGCCCTCGCCTCCTGCACCACCAACGGCGGCAATACGTTCTTGGTGGCGACCAAGATCATCCTGCCCACGGGACTCGACCCGGTGACGGGCCTGTGCCTCGCGCCGGTCTTCTCGCCGAACTCGGACGAGACCGTCTTCGCCTTCTTCGGCACCGACGTGCCGCTGAAGATGGGCCTCGTCCTGGAGAACCGCCTGCTCGCCGCGACCAAGGGCGAACACTTCCAGTCGAACGACTTCGCCACCCAGAGCGTGGTGATCCGCTACGAGTCCACGGGCGCGGCGGCGATCAACATCCAGGAGCGGACCATCGCCGCCCAAGGCTACGTCCCGGCGACGGGCAAGTCGGCGGCGATCGCCGACGTGGTGTCGCTGGCCGACGCGGCCACCCTCAACACCCAGCTGGGCGCCGAGCAGTACGTGCGGGTGAACATCCACGCCGTCGGCAAGCTCAACGACGGCCACACGGTGCAGAGCAGCGACTATTCGTTCATCGTCCAGAGAGGGGCGAAGTCGTCGATCTGCTCGGCCAAGTAGCCGGGTGCCCTTGACGGACCCGTCCGGCCCTGCGACGGTCCTCACCCGATGTCGTCCGAGCCCCCGGTCACGCTGACGATCGCCGCGATCTACGCGGGCCAGGGGCTGCTCGGGAAGGCGCGGGAGATGTACCGGCGGCTCTCGCAAGAGGGTTCGCCGGCGCAGCGGGCCGAGGCTGCCGAGCGGCTCGCCAAGATGGGACCCGACGCGGGGGCCGCCATCCGGCTGCTCGAAGGGCTGCGCGGCCGGATCGCAGAACGTCGCCGCAGCCAGTGAAGAGGCGTTGGTGTCACGCAGCGCGGAGGCAGCGATGTCGTTCCGGGAAGACCTCGAAGGGATCTGCGGCCGGGTGAGCGGCACGTTCGCCGCCAGCGTGATGGGCTTTGATGGCATCCCCATCGAGACCATCGAGCCCAAGCCCGGCGACGGCGTCGAGGTCCAGACCATGCTGGTCGAGTACAGCGGCATCTTGAGCCAGCTTCGCCAGGCAGCCGAGGCGCTGCAGATGGGCAAGACGACCGAGTTCTCCATCCGCACCGAGCGCATGGTGGCGGTGGCGCGGATGCTCACCAGCGACTACTTCGCGGTGATCGCGATGGACCCCGACGGCAACGTGGGCAGGGCCCGGTACGAGCTCCGGGTGCAGGGCCCGAAGATGGCCGATCAGTTGATGTAACCGTTCGACGCGGTGCCCCGCGCCTCTCCTCTGGACGACCGCGGAGGATTGCGGTACACCGCCCGCTCCAATTTGCTGAGGAGCGCTTCAAAGATGGCCGACGTCATCGATACGGCAGATTTCCGCAACGGTCTGAAGATCCTCGTCGACGGGGATCCGTTCGAGATCGTCGACTTCCAGCACGTCAAGCCGGGCAAGGGCTCCGCTTTCGTCCGGACCCGCATCCGCAACCTCCTCAACGGGCGCGTCCTCGAGCCCACCTTCAAGTCTGGCGACAAGGTCGGCCGCCCGGACATGGAAGAGAAGGAGATGCAGTACCTCTTCAAAGAGGGCGAGCACTACGTGTTCATGGACACGAAGTCGTTCGAGCAGTCGCACATCGACGACAAGGGCCTCGGCCCCTCCAAGAACTACTTGAAGGAGAACGAGACCTGCAGGGTCGTCTTCTGGAACGGCCGCTCGATCCAGGTGCAGATGCCCAACGCGGTCGAGCTGCGCATCGTCAAGTGCGATCCCGGCGCGCGCGGCGACACGGTCTCGGGCGCGCTCAAGCCGGCCACCCTGGAGACGGGCTACACGCTCAACGTGCCCCTCTTCGTCAACGAGGGCGACGTGCTCCGCATCGACACCCGCACGGGCGCCTACATCACCCGCGTCGGCTAGCTCCTGCTCCACCGTTCGTTCGCAGCACTTCGTTCCAGGACCGCAACCAGCGAGGCGGCATGCCGTTCGATCCGCAGAACCTGAAGGCAATCCTGGCGGTGCTCGAGGGGAGCGACGTCTCTCGCCTCGAGTGGTCGAGCGGCGAGGAGCACCTGCGCATCCACCTCGGGCACCCGCCCGTGGCCGCGCAGGCGCAGGTGTTCCACAGCTCAGGCCTGGCGCAGCAGCCCGGGCCTGGTCCTGCGGCCGCGCCCGCGCCGTTCGTGCCGCCTGCCGCCGCCGCGCCCAAGATCGACCCGAAGACCTTCACGGTGAACTCGCCCTTCGTCGGCACGTTCTACCGGTCGGCCTCGCCCGACGCGCCGCCCTTCGTCGAGCCCGGGACCGTCGTCCGCAAGGGCCAGGCGCTCTGCATCGTCGAGGCGATGAAGCTGATGAACGAGATCGAGGCCGAGAAGCCCGGCAAGGTCGTCGAGTGCCTGGTGCAGAACGGCAGCCCGGTCGAGTACGGCGAGGCCCTCTTCCGCCTCGAGCCGGCGTAGCGCGAGCCCGCCGATGTTCAAGCGCATCCTCATCGCCAACCGCGGCGAGATCGCCCTCCGCGTCATCCGCGCCGCGCGCGAGCTGGGCATCCAGACGGTGGCGGTCCACTCGACCGCCGACGCCAACTCGCTGCACGTGAAGTTCGCCGACCAGAGCTTCTGCATCGGCCCGCCTCCCTCCAAGGAGAGCTACCTGAACCTGCCCGCCCTGCTCTCGGCGGCTGAGGTCTCGGGGGCCGACGCCATCCACCCGGGCTACGGGTTCCTCTCCGAGAACGCCGAGTTCGCCGAGATGGTGCAGCACTGCGGCCTCGGCTGGATCGGCCCGCGCCCGGAGATGATCCGGATGATGGGGAACAAGATCCGCGCGAAGGAGGCGATGAAGAAGGCCGGCCTCCCGCAGCTCCCCGGGTCCACGGGCGTGGTGCAGGACGACAAGGACCTGGCCAGGCTGGTCGAGAAGATCGGCTTCCCGGTCATCTTGAAGGCGGCGGCGGGCGGCGGCGGGCGCGGGATGAAGATCGTCCGCGAGTCCGACCGCGACCAGCTGGTGCAGTCGTACCGGACCGCCTCCGCCGAGGCGCTGGCGGCGTTCGGCAACGGCGACATGTACGTCGAGCGCTATGTCGAGCGCCCCCGGCACATCGAGATCCAGATCGTCGCCGACGAGCACCGCAACATCATCCACCTCGGCGAGCGCGAGTGCTCGGTGCAGCGCCGCCACCAGAAGATGCTCGAGGAGTCGCCCAGCCCGGCGCTCACCGAGAAGCTGCGCGAGAAGATGGGCCGGGTGGCCGTCGAGGCGATGAAAGAGGTGGGCTACAACAACGTCGGCACCATCGAGTTCCTCCTCGACGAGACCGGCGACTTCTACTTCATGGAGATGAACACCCGCATCCAGGTCGAGCACCCGGTCACCGAGACGGTGACGGGCATCGACCTGCTCAAGGAGCAGATCCGGCTGGCGGCGGGCGAGGAGCTGGGCCGGTCGCAGAAGAGCATCGTGCTGCGGGGCCACTCGATCGAGTGCCGCATCAACGCCGAGGATCCCGTCACCTTCGCGCCGTCGCCCGGGCTGATCACCGCCTACAACGCGCCCGGCGGGCTGGGCGTGCGGGTGGATTCGGTCGCCTACGAGCAGTATAAAGTGTTACCCTATTACGACTCGATGGTGGCCAAGCTGATCGTGCAGGCCGACAGCCGGCCGGCGGCGATCATCCGGATGAAGCGGGCCCTCCAAGAGTACATCGTCGAGGGGATCAAGACGAACATCCCGTTCCACAGGCGGCTGCTCGAGTTCGAGCCGTTCGTGCAAGGGAAGTACGACACGCGCACCGTCGAGCGGCTCCTGGCGGAGAGCCCGGCGTAGCCGAGGCCTGGCGGGGCCGTACGAGCGGCATGATACCGTCCCCGGACAATGGGGGCGGTCGATACCGGAACAGTCCTAGCGGGCCGCTTCGAGGTGCTGCGCCCGCTCGGGGCCGGCGCCCTCGCCGAAGTGTTCGCCGCGCGCGACACCGCCACCGGCGAGGAGGTGGCGGTCAAGGTCCTCCACGCCCACGCCGCAGAGGACCCGGAGCTGGCCGAGCGCTTCCGCCGCGAGCTGGGGCTGACGCGGCGGCTCGACCACCCGGGCATCGTGCGCGTCTTCGAGTTCTACGAGCACCGGGACGAGCGGGGCGCCCGGCCGTTCATCTCGATGGAGCTGCTGCGCGGCGAGACGCTCGCCGAGCGGCTGGAGCGCGGGGCGCTGCCGCCGGACGAGGCGCGGCGGATCCTGCGGGAGGCGCTGCTGGCGGTGCAGGCGGCCCACGCGCAGGGGGTGGTGCACCGCGATCTCAAGCCGCAGAACCTCTTCCTCCTCGAGGACGGGCGCGTGAAGCTGCTCGACTTCGGGATGGCCCGCGCGGCAGGTTCGGCGCGGCACACGGCCGCCAGCACGGTGCTGGGGACGCCCGGGTATCTGGCGCCCGAGGTGCTCGAAGGGACGGGCGGGGACGTCCGCAGCGATCTCTACTCGCTCGGCGCGGTCTTCTTCGAGCTGCTCACGGGCAGGCGCGCCTTCCCGGCGCTGGAGCCGTTCGCGGTGCTGCGGCAGCAGCGCGAGGGGGCGCCCGACGTGCGCAAGGCCGCGCCCGGCGTGGCCGGGAGCGATGCGGCGGTGCTCGCGCGGGCGCTCACGCCGGACCCGGAGGAGCGGTTTCTCGACGCGGAGCAGATGCTCTGCGCGCTCGGGGGCGGGAAGGTGGCCGAGGCGCCGCTCCCCCTCCCTGCGGTGACGGCGGGGGCGTTCGACGTGCGCTCCCCGGTCCTCGGCGGAGGCGGCCATCGCAAGACGTGGGCGAAGCTCGCGCGGCGCTTCGGCGTGCTCGCGCCGCGGTCGGCGGCTCTGCTCGCCGTCCAGATCGCGAGCGGCGTGGACGAGCGGTCGGCCGAGGCGCTGGTGCAGCTCTGCCAGGAGCTGGGGCTTCCGGCGGTGGCGGTGCCGGCGCGCAAACCTCCGGGGCGCCTTGCCTCTTGGATGCTCCGCCACGTCAAAGGGGTGACCGCTGGCGTGACGGCGGTGCTGTTCACGCTGTCGCAGGCGCTCCTCCTCGAGGTGACGGGAAACTTCGCGAAGGGCGGCAGGGCCGACTTCCTCTTCGCGCTGATGGTCACAGCCGAGGCGTTGGCCATCGGCCTGCTCGCCACGCCCAAGCTCGTCGGCGGCGCGGCCCGGGCGGCGCTGCTCCCGGCGGTCACTGCCGGTGAGCCGGCGCTGGTCCGTCTGGTCACGGGCAACGTCCGCCGGGCGCGCGCGCTGCGAGAGCGGGTGCAGGGGCTGCCCCGCAAGGCGAGGCCGGCGGCGGCGCCCTTGCTCGCCTCGGCCGCAGAGGCGGAGGTGCTCTGCGCACAGGTGCTCGCGCAGGCGGGGTTTGGGACGCGTCTCCCCGAGGCGGACGAAGCGCGCGACACGCTCGTCGAGCGACTGCTGGTGATCGGCGCGGCGCTCGACGCAGCCCTCGGCGGCGGGGAGGAGGCCGAGGCGAGCGCCCAGCGCCTCGACAGCGCCCTGCGCAGGCTGCGGGCGGAGAGCGGGCTCCCGGTGCAAGGGGCGATCGCGCCCGTGCCTGGGCCTGCGCTCCCGGCGCCGGTCGAGCCCTCGGCCAGTGACGCCGCGACGCCGGTCGCCACGAGGGTCCGTTGACCGGGCCCGCGAAGGGCACTCTCGCAGGAGTCCCACCCAGAGGGCTCGGGCCCGGCAGCCGGTTCGCGGGGCGCTTCCTGCTCGGCAAGCGCCTCGGCGCGGGCGGGCTCGCCGAGGTCTTCGAGGCCACCGACGAGCAGACCGGCCAGCGGGTGGCGCTCAAGGTGATCCACCGTCACCTCGCCGGCGACCCGCAGCTCTGCGAGCGGTTCCGGCGCGAGCTGGGCGCGGCCCGGTCCCTCTCGCACCCCGCGGTCGTCAGGGTGTTCGACCTGCACGAGGACGCGGGCCGGCCGGCGTTCTCGATGGAGCTGCTCGACGGGGAGACGCTGGCGGAGAGGATCGCGCGGGGCACAGTGCCGGTCGAGGAGGCGCTCCGGATCGGCGACGCGCTCTGCGCGGCCCTCGGCGCCGCCCACCAGAAGGGCATCGTCCACCGCGACGTGAAGCCCCAGAACGTCTTCGTCGCGATTGACGGCGCGGTGAAGTTGCTCGACTTCGGCCTCTCCCGCGTCGCCGGGCAGGCGCGGCTGACGGCGCAGAGCGTGGTGATGGGCACGCCCGGGTACATCGCGCCCGAGATCCTCGAAGGCCTGCCCTCCGACGGGCGAGCCGATCTCTGGTCGCTCGGCGCCACGCTCTACGAGCTGTTCACGGGGAAGCGGGCGTTCCCTGCGCGCGACCCGTTTGCGGCGCTGGCGTCTCAGAAGGGACCGCCGCCGTCGCCGCGAGAGCTGCGCGCGGAGATCCCGGAGGCGGCGGACCGCACGGTGCGCCGGGCCCTCGACCCCAACCCCGAGCGGCGCTACCTCGACGCCGCGCAGCTCTCGCGAGCGCTGCGGGGGCTGCCGGTGGCCGAGGCGCCCCTTCAAGCGCTCCGGCTCTCGCCCGGCCCCTTCGCGGTGCGGGCGCTCACCATGGCCGACCAGCTGGAGGTCAAGCTCACGGGTTCCCGGATGGTGGGCGAGGGGCGGCGCACCAAGCTCGAGCAGCTGCGGGCGGTGGGCGCCGGCCTGAACGCCGCCGACCCGGACGGGTTCGTCTTCAGGACCGGACGAGACCAGCTGCCGGTGATGTCGCGCGGCCTCTCGCGGCGCAGCGCCGAGGAGGTGGCCCGGCTCTGCCGCGCCGAGGGGCTCGCGGCCCTGGTCGTGCCAGACGCCAGGGAGCCGGAAGGCTGGCTGCAGCGCCTCGGTCGCCGCCTCGCCCAGACGGTGTCCGGGGCGCGCCGGGCCACCTGGGCCGGTGCGGTCGGCGCGGCGGGCGCGGTCGGCGCGGCGGCGAGCTGGGCCCTCCTGCTCGTGCTGCAGCGGATCAGCCGCGAGCCGCTGGCGGCGCTCCTCCGGGACGCGCCC
Organism: Deltaproteobacteria bacterium; assembly: GCA_043782365.1. Lineage (GTDB taxonomy): Bacteria > Myxococcota > Myxococcia > Myxococcales > 40CM-4-68-19 > CAIWCD01. The sequence continues at coordinate 10,940 of JAYWAO010000021.1, forward strand.
GCGCTGGTCATCCTGGCGACCATCGGCGGCGGCCTCGCCTTTCTCAGCTTCGTCGTGGTCCACTCCTCGCTCCAGCGCGGCCTCAGCCAGCTGCACGGGCTGCCGCCCGGTCCCAACACCGAAGGCGATCCCGCGGTCGCCGCCCTCGCCGAGCGGACCGAGCAGGCCCTGCGGGCGCTCCAGGCCCGCCTCGCTGCCGCTCCCCAGGAACAGCAGATGCTCCTCGAGGAGCTGCGCCTCGCCGCCGAGGCGGCGGTCGCCGAGGGGCGCGCGGTGGCAGCGCGGGTGGCCGGGCTGCCCGACCCGCTGGTGGACCTGGACGCGGTAGAGACGCTGCCCTCCGGACTGCGGCCGCCGGACGCCGAGCGCGACTCCGGGATGCAGCGCCTGCTCCGGCTGGCCGCCGCGGTCGAGGACGCGCTGGCTGAGGCAGCAGCGGCGGCGCCGAAGGCCTCTCCTTTCGCCACCACCGCGGAGCTTCGCAGGCTCGCCGAAGACCTCGGGGGACCGGCGGCGGGCCGCCTCCGCGAACGGTGACCGGGGTCTGATGGGCCGCGCCCGCCCCACACCTACACCTCACACCTCCCCCGAAATCTTGCCGCCCCACGAAAGCACTTGCACCACAAGGGGTTGGCGCGTGGTACGCCGCCGGTCAAATCCTTGACCCAGGTGACAGGTCGGCGCTAGCCTTGGATGCTCGCCTTCTGTCCACCTGCTGCCGGCTTTCCGCACCCTCTCCGCCCGAGACCTCCAAGACCGATGGACAAGAACAAGGTCATCGAGGCGGCCTCGAAGCTGATCGCAAAAGGTCAGCTTGAGAAAGCGGTGCGCGAGTTCCAACGCGTGCTCGAGGTGGATCCGGACGACGTCCGCATCCTGCAGAAGCTCGCCGAGCTCTATCAAAAGATGCAGCGGCGCGAGGAGGCGGCCGACTGCTTCGAGAAGGTCGCCAAGACCTACGCGGCGCAGGGCTTCTATCTAAAGGCAGTCGCGCTCTACAAGCAGGTGCTCAAGGTCGTAGACCGCATCGAGGTCAACGTCCGGCTGGCGGAGCTTTATCAACAGCTGGGCCTCGTCGGCGATGCCACCAAAGAGTGGCAGAACGTCGCCGCCTATTATGAAAAGGTCGGCGATCTAAAGTCCTCGCTCGACACCCTCCGCAAGCTGGTCGACCTCGACCCAGACAACGTCGCGGCCCGCATCCGGCTCGGCGAGCAGTATGCTCGGCAGGACAACCTGGTGGAGGCCGTGGCAGAGCTGCGCCGGGCCGCGGCTTATCTGCAGCGCAACAGCCGGCAGGACGACTACATCCGCGTCGCCGAGCGCATCAGCCACCTCGACCAAGGCGACGTCGCCCTCGCGCGGGAGCTGGCCGAGAACTACCTCTCCCGCAACGACAGCAAGCGGGCGCTGGCGAAGCTGCAGATCTGCTTCAAGGCCAATCCGCGGGACCTGCAGACCTTGCAGATGCTGGCGCGGGCGTTCCAGGACCTGGGGCAGGTCAGCAAGACCGTCTCGGTCCTCAAGGAGCTCGCGCGCGTCCACACCGACGGCGGGCGGATCGAGGACGCGAAGGGCGTCTATGGCCAGGCGCTGGCGCTCGCGCCCGAGGACGCGGAGATCAAGTCGAGCCTCAAGGCGCTCGAGGAGCAGAGCGCGCCTCCTCCCCAGGCGCGGCCTCCCACCGGACCGGTCGCAGCCGGGCGGCCTCCTTCTGGCCCGATCGCTGCGAGCCGGCCTCCCACCGGACCCGTCACCGCAGCCCGTCCCCCGCCCCCGCCGTCGCAGCGCAGCGGGCAGAGCGCGCCCGGGCCCATCTCCGGGCCCATCGCAGGGCAAGCGCAGCGGCCGCCCACGGGGCCGATCAACCCGACCTCGCCGATCACGCCGGCGGCCGCGCGCACGGGCGCACCGCTCACCACGCCGCCGCAGGTCAGCCCGCTGCCCGCGGCGCCGTCGCAGGGGCAGCCGATGGCGCCCTCTCCAGGCGCCAGGCGGCAGGATGCAGCGGCTGGCCCTGTCTCGGTGCCGAAGCTGCTGAAGGAGACGGAGGTCTACGTCAAGTACGGCCTCCACGAGAAGGCCCTCGAGCACCTGCGCAAGATCTTCGCGGTCGACCCGGAGAACCTCGACGCGCACGAGAAGGCCAAGACGCTCGCGCTCAACATGAACCGGCCGGCCGACGCCGCTGCGTCGCTCGCCATGCTGGTGCGGTTCTACACCGCCCGCAGCGACCCGCGCGCGCAGGCGGCCCGAGCCGAGCTGCAGCAGATCGATCCCGCCAACCCTGCGCTGCAGGGCGCTGGCGGCTCGGCGGCCGAAGAGTTCGCCGAAGAGGTCGAGGTCGAGGAGGCCCCGCCTGCCGACCGGGAGGCGAGCGCCCCGCCGGAGGCCCAGGACGACGACGCCGAGGTCGACGCCGAGGTAGTCGAAGAGGTCGGGGTCGACGACATCTCGGAAGTGCCGGCCGACGAAGCGGCGGCGGCTGGCAGTGCCGCCGCGGCCCCCGAGGACGGCGCCGAGGTCTACTCCCCTGACGCCCAGGCCGCGGCGCTCGAGCGGGTCTCTGCAGACGATGAGGTTCCGGTCGCGCCCGCGGCGCCTGAAGAGCCAGACCAGGGCGAGGAGGACGCCGCCCAGGCCGCGGTGATGGTGGACAACGGCTACGACGACGCCATCGTCTCCGAGCCCGAAGAGGAGTTCGGCGCGCGAGGAGCAGAAGAGGCGCCCGCCCGGCCGGCAGCGCAGGCGTCCGGGCACGCCACGGGGAGGGTGTCGCAGTCGGGGCACTCCACCGGACGCGTGGCGCAGGCAGCGCAGGCCACCGGGCCCGTGCGCGTCCCCGTCGAGGAGGACGCGTTCGCCTCCGACCTCGCCGAGGTCGACTTCTACCTGCAGGCTGGCCTCGCCGACGACGCGCGCGCGATCCTCGAGGCGATCCTGCTCGCCGAGCCGGGGCACGCCGAGGCAAGGCGCCGCCTCGCAGAGCTGGGCGGAGCGCTGCCAGTCGAAGCGACCAAGCCAGTCCCGCAGGCCGACTTCGGCGAGGACGCCGAGCAGACCATGTATGACGCGCGCCCTCTGGCCGCCGCCGCCTCGCCCGCGCAGCCGCCGCCGCCGCCTTCGGAGCCGCTGCCCGAGGGACCGTCTGGCAGCACCGGCGAGCACGACGCGCTCGCCGCAGAGCTGGCTGCAGAGCTTGCGAACGACTTCGTGGCGGAGGACGGCGCCGAGGTGCCGCTCGACACCGGGCCGATGGGCGACTTCCAGATCCCGGCCTCCGACGTGATCGGGGAGTTCCGCACCAAGCTGCAGCAGGTGGTGCGGCCCGAGGACGCGCAGACGCACTACGATCTTGGGATCGCCTACAAGGAGATGGGCCTGATCGACGAGGCCATCGCCGAGTTCGAGCTGGCGCTGAGGTTCGGCGGCGGCGTGCGCAAGGTGGACTGCATCTCCGTCCTCGCCGCCTGCGCGATGGAGCGCGGCAAGCCCGACGACGCCATCGCCTGGCTGACGCTGGGCCTCTCTGAGCCGGGCTCGCCGGCCTCCACCCGCCGCGCCCTCGGCTACGAGCTCGGGCAGGCCTACGAGGCGGTCGGCGACACCGGGCTGGCGCTCGCCGAGTACCAGAACGTCGAGCGGGTCGAGCCGGGCTTCCGCGACGTGCGCGACCGGATCCTGCGCATGGGCGGCCGCATCTCCGGGCCGATCAAGCGGCCGCCGCAGGCCACCCGGCCGCCGCCGGCCGCCGGGCCCGGGCAGCCGGTGTCCGCCGCGCCGCCGCCCCGTCCGGCAGCGCCGGCGACGCGCCCCCAGCCGCCAGCCGGGGCGATGGCTCCCAAGCCGCCGCCGCCTCCCCAGCCCACCGCGTCGGCCCGCCCGCCGCCTCCCCCTCCGGCCTCCGAGCCCGCGCTGCCAGCGGCGGGAGGCGCCGAGGCGGCCTCGTCCGCTGCGCAGTCTTCACCGGAGCCCACCGCTGAGCAACGGCGAAACCGGAAGATCGGCTTCGTATGAACTACCTCGACTACTACGAGCTGGCGCAGGAGCCCTTCTCGAACGCGCCGGTGTCGCGCTTCTACTTCAACTCGCCGCAGCACTCGCAGGCGCTGGTGCGGCTCTCGCACATCTGCGCGCAGATGAAGGGCCTGGGCATCCTGGTGGGCGACATCGGCGCGGGCAAGACCACGCTCGCCCGGCGCTTGCTCGACTCGCTCCCCGAGGCCGAGTACGAGGCGGCGCTGCTGGTGATCATCCACAGCGGCGTGACCGCGAGCTGGCTGCTCAAGCGCATCGCGCTGCAGCTGGGCGTAGAGAGCCCGAGCGAGGACAAGCTCACGCTCCTCGGCCAGCTCTACCAGCGGCTGGTGAAGATCTTCGAGTCGGGCAAGAAGGCCGTGGTCCTCATCGACGAGGCCCAGATGCTCGCCTCCCGCGAGCTGATGGAGGAGTTCCGCGGGCTGCTCAACCTCGAGGTGCCCGAGCGCAAGCTGCTCTCGCTGATCTTCTTCGGCCTCCCCGAGATCGAGCAGAACCTGAAGCTCGATCCCCCGCTCGCCCAGCGGGTGGCGGTGAAGTACCGGCTCGACCACCTCAACGCCGACTCCACCGAGGCGTACATCAAGCACCGGCTGCGCCTGGCGGGGGCGTCGCGGATGCCCCTCACGCCCGAGGCCGTTCGAGCCGTCCACCGGTTCTCGGGCGGCACGCCGCGCGTGATCAACACGCTCTGCGACAACGCGCTCTTCGAGGGGTACATCGCCCGGGCGCCGATGATCGACGACCAGATGATCGCCCGCGTCGCGCTCGACCTGGGCCTCGAAGGCGGGTCGACGCCGGAGGAGCCCAAGCCGCTCCCGCCGTCCTTGCTGGCCGCGAAGATCACCGCGCCCGGTCCCTCCCGGCCCAAGCCGCAGGCGACCAGCCCGGTGCCGCACCAGGTGACGGCCGCCGCCGAGGCCAAGGGCAAGGCGATGGATCTGGGAGAGATCGACAGGTATCTCGCCGGGCTGGCGAAGCCGAGTTAGTTTGATCCCACGATGTTTGGTCGTGTGCTCTTCGCGCTGGGCCTCGCGGCCGCCGTGATCGCCGTTGCGGCGATTGCGGTAGCGCGCACCGACTTCGTCTCCAACAACCTCTGCGCCTACGCGGTCGCGACCATCGAAGAGGTCTCGAGCGCGCACGTGCGGCTCGCGCGCTGCAGCGTCGATCCAGCGCGCCTCCAGCTCGCGCTCGATGGCCTGGAGGTAGGCCGCGAGCACGAGCCGCTGCACCTCACCGTGGCGCGCGTCTTCGTGCACGTGCGGGTCTCGCCGCTGGCGCAAAAATTGAGGCTCGAGCGGCTGGAGGTGGACCACCCCGCGCTGACGCTCACGCTGGGCGGCCCCGCGGCGCCCGAGAAGAAGAAGCGCGGCGGCGAGTGCCTGCCGCCCGTGCTGGAGAACTTCGAGCTCGGCCGGGTGACGGTGCGCAAGGCCTCGGTGCAGCTAGAGGACCCGGGCTCGGGCGTCAGCGTCGTCGTGCCGCGGGTGAGCGCCGAGCTGCACAGCGAGGGCACCGGCCTGCGGGTGAGGCTGGTCACCAAGACCGGCGAGTTCGAGCAGCGCGCGCCCGGGCCGGTTCGCGACCCGAACCAGGCGGAGGACTTCGAGGAGGAGGAGCTGCCTCCCGGCAAGCTCGAGCGATCGGCCACCCTGCTCTCCGCGCGGGTGAACGCGTGGCTCGATCTGCGCGGCACGGGCACGCTGGAGGTGGCCAAGGCCGACGTCATCGGCACCGAGCTGTCGGCGTTCGTCACGGGCAAGCTCCAGGACCTCTGTGACCCGAAGATCGACGCGGCCGCCAACGTGCGGGTGGACGACCTCACCGCGGCGACGGGGCGGATCATCCCGGGCCTGCTCGCGGGAGTGGCCGGCGAGCTCTCGGTGGACGCGTCGTTCGAGCTGCGCGACCTCAAGCCGCAGCTGCGCGGCGATCTCAAGACCAAGGGGCTGACGCTCGAGGGCCTCTCGCCCGGCGACGTGCGGGCCCACTTCGACTTGAACGGCGAGCGGATCAAGCTGGAGAAGCTGTCGATCCCCACGGGGCCCAAGGGCGAGATCACCGGCAAGGCGGAGCTCGACTTCTCCGCGCCGGGCCTGCCGCTGGCGGCCGACCTGGTGCTGCGCGAGATGGAGCTCGCCGAGCTCCTCTTGAAGCTAGGCATCCCGCGCAGCCACGTGGTGCTGCGCGCGAGCGGGAAGGTGGCGGCGAAGGGGACCATCTTCCCGCTCCAGCTCAACGGGGAGGCCGCGCTCGACCTCGCCGAGTTCGCCGTGCTCGACCGGCGCTTCGAGCAGCGGGCGCACGCGCAGCGCATGCTGGAGTTCGGCAGGGGCCGGCTGGCGACGCCGATCTCGATCGACCGCGAGAAGATCCAGCTGAAGACGGCGAAGCTCGACGTCCAGGGCTCGCGGCTGGAGATCGACGGGACGTTCTATACCGACGTCAACCGCGGCATGGACCTGAAGGGCAAGGGGGCGAACTTCGCGCTGGAGGACTTCCGCGGGCACCTCGGGCCCATCCCCATCAAGGGCAAGGCGACGCTGACGACCACCGTGCTCGGGCCCTATACGGATCCGGTGATCGAATCGCAAGTTTCGGTAAATGGCTTCCACTTCCTCGACCTCGCGCTCGGCGACGTCTCGGCGGCCATCACCTTCAAGGGGATGCAGCTCGACCTGCGCGACATCGCCGGCAAGAAGGACCGGTCCACCTACACGGGCAAGGTCTCGCTCGACTTCGACGACGAGGCGCTGCCGGTGATCGCCCACCTCGAGCTCACCGATGCGTGGCTGCACGACCTGACCACGCTCGCCATCGGCATGGTCCCGACGCTCTCCACCGTGAGCAACCAGGAGGACGTCGACGGGCACGTCACCGGCGTGCTCGACGCGGTGGGGCCCGTGACCGGTCCGGACGCGACCGCGCGGCTCTCGTTCGACTACGTGACCTCGTTCGGCCAGACCTTCTCCGACGGGGACGCGCTCTTCACGCTGCACGGCGCCGAGCAGCGGCTGCAGATGGAGCGGCTGGTCCTGCGGCACGGGCAGGCGCTCTTCAAGATGGCCGGTCGCTTCGGCCCACGGTGGGAGCTGGAGATGGACGCGCACACCGAGAAGTTCGACCTCGCCGACCTCGATTCGGGCAGCGCCGCCGAGCTGCGCGGGCCGCTCGCGTCGACGATGAAGCTGCGCGGCGTGGCGAGCCATCCGCTCATCGACGCCGAGGCCCGGTTCACCGGCGGCATGGCCGGCAAGGCGAAGGTCGGCGACGGCGCGATGTCGCTGCGGGTCGACGGCAAGGCGATGACCTGGCAGGGCAAGGTCGGTACGCATGCCTTCTCTGGCGCGGGCCGCCTCGAGGGCGACTTCGGCTACACCAGCACGCTGGCGCTGCGCTTCCCCGATCTCACCGGCTACTTCCAATCGTTCGCGCCCAAGGCGGAGCTGCAGTCGGGCTCGGCCTCGGCCGACGTGACGGTGGGCGGCTCGCTCCTCCAGTGGCGCAAGTCCTCGGGCACGGTGGCGCTCTCCAGCTTGAGGTTCTCCCGCGCGGACCTCGACTTCGAGAACGACGGGCCCGGGCTGCTGGCCTTCGGACCCGAGGGCTTCGAGATCAGGAGGCTGGGCTTGCGCTCGAGCTACCTCTCGCTGCTCCTCCAGGGCACCCGCGCCGCTGATGGCAAGCTCGACATCCACACCTCGGCGACCATCGATGGTCGGCTCTTCGCCATCCAGATGCCCGACCTCGAGCACGCCTCGGGCACCTACACCTTGCAGGCCGCCATCAGCGGGAAGCAGGACGCGCCGAGCGTGCTCGGCAACCTGCGCGTGGAGGCCGGCGAGCTCCGCCTGCGCGGCCTGCCGCTGGCGCTGCGCGAGCTGTCAGGCTCGATCAGCTTCTCGCAGGACGCGCTCGCCATCGATTCGATGGAGGGCAAGGTCAACAACGGCCTCGCCAGGCTGAGCGGACGGATGGAGTTCACCGCGCTCAAGCCCGAGCGGATCGACCTCGCGCTCCACATGAGCGACGTCAACGTGAAGTTCCAGGAGAACCTCTCCGCCACGCTCGACGGCGACCTCACCGTGACCGGCGCGCCGCTCGAGCCCACGCTGGGCGGCAACCTGATCGTCAGCCGGATGAAGTACACCGAGGACCTCGACCTCGAGCGGCAGATGCTCGACTTCAAGCGGCGCCCGCCCGCGCCCCAGGTCCTCGACCGCGGGCAGGCCCTGGTGCACTTCGACGTCGACGTGCACCTCTCGCGGGGCGTGCGCATCGAGAACAACCTCGCGCGCGCCGACCTCAAGGGCGACCTCAAGGTCACCGGCACCAGCCGCAAGCTGGGACTGCTCGGCTCGGTCAACATGGTGCGCGGCACGGCGACCTTCCGCGGCAACGACTTCACCATCGAGCAGGGGGTGATGAACTTCACCGACCGCAGCCGCATCCGGCCGAGCTTCGACTTCCAGGCCAACGCGCAGGTGAAGGAGTACAAGGTCAAGCTGCACTCCTACGGGACCTTCGAGGACTACAAGCTGCAGCTGACGTCCGATCCGGGCCTCGCGGAGGCCGACATCGGCTTCTTGCTGACGTTCGGGTTCGTCTCGCAGGCGCTGCAGACCTCGAGCCTCTCGGCCGGCGACGCGGGCTTCGCGCTCGGGGTGGAGGCGCTCAACAAGCTCACCGGCCTCTCCGAGGAGGTCCGGCGGATCATCCCGAAGAACTCGATCCTCCGCGACCCGAACATCGACTTCGTCACCGAC
>JAYWAO010000022.1:0-2649 GCA_043782365.1 Deltaproteobacteria bacterium
TCGCCACGCTGTCGATCTCGGTGAGCTCTGGGATCGCCATCTCGGGCGCCTCCAGCACGCCTCCGCGCGGCACCATCACCTTCACCGCCAGCCAGGGCAGCGGCAGCGGCTACACCTGGTCGCTCGCCACCAACGCCTCGGGCGGCTCGATCGTCGCCGCGACGGGCGTGTACACCGCAGGACCCACCGCCAGCGTCACCGACGTGGTGCAGGTCACCGACTCGGGCGCCGGCGTGGCCACCGCGTCCGTCACCGTCACCGCGGGGGTGAGCATCGCCCCGTTCAGCGCGGCGTTCCCGAAGCAGAGCCACGCCTTCACCGCCACCGGCGGCAGCGGCGCCGGCTACGCCTGGAGCCTGACCGCCGTGCCCTCGGGCGGCTCGATCAACGCCGGCACGGGCCTTTACTTCGCCGGGCCCACCGGCAGCGTCACCGACACCGCGAAGGTGACCGATTCGCTGGGCAACAGCGCCAGCGTCAGCATTACCGTCACCGCCGCCGTGTCCATCTCCGGCGGCACCAGCACCCCACCCAGGGGCAGCATCGCCTTCAGTTGCAGCGGCGGCAGCGGCGCCGGCTTCGTCTGGACCCTGCAGGCCAGCGGCTCGGGCGCGCCGTCCATCAGCGGAACGCTCGCGTCCGCGACTTACACCGCCGGGGGCACTGGCAGCACCGCCGACATCGTCAAGGTCACCGACGGCCTCGGCAACAGCGCGACGGTCTCCGTGGCCGTGGGCCCCGGCGTCACCCTCACCGGGACCTTCACCACCTATCCGCAGGGCGCGCTCAACCTCGGCGCCAGCGGCGGCAGCGGCACGTACACCTGGGCGGTGACCACGAACGCCTCGGGCGCCACCATCAACTCCTCGACCGGGCAGTACAAGGCCGGCGTGAACGGCAGCAAGACCGACGTAGTGCAGGTGACCGACTCGCTCAACAACACCGCCAGCGCGAACATCGCGGTCACCGCCGGACCGACCATCGGCAACGCCGGCGCCACCATCCCGCGCGACAGCCGCACGCTGACGGCCTCGGGGGGCAGCGGGGCCGGCTTCGCGTGGTCGATGCAGAGCAACCCGTCCGGCGGCACGGTGAGCGCGGGCGGCGTCTACACCGCAGGCGCGGTGCCCAGCGTCACCGACGTGGTCAAGCTGACCGACTCGGTGAACAACACCGGCACCGCGTCGATGGTGGTCGGCCCGGCGGTCGCCGTCTCCGGCAACGCCCCGGTGGGGCCCAGGCAGGCTGAGGTGCTCACCGCCGCCAACGGCAAGGCCCCCTACACCTGGGCCTTCGCCACGGTCGGGAGCCTGTCGGGCGGCACCATCGCCGTGGCGGGCTCCAGCACCGCGACCTACACGGCGGGCAGCAACGGCAGCGTGACCGACAACGTGCAGGTCACCGACGCGCTCGGAAATACGATGACCGTGGCGATCTCCGTCGGCCCCGGGGTCACCCTCACCGGCGCCACCAGCCCCACCGCTCCCGGGCAGTCGCGCACCCTCGCGGTGAGCGGCGGCAGCGGCAGCGGCTACACCGTCCAGTTGACGACCAACGCCTCGGGCGCCACGCTGACGACGACCCCCCCCATCGTCTACACCGCCGGCGGCACCACCGGCGCCACCGACGTCCTCCAGGCGACCGACTCGCTCGGCAACGTCGGGACCGCTTCGATCCTGGTGCAGCCCGGGCCGGCGACGAAGTTCTCCGTCAGCGGCTTCCCCAACCCGGCCAACCCGGGGACCACCGGCCCGGTGGTCGTGGCCGCACAGGACGCGTTCGGCAACACGGCCAGCTCGTTCCTCGGAGTGGTCACCTTCACGGCGCCTGGTGACTCGAGCGGGCAGTCGAGCGTGCCGGCGCCCTACCAGTTCACCGCCGCCGACAGCGGGGTCCACACCTTCACCAACGCGGTCAAGCTGGTCACCGTCTCCAACACCCAGAGCATCGTCGCCACCGCCGGCACCATCACCGGCGCGCAGACGGGCATCCAGATCCTGGCCATCCCGGCCTTCGCCGCCGCGATGACCTCCTTGCCCGACGTGATGGTGGGCGGCAACAACACGCTCGGCCTCTTCCAGATCGCGCTGCCGGCGCTCTCGGCCGGGGCCGCCGCCTCGATCGCGCTCACCGTCAGCTCCCCGGTCCTGCCCTCCACCCAGGTGAAGAAGCGCAGCGGGGCACTGCTCATCGTCCTGGCCCCCTCCGACCTCGGCACCACGGTGTCCGTCGATCCGCCGCAGTCGACCAACTCCGCGACCCCGCCCACCGTGTACGCCTTCTCGCTCACCGCGACGAACGCCGCCGGCGGCGTGTCCGCGCCGACCTCCGCCAAGCTCCAGCTCCTGCGTCCGAACGCGACCATGACCGCCAACGTCCAGCGCTACGGGGCGACTTCCACGCTCCTTCCCAACGGAAAGGTGCTGGTCGCAGGCGGCGGCCGGCGTGGCGTGAACGGCTTCTGCTCTGGCGCCGCGAACATCTTGAACACCGGAGAGCTCTGGGACCCGGCCACGGGCACGTTCACGAGCGTGCCCACCACCATGTCCACCGCCCGGTGCCGGCACGTGGCGGTCCTGGCGGGCAGTCTCGTCTATCTGTTCGGGGGCGGCGCCAGCTCCTCCAACGCGGTCGACGTCTACGACTACA
>JAYWAO010000023.1:0-19733 GCA_043782365.1 Deltaproteobacteria bacterium
GCGTAGCAGCGTTACGTCGAGCAGCGCAGCGACGAGGCTGCCCGGCGCAGACCTCCGGTCCGTCGCCGGAGGTAGCTGGGGTTTGAGGACAGGCCCTAGCAAGTTGGATCGGCAGACCACACCGGCACAGCGTCCGCCTACCGCACCCAATTCTCCAGCTTCAGGCCGGGCGCCCGGGCGAACTCGCCGACGTTGTTCGTCACCAGGGTCGCCCCGAGAGCGAGCGCGTGCGCCGCGATCAGCGTGTCCATCGCCCCGATCGGCTTCCCCGTGCGCTCGAGCGTCGCGCGCAGCGTGCCGTATGCCCACATGGCTTCGCGGCCGAACGGCGCGACGTCGAGCGGGGCGAGGAACAACTCCAGCGCGTGGCGGTTGCGCTCCGACCGGCCCTTGGCGACACCGAACGCCAGCTCCGCGGCGGTGATGCTCGAGACACCGAGCGCTCCGAGCGGGTGCTCGGCGAATCGCGCCAACACCGCTGGGGGTCGACGGTTGATCAGATAGATGCAGATGTTCGTGTCTAGGAGGTACTTCACTTCGCGCGCCGCCGCAGACCCGGCCTCGCCTGGGCGGGCGGCTGCTCGCGCTCCAATGCGAAGCCCTCCTCGAACTCGGCGAGCCCCTGCCGCAGGATCGCCCACGGATCTTCCAGCGGAAGCAGCAGCACTCCATTCCCGAAGTGCCGGACGGCCACCTCCTTGCCGTTGAAACGGTAGGCCTTCGGCAGGCGAACGGCCTGGCTGCGCCCGGAGGAGAAGAGCTTGGCGGTGTCCACGGTCGACCTCTTGGTGGTGACCGGTGATCACTACCATGGTCCAGCCGGTCTGCCTAAGCCGCCACGTATCCCGGCTCGCCCGCCGGCGCCGCACTCGGCACCCGGCCTTGCGACCGGGCCTCGAACCACCCCAGCTCCGCGGTGCGGCCCACCACCTTCAAGTAGGGCAGCCGGCCGTCGATCGGCTCCCACGAGCCGAGGTTGAGGTAGTGCTGTCCGGGGCCCACCGCCTCGTCGACCCTGCGGTGGCTGTGGCCCATCACCACGTAGCGGACGCCGAAGACCTGCGCCACCCGCCGGGCCGCGGTGAAGAGGAGCGGGTGCGCGTCGGTGTGGCGCAGCCGGCCGAGCAGCGCGTTGGCGACCCCGAATGCAAAGCACGCTCCGGCCACCCAGGGCAGCTTCTGCAGGCCCGGCGCGCTCGCCACGCCCCAGACGAGCGCGCCGAGGCAGACCAGCGCCAGCAGCATGCGGTCGAGGAAGAAGAGCTGCACGGCGTCGAAGAGGCTCTGCTCCGCGGGCCGCGAGGCGAGCGCGAAGAGCTGCCGCGCCTGCTCGCCGCTGTCGTCCGCGTACCGGGCCAGCCAGCGCTCCACGTTGCCGAGGCGCTGCTGCTCGCGCGCCTCGGGCTCCAGCCGGCCCACCGTCCGGCGGGCGAGCCGGGCTGCCATCTTCGAGAGGCGCAGGCTCTGCAGCGCCACCGGCTGGATCACCCGGTAGAGCATCAGCACGAAGTCGAGGGTGATGAGCAGCGGGTTGCCCATCTTCGCCGTCCAGCGGAGGAACTCTGTAATACTCATCTTGTCGGCGTTGTCGAGCTCCTCCTGCGCCTTCGCCCAGCGGTTGACGAAGTAGCGCACCGCCTTGCTGCTCATCGGCAGCTCCAGCTCAGGGGCCCCGGGCAGCTCGTCGAAGAAGCCGCTCTGCAGGCAGTAGCGGTCGTGGGCGTTGCCGTGCTCGGCATAGAGGAAGCCGGGCTCCAGATAGAACCAGGCGTGGAAGACGATCCGCTCGGCGACTGCTTGCAGCCCGTCGCCCTCGAGGCCGGTGCGCTTGCAGACCAGCCGCCGCAGCTCCGCTTGCACGGCGGGCCAGTGCAGCTCGGCGTCGTGGTTGCCGCGGATGAAGTGGAGCTCATGCCCCGCGACCAGGAAGCGGGCGAGCGCGTGAAACACCTCCTCGTGCCGCGCGGCCACCTTGGTGACCTTCCAGGCGCACTTCGCCTCCTCCGACGCGAGGCCGAAGCTGCGCTCCTCCTCGGCCACCTCGAACGGCGCCGTCAGCCCGGGCGCGGGGGTCTGGGTGACGGCGACGAAGTCGAAGACGTCGCCCACCAGGAGCAGCCGCCACCGCCGGCCGCCCTCGCGGCGGAGCGCGTGGTGGTCGAGGAAGCGGCAGAGCGCGCGGTCGAGCAGGTCACGCCGCGGGTCACCGCCGCGGGGCGTGCCGCCGCGCAGGTCGCAGCCCAGGTGGAGGTCGCTGACCGCGAGCAGGTCGTAGGGGCGCTGCTGTTCCACCGCTGGTCTCCTCCGCGGCCCGGGCGGGCAGCACGCTGCACTGCCAATGGCGGGCGCGAGGCTATTGGCGGCGTGAGGCCGCCGTCGGGAGGGCGTGCGACCTTCAGCGGCAGGGCGGTGACGATCCGGCGGACCAGCGCAAGGCCCTCGCGGCGTGCGCTACCGGGCAGAGCCGGAGAGAGGCGGACGACCTAGCAGGAACGGCGCCACGGCTGACGGCCGGAGCGAGACGGTGCAGAGCGCGAGGCTGAACCAGACCGCGACCGTGAAGTAGAAAGACATCCACGGGATCTCCTCACGCCAGGCGGCGAGGTCCCAAGTCACCACCCGGCGCGCTGCGACGTCGCGCAGCCCCTCCCAGAGCGTCAGGTAGCTGCGCCCGGCGAGCGCGTCTGCCTGCCACCGGCCCACGTACATGGGCACGTCGTGCAGCACCATGAAGGCGACGTAGCCGAGCGCGCTCGCGATGCACACCGCGAGCACCCGCTGGAAGGTGCCGCGGAAGCGCGGATAGAGGAGCGCCGAGGCGACGGCGGCGGCCAGGCCTACAGCGGCCCAGAGCGACTCCTCGACCACGTGGCCGAAGTAGTTGGTGGTGAGCACCGCATACCAGGAGAAGCACTCGGCGACGCCGATGGCCACCAGCGCAGCCCCTGCGATCGCGCGCGCCGCCTCCACCTTTGCGAGCCGCGCGGTCTGCTCGAGCGCCAGCGCCCACTGCGCGACGAAGGCCAGCTCGGCGATGGTTGCCACCGCGCGGCCGACCAGCACCGTCGCCAGCCAGCTGTCGAAGAGCGTCAGGCGCTGCACGTCCGCGCGCGGCACCACCGAGCGGAAGGCGCAGATGAGGGTATAGACGCCTGAGAGGGCGACCATCGTGAGGTGTAGCCGGTCGTCCTCGCCGTCTCCCGGGCACTCCCTGCGCGCCGACCTGCGCAGCGCGAGCCAGACGCCGCAGTTGACGGCGCTGCAGAGGCTCAGCGCGAGCCACCAGACAAAGACGGGGTTTCGGAGCTGGAGCCTATCCATTGGACGATTGCTACCGCTCTATCGTCATTGACCGGCGCGATTTCTCGCCCGCCGCGCACTCGTCACGGCGCCGTCGCGTCCCGCCCACCGCCGGCTGCGAAGAACGAGACGTACTCGCGCGAGCCGCCCCGGCTCGCCACCGCCCCGGAGGCGCACATGCAAACCTTTCTGGAGACCTTGCGCGAGCAGCGCTGGGATGACCACCGCTACTACCACCACAGCCGCGTCAACCAAGCCCTGCACTTCTTCAGCGCCAACTGCTTCCTCGTCACCTACGTGATGCTCTTCACCAAGTACACCTCGATCGCCATCCTCTTCGGCTGGACCATCGCGATGGTCTCCCGCCAGGTGGGCCACTTCTTCTTCGAGCCCAAGGGGTTCGACGAGGAGAACCAGGCGACCCACGAATACAAGGAGGCGATCAAAGTCGGCTACAACCTGCAGCGCAAGGTGTTCCTCCACGCCGTCTGGGCGCTCGCGCCGGTGGTGCTCTGGTTCGTGCCGTCGTTCTTCGGCGTCTTCGCGCTGCCGCACGCGGACTTCGGACGGTACCTCGAGCACGTGGCGACGCTCTGGCTCTGGATCGCGGGCTTCGCGCTGGTGGGGCGGACCGTGCAGTTGTTCTTCACCCGCGGGTTCGTCACGGGCGCGGCGTGGTTTAGCAAGATCCTGACTGATCCGTTCAATGATTGGATGCAATACAAGGGCGCCATTCCGGCGCTGCTGCGCGGGGAGAAGCTGGACCCGATGATCGAGGGCGCGCCGCAGAAGGCGCAGGCGGGGTAGCGGGGCCACCCCTGCACGGTTGTTTTGCCGTTCTCGCGCCCGCGCGTGGCTAGCGCCGGTGCGCCAGCATCTCCCTGAGGATCTTGCGCTGGATCGCCTTGTTCGTCAGCGCCGGATCGCTCCAGAAGAAGCCGTCCTGCTCCATCTGCCGCGCACCCGCGAGCAGCTTCTTGCAGACCTCATCGAACTCGGCGTCCGAATGGTTCAGGCTGAAGATGAGCCGGCCCGTCCCGACCCAGCTCAGCAAGAGGCCGGCGGCCCGCAAGTAGTACTGGAGCATCCAGTTGTAGCGGGCCGGCTTCGTATAGGAGACGGTCCAGATCGATTGGAGATTTGAAATCCGCAGCGGCAGGCCCTCGGCCTCGAGCCGCTGGTTGAGCCGGTCCGCGCGACCGTTCCATGTCGGGTCGAGGTCTTGGTAAACTGCCTTTACCTCGTCCGTCTCCATCCGGCGGAGAAACTCGTGCATCGCCCCCATCACGTGCGGGTGGGCATTGAACGTTCCGCGGGCGAAGCAGATGTCGGCGGGCCGGTCGTCGCGGAACCGCTTCATCAGCTCCTTGCGGCCGCAGACCACGCCCACCGGGAAGCCTCCGCCGAGCGTCTTTCCATAGGTGACGAAGTCGGCCTTGACGCCGAAGTACTCCTGGCAGCCGCCGGGCGCGACCCGGAAGCCGAGGAACACTTCGTCGAAGATGAGCGGGATCTTCCGCTCGGTGCAGACCGCGCGCAGCTTCTGCAGCCACCGCGTGTAGCCGACTTTATCGAAGCCGGCGCGGCGGCCGCTGTCGAGCAGCGAGCCGTCCGACGGCGCGCCGCCGTTCGGGTGGAGCGCCTGCAGCGGGTTGACCAGCACGCAGGCGATGTCCCGGCGCTTGCGGAGCACGCGCAGCGAGTCCTCGTCCATCTCCTTCAGCGTGTAGGTGTCGCGCGCGGGCTGCGGGTTGCCGATGCCGGGCTGCACGTCGCCCCACCAGCCGTGGTAGGCGCCGCAGAAGCGCACCAGGTGCGAGCGTTCGGTGTGGTAGCGGGCGAGCCGGACCGCCTGCATCACCGCCTCCGTCCCCGACATGTGGAAGGAGACCTCGTCCAGCCCCGAGATCTGTTGCAGTCGCTTCACGTTGTACGAAACCACCGGGTGGTAAGGCCCCAGCACCGGTCCGAGGTCCTTCACCCGCTCGCTCCCGGCCGCCATGCACGCTTTGTAGAAGTCGTAGCCGAAGACGTTCACGCCATACGCCCCGGTGAGATCGTGGAAGACGTTGCCATCGAGATCGGTCAGCGTCACCCCGGCCGACGACTGCAGGAACGCGCCGCCCTCGAGGTGCGCTCGCACGTGGCGGCTGTACTGGAAAGGCACGCGGTAGGCGCTGGTGAATTGAAGGTCGGAGAGGCCCTGCTCCACCTCGGCGGTGGCAGCGGCGCTCTTCGCGAAGCGGGCCTTGAAAGTGTCGGACAGTTTTCCGAACCCCTCGCGGCGCCGCGCCTCCACCGCTGCCGGCGCGTCGTCGGTGCGGAAGAACTCCGCCTCGGTGTACTCGTAGAACGGCACCAGCCTCGCGATGAAGCGCGAGAGGTTCGCGTGCCCGCGCAGCGAGGGGTGCTTGGCCTTGGAGAGCTGCAGGCGGGTGACCAGCTTCGAGAGCCCGAGCGCCAGCGGCACCGCGCCCAGCCCATACAGCATCATCGCTTCATTCATGGCTCGCTCGCAGTTCGACTCGAGGATTGACCGCAATGTCCAACGCCTTTACCCGCCTCTTCCTGCAGGAGGACTTGAACTTCCTCCTCACCAACCGCATCCCCCGCGCCCTGGTGACCCAGCTCGTTGGCTGGCTCGCCAAGGTGGAGAACCCGCTCCTGCGCGTCCCCTCCATCGCCGCCTGGCGCTTCTTCGGCGACGTCGATCTCTCCGACGCCGCGAAGACCGAGTTCAAGAGCCTGGGCGACTGCTTCATCCGCGCGTTGAAGCCCGGGTCGCGCGAGGTCGACCCGCGCCCGGAGATCTTCGCCAGCCCTTGCGACACGATCGTGGGCGCCTGCGGCCAGGTGCAGGGAAACCAGCTGATCCAGGCGAAGGGGTGCCCGTACACGCTCGAGGATCTGCTGGTGGATCCAGAGCTCGTGCAGCGCTACCAGGGCGCCACCTGGCTGACGCTGCGCCTCACCTCGGACATGTACCACCGGTTCCACGCGCCCTACGACCTGCGCGTCAGCCGCGTCGACTACATCTCCGGCGACACCTGGAACACCAACCCTATCGCCCTCAAGCGGGTGGAGAAGCTGTTCGCAAAGAACGAGCGCGCGGTGGTCCGCTGCGCGGTGCAGCGCGAAGGCGACGCCGCCGCTCACGAGCTGCTCCTCGTGCCGGTGGCGTCGATCCTGGTGGCGTCGATCAAGCTCCATTGCCTGCCCGTCCTTCTCCGCATCAACCACCGCGGACCCACCCGCTTCGACTGCGACGCCCGCTTCACCAAGGGGCAGGAGATGGGCTGGTTCGAGCTGGGCTCGACCATCCTCGTCTTCGCGCCGCCCGGGTATTCGCTCTGCCCGGGCGTCGAGGCCGGGGTCGTCATGCGCCAGGGGCAGCCGCTGCTGCGACTCCCTGCGTCCCGCTGAGGCGCTGCGAGCTGGCGGGGGTGCTGAGCGGGAGGAACCGGCGCCCATCCGCGGCCAGGAGCTGCGGGCGGAGCGGGACCAGGCTCGCGCGGAACAGCTCGTGGCTGGCGCGGAAAGTGTAGTCGGCCGCCACCTCGCGGGCCTTCTCGCGGGGGCAGCGCACGACGCGGCGGCAGGCGGCGAGCAGGTCGTCGTCCACCGCGCCGTTGACGCCCTCCGTGAGCAGGTCGTCGGGTCCGGGCGACGGCACCGAGGCGACCGGCAGGCCCGACGCGAGCGCCTCCAGCAGCACGTTGCCGAACGTATCGGTGCGCGACGGGAAGACGAAGTAGTCGGCGCTCGCATAGTGCGTCGCCAGGTCCTCGCGATACCGATATCCGCGGAAGACCACCTCGGGGAACTGCTTCTGCAGGCCCGCGCGGGCTGGGCCATCGCCGACCACCACCTTGGTGCCATCGAGGGGCAGCGAGAGGAAGTCTTCGATCGACTTCTCCACGGCGACGCGGCCGATATAGACCCAGATCGGCCCCTTGAGGCCCGCATAGCACTCGGCATTGCGGCGGGAGGGGTGGAACAGCTCGGTATCCACCCCACGCGGCCAATAGACCAGCTTCTTGCCGACCCGGCGCTCTTCGAGGTCGCGGACGATCGAGTGGGTGGAGACCAGGGTGTGGTCGGCGACGCCGTGGAACCAGCGCACCAGTTGGTAGCCCCACTCCACCGGGATCGGGTAGCGGGCGCTGAGATACTCTGGATATCGCGTGTGGAATGAGGTGGTGAAGCGCAGCCCGCGGCGGCGCATCCAGCCGTTGACCCAGAAGCCGAGCGAGCCCTCGGTGGCGATGTGCACCGCGTCGGGGTCGAAGGCGCGGATCCGCTCGACCGCCTTCCAGGGGTCGATCGCCAGCTTGATCTCCGGATAGGACGGGAGCGCGATGGTCTTGTGCCAGGCGGGGTCGGGCGCGACCACCAGGACCTCGATGCCCTCGGACTCGAGGTGCTTGACCACCTTCGAGAGGGTGAGAGCGACCCCGTTGGTCTGCGGGAGCCACGCGTCGGTCACCAGCGCCAGCCTCTGCAACGCCATGTTGGATCCTCCTCGCGGAAGGCAGCCGCCGCGGCGCTCTGGCCGCGGCCGCGCCGTGGGACTGTGACGTCGAGTGCGAGGCACACTCTGGCCAGCCGGTTGTCGCGGGAGCGTGGCGCGCAGTTGCCAATCAGCCGACGAGGAGAGGGCGTTATCGAGTCAATCCCGACACCAGCCGGACACCATTGACGAACATCCCGCCCACGCCGGCGGTGAAGACGAAGGCGCCGTAGAGCGAGTGCTCGAGGCCCACGAGGAGCAGCGAGCGTGAGCGCCGCCAGGTGAGCGCGAGCAGGCCGCCGGCGGCCGTCGCCAGCAGCACGGCGAGCCCGTCGTGGACGAGGACATGAGCCCAGCCGAAGAGCAGCGCGCTCGCGACGAGGCGCGCGGTCTCGGACCCGAAGAGCGCTCCGTAGCGATGGAAGAAGAGCGTCCGGTACATCACCTCCTGCGGCCCGGCGGAGAGGAGCGGATAGAGCGCGAGCACGCCCAGCCAGACCAGCGGCCGCTCGCGTGGCATCCGGAAGGCGGGCCACGCGCCTGCGGCCCAGAGCCCCGCGCTCAGCAGCAGCAGGGCCAGCGCCGAGCGCAGGAGGAGCCGCAAGAGGCCAGCGCGAAACGCAGCGAGGCCCCAGAAGGCCCGGCGGTCGTACGAGGGATCCCGCCAGAGGACGAGCGCCGAGAGCAGCGCGCCAAGGGCGATGGTGGGCGCGACCACCCAGCGGTGCCCTGCTGAGGCGAGCGCGATCAGTCCGGGCGCCGCGACATAGAACAGGCCGAGCTCTCCGAGGCGCTGCGCCTTCGAGGGGCGCGCTGCCTTCGCGCTGGTGGGAGGGGCCGCGCTGGCCAGGCCGGGTCGAGTCATGCCAGCGACTCTCCTCCGGCTGGCCATCCGCCCTGCGTCGCGCGCGCAACTTCCCTGCGACGTTCGCGCTCGAGGTGCGGGCGCGCGCCCGCCCTCCGCCAAGCCGCCAGCGCGGCCCGGCGCCTGCTACGACCCGCTCCCGTCCTCGGCGCCCGACTCCTCTCCGCCCTCAGGCTGGGTGCTCGCGCCATCGACCTGCGGGGGCGCGGGCTCCTGCGCCTGCAGCACCGGCGCGACGTGAAGCTGCGGCGGCGGCGCGGGCGGCCCGTTCAGCTCGGCCCGCTGCTCGGCCGTCAGCTCGCCCTTGGTTTCGGAGGCCGCGTTGCGGTGGCCGAAGCCGATCACCGCGCCAGCAGCGATTGAGACACCTGCGATCAGCAGCATCACCTTCTCGATCCGGGGCATCGTCTTCTCCTCGCCCTCGGTAGCGAGGGCACGCTGGGGGGTAGTTCAACTGGCGTGCCAGCGAGCCGCAGCGGTCGCGCCAGAGGCGAGCTCGAGTCGAGCGTCGTCGGGGGCTGCGGGGCTTTCTCTACGATCTACAGATTCGGCCTCGTACCGCATGGAGACCAGTCCCGCGTCGGCGCACGCCCCCAAGACCTCCGCGGCCCCTCCGCGTTCTCCGCCCCTCCGCGTTGAAGTTCTTCTAGCTCTAGCGCCCCCAAGGACGATCCCGGAGCCCCTACCCCCGCCAGAAGTACGGCTTCTTGAACAGCCTGTCCGGCAGCTCCGCGTCGTTCTTCACGTCGGTGAGCCGCCAGGTGAGCGTCTGGTCCACCAGCACGCGGCGGATGGTGTGCGGGAGCAGCGCGGCGCCGACGAACCTCCAGTCCTCGAAGTACACCTGCGAGAAGTAGAACTCGCCGGCGCGGTCCGGCGCGGGGTTGTCCGCGAGCAGGTCGAGGCGCAACGGCAGGCCCGTGGCGGCGTCGAGCCAGAGCTGCTCGCCGCTCTTCACCTTCAGCACCGCCGCGGCGTGGCCGTTGACCGCGTCGCGGTGGTCGAGCACCAGCTCGTCGAGCGGCATCATCGCTGCCGGCTGGTAGAGCGCGGCCAGCCGCACCAGCTCCACGCGCTCCGACTGCCGCAGCCGCCGCTTCTTGATCTCGGGCCCGACCACCCAGCCGCCCTGGTCGCCCGTGCCGTCGAAGGACCGGCGGATCCTGCCGCCCTTGTCGTCCAGCCACACCTCGCGCGCCCGGGCCGGCGCCTTCCACGCGAGCTCCAGCTTCCAGGTGCGCGAGACGCTGCCGGGCGCCGCCGGGAGCTGCTCGACGGTGCCGAGCGCGAGCCGGCTCTGCACGCTGCGCGCGGCCTCTCCGCCGATCGCCTCCAGATACTTCACCACCAGCTCGCGCGCGCCGGGCTGGGCGGTCCGGCGGACAGGCGCGGCCTGCGTGCTCCTCGCGGCGCTCTTCGGGGCCGCCTTGGGCTTCTTGGCGTGCGCGGGCGCGGGCCCGAGCAGGAGTGCGCTGCAGGTGATCAGCAGAAGCGGCGCTGCTTGGAGTGCGCGCAAGGACCCTCCCCGATGCGCGCCGTTGAGCGGCGCGCCCCGGCATTCTTACGTGAACCACCACGCCCAGGCGATCAGGACCGCCTGCAGCGGGAGCCGCGCCCAGAGCATCCAGGCAGGCGGCGAGACGCGGCCGAGGCCGATCTTGTTGACCGCCATGTTCACGTTCGCCGGAAAGACCGCGAGGTAGAACGCGACCAGCGACCAGGCCGCGGCCCGCTGCGTGAGCGGCACGAGGAGGCCGAGACCGCCCGCGATCTCGCAGACCCCCGTGAAGTACACGATGAAGAGCGGCGCCGGGACCCACGAGGGCGTGGCGCGCAAGAAGCCCTTGGGCTTCAAGAAGTGAAATACACCTGCGGCGACCATCAGGGCTGCGAGGAGGAGCTGGAGGGCGAACTTCATCCGGCCTTGTTACCACGAGGGCGCGGAGGGCTCACTTCTCGGGCAAGACGATCCCATAGTCGGCGATCTTCTTCGCCACCGTCGGATACGAGACGTCGAGCAGCCGCGCCACCTGCGTGCGGTTGCCGCCTGCGTGCTGCAGCAGGCGCTCGAGGTAGAGCTTCTCCAGCTCCGCCAGGGTGGGCGGCCGGCCGTCGATCTGCTGCGCCTCGAAGAACGCGCTGCCCGGCCGCGGGCCCACTTCGCCGAGCACCAGCGCCGCCGCCGCGATCACCCCGCCCCGCTCGAGGATCACCGCCCGCTCGAGCACGTTGCGCAGCTCGCGGACGTTGCCGGGCCACGAATACGCCGCCAGCAGCTTGTCGGCCTCCGGGAGCAGCCTCGGCGCGGGCTTGAGCAGCCGCGCGGCGATCCGCGCGAGCAGGAAGCGCGAGAGCTCGGCGAGGTCCTCGCGCCGCTCGCGCAGCGGGGGCACGCGCAGGCCGAAGACGTCGAGCCGGTGGAAGAGGTCGAGCCGGAACCGGCCTTCGCGCACCGCTTCACCCAGGTTCCGGTTGGTGGCGGCGACGACGCGCAGGTCGGTCTGCAGATCGCGGGTCCCGCCCACCCGCCGAAAGCGCATCGTCTCCAGCGCGCGCAGCAGCTTGGTCTGCAGCGGGGCCGACAGCTCGCCTACCTCGTCGAGGAAGAGGGTGCCGCCGTCGGCCACCTCCATCAGGCCGCGCTTGGTGTTCTTCGCGTCGGTGAAGGCGCCGCGCTCGTGGCCGAACAGCTCCGATTCGAGCAGGCCCTCGGAGATGGCGGCGCAGTTGAGCTCGACGAACGCCTCGTCGCGCCGGCCCGGCGTGCGCTCGTGGAGCAGGCGCGCGAGGACCTCCTTGCCAGTCCCGCTCTCGCCTTGCAGCAGCACCGAGGTGCTCGGGCTCTCGGCGACGCGCTCCACCTGCTCGAGCGCGGCCTTCATCGCCGGGCTCTTCGAGCTGAGCAGCCACTGCTCGGGCTCGCCGCCGGTCCGCTCACGGTGCAGCGCCCGCACCCGCGCGCGCAGCCGCCGCGTCTCCAGCGCTTTTTGAATCTTTATCAAGAGGTCTGACAATTGAATCGGCTTGGTGAGATAATCCTCGGCGCCCATCCGCAGCGCCAGCACCGCGTTCTCGATCTCGGCATAGGCCGTCGCGATGAGGAAGAGCGTGTCCACGCCGCGCTCGGCCGCCTCCTTGGAGAGGGTCGCCAGGAGCTCCACGCCGTCGAGGTCGGGGAGGTTGCGGTCGAGGATGACCACGTCGGTGGGCTCCTGCCGCCACGCCTTCGCGCCCGCCGCGCCGTCGGCCGCGGTGCGCACGCGGTAGCCTTCGCGGCTGAGCGCCTCCTCGCAGATCACGCGGAAGGACTTCTCGTCGTCGATCACCAGCACCGTGCTCTGCACGTGGCCTCCTCTCTGCGCGGGCCCGCTCACGCCTTGCCTCCGGGCGGCGCCAGCGGCGACACCGCCGGCAGCACCACCGGCAGCACCACCGGCAACACCACCGGCAGCACCACCACGAAGCGCGCGCCGCCCAGGTCGCTGCGCCCGGCTTCGATGCGGCCGCCGTGCGCGCCGATGAACCGCTGCGAGGTGGAGAGGCCCAACCCCGTGCCGTTGCGCTTGGTGGTGAAGAACGGCTCGAAGAGGTGCCCCTGCGCCTCGCTGGTGAGGCCCGGGCCGCTGTCCTCGACGGTGACGTGGGCGGCGCCGGGCAGGAGCGCGGTGGTCAGGCGCACCGTGCCCTTGAGATCGCCCTCGGGCGGCGTCTTCTGGAAGGCCACCGCCTCGATGGCGTTGAGCACGAGGTTCGCCAGCACGCTCTGGATGCGCTTGCCGTCGCAGCCCACCAGGAGCGGCCCGGGCGCCGGCAGCAGCTCGATCCGCACCCCCGCCGAAGCGGCCTGCTCGGCGCTGAGCTCGGCCGCGCGCCGCAGCAGCTGGTTCAAGTCGTGCTCCTGCTTCTCCACCTGCGGCGAGCGGGCGAACACCAGCAGCTCGTCGGTGAGCGTACGCAGCCGCGTCACCTCCTCGCGCACCTGCCCGTGCACCTTGGCGAGCCCGGCCGCCGCGGCGTCGCGCGCGATCAGCTCGACGCCCATCCCCAGCGCGCCCAGCGAGTTCTTCAGCTCGTGCGAGATCACCGCCGCCGCCTGGCCCATCGCCGCCAGCCGCTCCTGCGCGAGGAGCGCGCGCTGCGCCGCCTCCAGCTCGGCGGTGCGCTCGTGCACCAGCTGCTCCAGCGGCCGGACCTGCCAGCGCGACGACGCCAGCGACAAGAGCACCGCGAGCAGCCCGCCCGCGGCCAGGATCTGCCAGAGCAGCTTGCGCTGGCGCACCAGCGAATCGTCGAGCTGGGACCACCGCCAGCGGAACGCGAGCCCCCAGCCCGAGTGGGCCACGGGCGCGTGCGCGAAGAGCCAGCGCTCGCCGTCCTCCTCGAGCGAGAAGGCGCCGGCCGCGCCCGGAGCGCTCGCCAGCGCGCGGTCCCAGCCGGTCGAGCGCGGCAGCGAGGCCGGGTAGATCAGCCTCCCGCCGCGCGCCGCCACCACCGCTGCTTCGGTGCCCGCGGGCAGCGCTTCGGAGAGCGCGGGCGCGAGGATGCGGTCGGTGCGCGGATCGATGATGCCGCGGAGCACGCCCACCACGGCGCCGCGCGCGGGGTGCTTGCCGGCGATCGGCACCAGGATGTCGATGCGGTGGCTCGGCGCGCCCTCGGCCACCACGATGGCGCCGCGGGCCTTCATGCCCTCGACGAACCAGGGCGCGCCGGCCGCCGTCTCGTCCTTGCAGGGCTGGCTGTCGGGCTCTGCCCAGAGGCAGCGGCCGGTGGCGTCGTGGATGCGCAGGCCGATGTTGAAGAGCGTGGAGTTGCGGTGCGCGTGCGCGAGCAGCTGCGCCTCGGGGCGCAGGTCGTCGTCGGAGAGATCGACCTCGGCCATGTTCGAGAGGCGCACCAGCTCGCGCAGCGCCACCTCCAGGCTGTCCCCGAGCGCGAAAGCCCGGTTCTGCGCGAGCAGCTCCTGGCGCTGGAGCAGCTGCGCGGTCCCCTCGCGGCGCGCTTCGCTGATGAGCAGCGCCCCGGTCAGGCCTGTCGCGAGCAGGGCGACGAAGCAGGAGACCAGGGCGAGGCGCAGGTGGAGCCGCATGCCCTCAGGTCTAGCAGGCTCCGTGCCGCGGCGTCGGTCGCGGACGCCCACACGCGCTCTGCTGACGACAGCGCTGTCGTTTGCCGTGCCGTCGGACTGCAAGTTCCTTGCACCCGCCCCTGAAGGATCCTTCGAGCAGCGCGCTGGCCGGCCCGGGCGCTCGCCCGAGAATCCTCTGATCTCGCGTCCAAGCCCCCTGGCTTGCCGCTTGCGTTGCAGGGCCGCCGATGCGCTCCGTGCTCGCCGCTCTCGCCCTGCTGCTCTTGCCCCTCGCGGGCCCGTCCGCGCGCGCCGACGAGGCTGGGCCCGGCCTTCCCGCCACGCTCACGCTCGACGACGCGCTGCGGATCTTCCGCGCGCGCGGCTTCGATCTGCTGGTGGCCGATGCGCAGGTGCGGTCGGCCGAGGGTGACCTCGAGGCGTCTTCGGCCTCGCCCAATCCGCAGCTCTCTGCGGGGGTGACCCGCTCGCCGGGATACGACGCGAGCAGGTGCGCGGGCTGCTCCGCCACGGGCTTCAGCGTGGGGCTCTCCGACCAGGGCGCGCTCTCGGACCTGCTCGTCACGCGCAAGAAGGGCCTTCGCCAGGACGTCTCCAAGGCCGCGCTGGAGGCCGCCCGGGGCGCGCGGGCCGACGCGCAGCGGACGCTGGAGCTGGCGCTGAAGAACCTCTTCGTGCAGGCGCTGCAGGCCCGGGCGCAGATCGACCTCGCCGAGGAGGCGCGCGCCTCGGCGGCCCGCACGCGCGAGCTCAACGAGAAGCGGTTTGCGCTCGGCGCGGTGTCGGAGGCCGACGTCGCGCGGGCCGAGGTGGCGGAGCTGGAGGCCGAGCAGCTCCGCGAGCAGGCGCGCGCCGCGCTCGCCTCGAACCGGGCCGCGCTGGCGGCCTTCCTCGCGGTGCGCGGTGAGCCGCCGCCCTTCGAGCTCGATCCGCGGGGGCTCGAGTTCAAGGTGCCCGCGGCGCTCTCCTCGGTGAGCACGGAGTCCTTGCTGCAGCGGGCCGCGCAGCACCGCCCCGATCTGCAGGCCGCCGCCCGCCAGCGCGAGCGGGCCGAGGCGCAGCTCGCGCTGGTGCAGCGCAGCCGCTGGCCCGACCTGACGCTCAACGTCGGCTACGCGCAGCAGGGCACCTCTGCGGACGCGATCGCGCCCCCCACCGTCTCGGCGGGCGTCTCGCTGCCGTTACCGATTCTCTATCGACAGTCGGGCGAGCAGCAGAAGGCCGAGGCCGACGTGCGCGCGCAGTCGGCGCTGCAGCAGAAGGTGGAGGCGCAGGTCGCCGCCGACGTGCGCACGGCCTTCGCCAGCTTCTCGTCCGCCCGCGCGCAGGTGGAGCGGATGGACGCGCGGCTGCTCGGCCGCGCCCGCCGCGCCCGCGACCTGATCGAAGTGCAGTACCAGAAGGGCTCCGCCTCGCTGCTCGACCTGCTCGACGCGCAGCGGACCCTCCTCGCCGTCAACGGTGAGCGGCTCTCGCTGCTCGCCGGCTATTGGACCGCGGTCTCGGCGCTCGAGGCGGCGGTCTCCCAGGAGCTGCGCCGATGACCTCCCAGACGCCCCGGACGACCCGCCGCTCCCTGCCGCTCGCCCTCTGCGCCGCGCTGCTCGCCGCCGTCACCGCCTGCAAAGAGGAGAAGGCCGAGGCCGGTCCGCAGCGCCCTCCCGGCGAGGCGTGGCTCTCGCCGCAGCAGCTCTCCTCTGGGCAGATCGTCACCGCGCCCGTCGAGGAGCGTGAAGTGGGCGGCGAGATCACCACCTCGGGCCGTGTCGCCTTCGACGACCTGCGCGTGGCGCACGTCTTCTCGCCGGTGAGCGGCCGGGTGGTGGAGATCTCCGCGCACCCGGGACAGAAGGTGGCCAAGGGCGCGCAGCTGGCCGTCATCGACTCGCCGGACCTCGGGTCGGCGCTGGCCGACGTCGAGAAGGCCGAGGCCGATCTGATCGCCGCCCAGCACGAGCTGGCCCGGCAGACCGCGCTGGTGGAGGCGCAGGCCGGCGCGCGACGCGACCTCGAGTCGGCCACCGACAACGAGCGCAAGGCCCGCGCCGAGGTGCAGCGCGCGCAGGCCCGCACGCGGCTGCTCCACCGGGGCGGCGGCGCCTCGGTGCAGGGCCAGCGCTACATCCTGCGCGCGCCGATCGGCGGCGAGGTGATCAGCCGCGCGGTCAACCCAGGCGTCGAGGTGCAGGGCCAGTATGGCGGCGGCTCGGCCGTCGAGCTGTTCACCATCGGCTCGATCGACCAGGTGTGGGTGCTCGCGGACGTCTTCGAGACCGATCTCGCCAAGGTGCAGACCGGCGCGGCGCTGAGCGCCTACGTCCCGGCGTACGAAGGCCGCGCCTTCACCGGCCGCGTCGACTGGATCTCGCCTGCGCTCGACCCCGCCACCCGCACCGCCCGCGTGCGCTGCGTGCTGAAGAACGAGCGCGGCGAGCTGCGGCCCGAGATGTACGCCACGGTGAAGATCGCCTCGGGCGTGCGCACGTCGCTCGCCATCCCGCGGACGGCGGTGCTGCGGCAGGGCGAGCAGACGTGGGTCTTCACGCAGCTCGGCCGCACCGAGCACGGGATGCTCCGGTTCTCGCGCAAGCAGGTGCAGGTGGACGACGCGGGCGGCGACCTGCTCCCGGTGATCTCGGGGCTCGCGCGCGGCGAGACGGTGGTGACGGCGGGGGCGATCCAGCTGAGCGGGATCCTCTAGCGGCGCGAGGCAAGCGCCGGCCCACCACTGCATTCCTCATTCGTCGCTGTGGTCGTCGTGCGCCCGTGCGCAGACGCGCTATTCTGGGCGCTTCCCCGCCTCGCTGAGGACCCCGTGCCCACGCTCCGCTCGCCGCTCGCCCTGTTTGCCGTCCTGCTTGCCATCTCCACCGTCGTCGCCGCGCCAACTCACGCCGCCGCTCCGACGCTGCCGCCCCAGGGCCCAGCGGGCTGGGAGAAAGAGCACTCGTGGGTCGAGGGCGGCGTCGCGGCGAAGGGCGCCACCGCGGTGCTCTTCGTGCACGGGGTCGGCTCGAGCTCGCTCCACTTCCGCGCGCCGACCCAGACGCCCAACGTGAAGCCCTTCGCGTACGACAGCAAGGCGACGCCCACCTTCGACTCCAAGTTCGGCGTGGAGCTGTCTCCTCCGGCGCCCAAGCACAGCTGGTTCGAGGGGCTCGGCCGGGTCTACAAGGTCGCCTCCTGGAACCAGGTGGCGTGCCTCGCGACCTCCTCGCACGGGAGCGCGGCCTGCCAGGAGGCCGACCGCTTCGACAAGGCGTACCAGAGCGCGCCGTGGGCGCTGCGCAAGCTGCTCGACGAGACCACCGGCCCGATCGCGCTGGTGGGTCACAGCCGCGGCGGGCTCGTCATCCGGCGGCTCCTCAAGGAGTTCGGGGACGCCGGCGGCCGCATCAAGTGGGTGGTCACGCTGCACACGCCCCACCACGGCGCTGACTATGCCTCCGTGCTCTCGAAGGTGGACGGCGAGCTCGGGAGGGCGATCCGCGAGCTGCCCAAGAAGGTCCGTAAGCCGCTCGAAGAGATGCACACCGCGCTCGACGACGCGCTCGGCGCTCCGGGCGGGCTCGAGCTCGGGTATAAGTCCAGGGTGAGTCTCTTTCCCAAGCTGGAGTCCGGCGAGAAGAGGGTCCCAGGCATCGTCTACCAGAGCTACGGCGGCAACTCGCCCATCTCCGTGCGGGTCTATCTGAAGGCCCCGGGGGCCAAGCCCCGCACGGTCGCGCTCCTCTCGGTGCCCACGCCGGCCGAGCTGCACACGGGCACGGGCGACGCGATGGTCAGCGACGCCAGCGCCCACTTCCCGAAGTCGTTCGGCAGCGTGCCCCACGTGACCCAGCCGGTGAACCACGGCGAGATCCTCTGGCACCAGCCGACCATCGACGCGGTCCGCGCGCTCCTCTCGACGAAGCCCGTGGGCTATTAGAGTGTTACCGCCTCTCCACGCCCGCTGGACCGACGCGCTCTTCGGCGCGCCGCTCCCGGAGGAGGGCCGGGCCACCTGCGACGACTGCGCGATGCAGCGGCCCCCGGGCGCCGACGCCGACGACGGCGCGCTCTACTTCACCGAGGACCGCTGCTGCACGTACTTCCCTACGCTGCACAACTTCCTCGCGGGCGGCGTGCTGGCGGAGACCTCGCCCGAGACCGCGAACGGCCGTGCCATCCTGGAGGCGATGGTGACCGCGCGCGCCGGCATCACGCCGCTCTCGGTGGACGCGCCAGCGCACTACTGGACGCTCTACAGCACCTCGTCGCAGCTCTTCGGGCGCAAGGGCTCGCTCCGCTGCCCGTTCCTCGACGTGCCGACGGGCCGCTGCGGGGTGTGGCAGCACCGCGAGTCGACCTGCTCGACCTGGTTCTGCAAGCACGAGCGCGGCGCGGTGGGCGGCGGGTTCTGGAAGGCGCTGCACCAGCTCTTGATGGCCGTCGAGGGCGCGGTGGCGCTCCACTGCGCCACCGAGCTGCAGGTGGGCTCGGAGGCGCTCGCCGCGCTGGTGACCAGCCGGCGGCAGGAGCCCACCGGGCCGGAGCTGGACGGCGCGGTGGACCACGCGCGCCACCGGCGGCATTGGGGCAGGTGGCTCGGGCGCGAGCGGGAGTTCTTCGTGCAGAGCGCGCCGATCGCCGCCGCGCTCAGTTGGGAGGCGGCGCTGGCGCTCGCGGGCGCCGAGGGCACGGTGCTGGCGCAGCAGGCGCGCAAGGCGTACGCGCGGTTCACCGACGTGTCGCCGGTGCTGGTGCCGCTGCGCCTCGGCCGCTTCTCGGTGCGCGGGACTGCGGCCGATGCCGTGCAATTGGTCACCTATCGCGACTATGACCCGCTGCCGGTGACGCCGGCGGTGTTCGCGGCGCTGGGGAGGTTCGACGGGCGGCCGACTGCGAGCGTGGTCGCCGAGGTGGCGGCGCAGGGCGGGCCCTTGCTGGAGCCCGAGCTGCTGCAGCGGCTGGTGGACCACGAGATATTGGTGCCGCGGGTGAAGGGCTGATCGCCGCGCGCGACGGCCAATCGGCGCCTATCCGCTGAGCGCGCGCACTGCATCCGCCACCACGGGCCACGCGGCGCTCCGCGGGTCGAGCGGCTCGAAGTGCCCCATCCCCTGCAGCGTGCGCAGCTCCGCGCGCTCGCCGCGCGCCTGCGCCTCCTTCACATAGGCCCGCGAGAGCGCGTACGGCACGGTGTCGTCCTCGGTCCCGTGCACCACGATCTGCGGAACGCCCAGCGGCAGCAGCCGGCATGGCGAGGCGGCCCCATAGCGCTCGGGCTGCGCCTCGGGCGGGCCGCCGAGGAAGTCGCGCACCACGCCCGCGCCGAGGTCGAGGCGCGACGCCTCTGCCAGATCGGACACCGGCGCCAGCGCCACCACGCCCGCGAGCCCGACCGGCGGCCCGTGCACGCCCGACGCCGCGGGCGCGTGGTGGCGGCCCGCGAGCCAGAGCGCCAGCTGCCCGCCCGCCGAGTGGCCGAGCGCCACCACGCCCGCGCCGAGCGCCGGGAAGCGCCGCCGCAGCTGCGGCAGGAACCCGGCCGCGAGCGAGACGTCCTGCAGCGTGCCCGGATATCCGCCGCCCTCCTGGCCGATGCGCCGGTACTCGACGGACCAGACCGCAAAGCCCGCGCGCGCCAGCGCCGCGCAGAGGTGGCCGAGGTGCGTGAGGTCGTACTGCTCGCGCCAGAAGCCTCCGTGCAGCGCCAGCACCAGCGCGTGAGGACCCGCGCCCGCGGGGAGGTAGAGGTCGCCGAACTGCTGCGGGAGCGCTCCGTACGCGACCCGGTGGTCAGCCTCGGGCGCGGGCAGGTCGAGGAGATCGCTCATGGCCTCCTTCAATCGCGTACCGGCAAACGGATTGCAATCGCCCTGCTAGACGCAATGCCGATCAGTTAGCACCGGGGTTGGGGTCGCACTCAGGAGCCCCGGCAAATGCCGGGGCTAGAAAAACGGTCGCCCCTACGGGGCTGCCTCCTT
>JAYWAO010000024.1:0-19705 GCA_043782365.1 Deltaproteobacteria bacterium
CCCCGGGGTGTGGACCGACCATGAGACGTTGACATGGACGTTGACGGCGACGGCGGTGAGGATTTGTCGTTGGCCCCGATCGCGTGGAACTGCACCCGAAGGCCACCACCAGCCTGCCGAGGAGCGCCCTCTCGTGGTACGTGGGCGCTGAGACCATCGGGAACCGCTGACCGCGCCCGAGGCATCTGCAGTGCCAAGACCCGCGAGGCGACCGCGCCTCGCACTGCAGTCGGAGTTCGCAAGATGATCGGCCTGCAACCCAGCCCCGACGCCGCCCTCGCGCCGCGCCCGCGCCTGCTCTCGACGGGCCGCGCGCTGCCGCCCCACTTCGCCGACCAGGAGACGCTGCTCGAGCGGTTCCGCAAGCTGTGGAGCGAGCGCCACTTCAACCTCGAGCGGCTCGAGCAGCTGCACCGGTCGGTGCGCGTGGGGGGCCGGCACCTCGCCATCCCGCTCGACGACTACGACAAGCTGACGACGTTCGCGCAGCGCAACGACGCCTTCATCTCGGCCGCGGTGGACGTCGGGGCCGCGGCGCTGCAGAGCGCCCTCGACCGGGCCGGGCTTCAGCCGCGCGACCTCGACCACCTCTACTTCGTCACCGTCACGGGCATCGCCACGCCCTCGATCGACGCGCGGCTGGTCAACCGGCTCGGCCTGCGGCCCGACATCAAGCGCACCCCGATCTTCGGCCTCGGCTGCGTCGCGGGCGCTGCCGGAGTGGCCCGGATGACCGACGTGCTGCGCGGCTTTCCGGGCGAGGTGGGCGCGCTGGTCTCGGTGGAGCTCTGCTCGCTGACGCTGCAGCGGGAGGACCTCTCGATCGCCAACATCATCGCCAGCGGCCTCTTCGGAGACGGAGGGGCAGCCGTGGTCGCTGCCGGCGGCGAGCGGGCGCAGGCGCTGCACGACGCGGGCGCGCCGCGCCGGGGCCCCGAGATCCTCGCCACCCGCTCGGTCTTCTACCCGGACACCGAGCGCGTGATGGGCTGGGACGTGGTCGACTCGGGCTTCAAGGTGGTCTTGAGCCCCGCGGTGCCCAAGCTGGTGCTGGAGCGGATCCGCGGCGACGTCGATGACTTCCTCGGCGCGCAGGGGCTGACGCGGAGCGACCTCCGCCACTGGATCTGCCACTCGGGCGGGCCCAAGGTGCTGGAGGCCTTCGAGACCGCGCTGGAGCTCCCGCGCGCCGCCCTGCGCCGGACCTGGGCGTCGCTGGAGTCGGTGGGGAACCTGTCGTCGGCGTCGGTGCTCTTCGTCCTCGACGAGCTGCTCGAGGAGCAGAGCGCGCTCCCGGGCGACCTGGGGCTCCTGCTGGCGATGGGCCCGGGCTTCTGCTCCGAGCTGGTGCTGCTGCGATGGTGACCCGATGGTGACCCCGATGGTGACCTACGACGCGCCATCTGCCCTCGCCCGCGTGCCCCTCTCGCTCTGGCTCTACCTGGGCCTGCTCTGCGCCACCGGGGTCGAGCGGCTCGTCGAGCTGCGGATCTCCAAGCGGAACGCCGCAGCCGCCTTCGCGCGCGGTGGCCAGGAGGTGGGCCGGCGCCACTTCGCAGTGATGACCGTGTTGCACACCCTCTTCTTGCCGGCCTGCTTCCTCGAGGCGCTCCTTCGCCACACCGCGCCGCCGGCGCTCTGGCCGCTCCTGCTGCTGGCGTGCGGGCTCGCGCAGGGCTTGCGCTGGTGGGCGATCGGCGCGCTCGGCGAGCGGTGGAACGTGCGGATCGTCTTCGTGCCCGGTGAGCCGCCGGTGACCGGCGGACCCTACCGCTTCCTCCGGCACCCGAACTATCTGGCGGTCGTGACCGAGCTGCTCTGCCTGCCGCTCTTGTACGGCGCGGTCCTCTCCGCGGCCGTCTTCACGGCGGCCAACGCCGCGCTGCTCTGGGTGCGGATCCGCGCGGAGGAAGAGGCGCTCGGCGCCGGGTACCAGGAGCGGTTCGCCGGCGTCTCGCGCTTCCTGCCCGGAGCGAAGAAGTGAGTCAGATACTTGCCGAGCCGCTCCCCGCGCTGCCCGCGGCGCCCGACGGCGCCGAGGTGGAGGCGCTCCTGCCCGAGGCCTTCGCCTGCATCGACCGCGTGCTCAAGGTGGAGCTGCAGCTGGAGCGCGTGGTGCGGCCCGAGGACCTCCTCGTGCAGGACCTGCAGCTCGACTCGGTCACCCTGATCACGCTGGTGGTCGAGCTGGAGAACACCTTCCAGGTCGCGCTGCGCGAGGAGGACGCCGCCGAGGTGAAGACGGTGCGCGAGCTGGCGCTGCTGGTGGCCCGGCGCAAGGTGGAAGCGAGCGCGGGCGCGCTTGCTCCGGCTGCGCCATGAAGGCCAGCGGGTCTGGGAGCGGGAAGACGACCGCGTCGTTGGCCGGTCCTGCTGCGGCGGCGCCGCGACACCAGACGGTCGTGTCCGCGCTCGCTGCCGCGGCCGCTGGCAAGAACGGGCTCACCTTCATCGACGCGCGCGAGCAGGAGCAGGTGCTCACGTTCGCCGAGCTGTTCGAGCGCGCGCGCAAGACCGCCGCGGGCCTCGCCGAGCTGGGCGTGCGGCCCGGCGACCGCGTCGCCCTGGTGCTGCCCACCGGCCCCGACTTCATGGACGCGTTCTTCGGCGCGCTCTGCGCTGGCGCGGTGCCCGTCCCGCTCTACCCTCCCCTGCGCCTGGGCCGGATGGAGGAGTTCCACGCCCGCACCACGCGGATGCTGGAGGTGACGGGCGCAAGAGTATTACTCTCCGACGCGCGGGTGTCGCGGCTGCTCGGCGTGGCGGTGGCGCGGGCGCGGGTGCCGCTCGGGTGCCTCCAGATCGCCGACGTCCGCGCACGCGGCCAGGGCCGGCACCTGCACGAGGGCACCGGCGACCAGCTCGGCCTGATCCAGTTCTCCTCGGGCACCACGGTGGACCCGAAGCCCGTCGCCCTGACGCACGCAGCGCTGCTCGCCAACGCGGAGGCGATCGATTCGTTCCTGCCCGAGGGCGGGGCGCACCAGCAGCAGGGCGTCACCTGGCTGCCGCTCTACCACGACATGGGCCTGGTGGGCTGTCTGCTCTTGGCGGTGATCCACCCGGGCCCGCTCGCGCTGCTCGGCCCTGAGCTGTTCCTCGCGCGGCCGGCCCTCTGGCTGCGGGCGATCTCGCGTCACCGCGGCACCGTCTCGCCGGCGCCCAACTTCGCCTACGGCCTCTGCCTCAAGCGCGTCCGCGACGAGGAGCTCGCGGGGTGCGATCTCTCCTCGTGGCAGCTGGCGCTCAACGGCGCGGAGCCCGTCTCGGCGGGCGTGCTGCGCCGGTTCGCCGAGCGGTTCGCGAAGTTCGGGCTCGACCCGCGGGCGCTCACTCCCGTCTACGGCCTCTCCGAGGCGTCGCTGGCGGTGACCTTCACGCCCAAGGGGCGGGGCGCGCGCTTCACCGCGCTGGAGGCGGGTCCGCTGCACACGCGGCGCGAGGCGGTCATCGCAGGTAACACTCTTTCCCTCGAAGCGCCCGGCGTGGTCGAGGTCGCCTCGGTGGGCATGCCGCTGCCGGGCCTCGCGGTGCGGATCGCCCGCTCGCTCGCCGAGCCCGCGCCGCTCTTCGAGGGCGAGGTGGGCCGCGTGCTGGTGAGCGGCCCGTCGATCATGTCGGGCTACTTCGGCCAGCCCGAGGCGACGGCGAGAGCCCTGCAGGACGGCTGGCTCGACACCGGCGACCTCGGCTTCGTCCTCGGCGGCGAGCTCCACCTCTGCGGCCGCGCCAAGGACCTGGTGATCCTGCGCGGCCAGAACCACGCGCCGCAGGAGTTCGAGGACGCGCTCGATGGCCTGCCCGGCGTCCGCACGGGCTGCGCGGCGGCGATCGGCTTCCTGCCCGGGGGGGCCGACGAAGGCGAGGGCGAGCAGCTGCTGCTCCTCGTCGAGCGAGAAGGCGGGCCCTCCGCGGAGGCCGCCGCCGCGCAGCCTCCGCTCGAGGAGCAGATCCGCAGCCGCGTGCTCGAGCGCACCGCCGTCCGCGCCCACACCGTGCTGCTGCTCGCGCCAGGGACGCTCCCCCGCACCTCGAGCGGCAAGCTGCGGCGCGGCGAGGCCCTGCGGCAGCTGCACGCTGGCGAGCTCCACGCCCCCGATCGGGTCAGCGTGCTCTCGCTCGCGAGGGAGGCGGCCCGCTCGATGGCCGCGCTCGCGGGGCACCGGCTGCGCACCGCGCTCGGCGCGCTGGAGCCGAAGCAGTGAGCACCGCGGTTACCGATTCGGTGACCCAGGCGCAGGCGCCAGCGTTCGACCTCGTCATCGCGGGCGGAGGTCCCGCGGGGCTCGCCTGCGCGATCGCCGCGCGGCAGGCCGGCCTCACCGCGCTGGTGCTCGAGCGCGCAGGCGACCTGCCGGACAAGGCCTGCGGCGAGGGCCTGATGCCCCACGGACTGCGCGCGCTCGAAGCGCTCGGCGTGCGCGCCCGCCTCGGCGGCGACGCCTGCGCGCCGTTCAAGGGCATCCGCTACGTGCTCGACGGGGGCCGTACGGTTGAGGGCCGCTTCCAGCGCGGCGATGGCCTCGGCGTGCGCAGGCTCGCGCTCTCGGCGGCGCTCTCGGCAGAGGCCCGCGCGCGCGGCGTCGAGCTTCGCCGGTCCACGCTGCAGGGGTTCCGCGAGCACAAAGGCGGCGTGTCGATCGACACCGATCACGG
The DNA here is from genome assembly GCA_043782365.1 of Deltaproteobacteria bacterium. Taxonomy (GTDB): domain Bacteria; phylum Myxococcota; class Myxococcia; order Myxococcales; family 40CM-4-68-19; genus CAIWCD01. The sequence continues at coordinate 4,657 of JAYWAO010000024.1, forward strand.
CCCCGTCGAGGGGCGCCTGCTGGTCGGCGCGGACGGGCTTCAATCGAAGGTCCGCCGGCTCGCCGGACTGGAGCGCGCCGCCGCCGGGCCGCGCCGCTACGGCGTTCGCCGTCACTTCCGCTGCGCCCCGTGGACCGATCTGGTCGAGGTGCACTGGGGCCGCGGCGTCGAGTGTTACATCACTCCGATCGGCCCCGCGGAGGTGAACGTCGCCTTCCTCTGGGACGACGGGCTGCGCGGCAGCCAGCCTGCGCCCCGCGATGGCGAGATCCCCGACAAGCCAGGCTTCGACGCGCTCCTCGCCAGCTTCCCGGCAGTCGCCGCCCGCCTGGGACGCGCGGAGGCGTCCAGCGAATCGCGAGGCTCCGGCCCGCTCCTGCGCCCCGTAAGCGCGAGAGCCAAGGGCCGGGTCGCGCTGATCGGCGACGCCGCTGGCTACGTGGACGCCATCACGGGCCAAGGGCTCTCGCTCGCGCTCGGCTCGGCGCGCGCCCTGATCGCTGCGCTGAAGCAGACGGGGAGCGGCTCGGCGGCCACTGCGCTGGCGAACCCGGCGCTCCTCTCCCAGGCCCTGCAGCGCTACCACTCAGGCCAGCGGGGCCCCTGGCTCCGCTACGCGCTCCCGGCCCGCGCGCTCCTCTGGCTGGCGGGGAGGCCGGCCTTTCGCCGCGCGCTGATGCCGCTGCTGGCCCGCTCGCCGAGGCTCTTCACGGCGCTCCTGCGGGTGGTGGGATGATTCAGCCCGCAGAGGCCGCCCGACACGAAACCGGCCGACGCGCAGGCAGCTACACGCCGTCCCCAGGCGCCTCATCCGGCTCGTGCGTGCAGAGCAGCGGGACGTTCGCCTCGGTGGCGAGCTTCATCGTCTCCTCCACCTTGGTCTCGGCGATCTCGCGCGTATACACCCCGGCCACCGCATATCCGGTGGTATGGGCGTGGAACATGATGGTGTGCGCGTCGCTCTCCGACTTGTGGAAGACGTGCTGCAGCACCGCCACCACGAACTCCATCGGGGTGTAGTCGTCGTTGTGGAGGAGCACCCGGTGGAGCTTCGGCCGGTCCAGCTTGGGCTTGACCTTGGGCTTCTCGGCCACGTCGACGCCGCCGTCGCCGTCGCGATCAGGCCGCCGGCGGTCCTTCTTGCCCGGCGCCATCGCCCGCGGCCCGCTCTGCATCTGGGTGATCACGTCTGCTCCTGCACCTTCTTGTAGACCCCGGCCTCTTCGCGGAACCGGGCGATCGACGCGGCCCTCGCTGGCGTCTCCTCCGCGAGGTGGCGGCGGAGCGAGGCCTCGAGGCGCGCGTCGAGGCAGCGGTGCGCAGCATACGTGATCGACGGCTCGAAGCCGCGCGGGAGCTTGTGCTCGCCGCCCGCGCCGCCCTCGAAGACCCGCGTGCCGCGGGCGATGCACTCGGAGAGCGAGTGGTAGTAGCAGACGTTGAAGTGGAGGAACGGGTGCTGCTCGAAGCTGCCCCAGTAGCGGCCGTAGAGGCGGGTCGCCGAGGCCACGTTGAAGGCGCCCGCGATCACCTCGCCGCCCTTCTCCGCGACCACCGCCTCCAGCGCGTCGGGCATGGTGGCGAAGATCCGATCATAGAAGCCCTGGTTGAGCCAGCGGCGGCCCCACATCAGCTGGTCCACCGTGTGCGCGTGCAGCGAGTGGATCGTCTTCGCCCACCGCTTGGGCTCGGCCCGCAGCGCGGGCTCGCGGACGGTGCGGATGGTCAGGCCGTCCTTCGCGGGCTGCGCCATCTCGCGCCTCAGCATCGAGCGCTTCTTGGAGTTGAGCCGCGAGAGGAAGTCGTCGAGATCCTGATATCCGCGGTTATACCAGTGGAATTGAGAGGAGACGCGGACCGCCCAGCCCGCGAGCTCGAGCTCGCCGGCCTCGGCCTCGTTGGGGAAGAGCACTTGCAGGCTACCCCACCGCTGCTCGCGGGCGAGCGCTTCGGCCCCCTGCAGCAGCTGGCGCACCAGCGCGGCCCGGTCCTCGCCGGGGGCCACCAGCAAGCGGCTCCCCGTGCAGGGCGTGAACGGCACGGTGAGCGCCAGCTTGGGGAAGTAGCGCAGCCGGGCCTGCTGGGCTGCCGAGGCGAAGTCCCAGTCGCGGGCGAAGTCGCCGTCGCTGTCCTCCTTGAGATACGCGGGCGCGGCGGCGATCAGCCTGGCGCCGCGCCAGAGCGTCAGGTGCTGGGGCGTCCACCCGTTGCGGGGCCCGGCGCAGCCCGACTCCTCGAGCGCCGCCAGCCAGTGGTAGCGCACGAACGGGGTGGCATCGGGAGCGAGCAGCGCATCCCACGGCGCGCTGCCGGCATCGGAGATCGAGTCGAGGACGCGGAAGGAGACCTGGGCGGACACCCTCTTGAACGTGCACCGCGGTGCTCCGCCGCGCAACCTCGCGTGGGCGAGCGGTGAGCGGCCGGCCTTCGCGGCGGTCTGCGGTGGAGGCTTCGTGTTACCTTTCGCGCCGCCTCTCGCCTGCCCCAAACCGCGGTCCACACGGTCCACACCATGACCCGACACCTCGCCTCCCTCTGCCTCTGCGCCGCAGCGCTGCTCGCCTCGGCTTGCTCCTCTGCGCCGGCGCCGCGCCCCCCGCCACCCGCCAAGGCCGCGCCGCCGCCCGCTCCGCCGCCGCCCGCCGAGGAAGGGGCGACGACCGACTTCCGCCCGCAGGCCGAGGGCCAGTCGATGGTCGAGGTGACCGGGCCCGTCGGCGCCCTCTGCGAGGTGACGGCCGCCGGCGCGCCGGTGGCGAAGGACACCATTCCGCTCTCGTTCGCCGCGACGTCGGACCAGTATTATCGAATCACCGTTCACCTCCCCTCGGGCGGGTTGCGCGAGGTGAAGGTCCAGGCGCGCGCCGGGCAGGTGGCCTCGGTGAGGTTCGCCGACACGGGCAAGCGCGGCCGGCAGCCGCTGACGCCGGAGCAGCTGCACACGCTGACCAAGGCGCTCGACCGCGAGGCCGGCGACAAGGCGAAGCTCTCGGTGCTGGCGACCGCGCTGAAGGAGCTGTGGGTGACCACCGACCAGGCGGGCAAGCTGCTCGAGCACGTGGTGTACCGCCAGTCGAAGCTCGACGCGGTGCCCCTGATCAAGGACCGCATCCTCGACAAGGAGAACGCCTACCTGCTCTACCAGCACTTCACCTACCGCGAGGACAAGGAGCTGGTCCGGCAGCTGCTGGAGCAGTAGGAACTTGTCTCCCCCCCGCAAGAAGACGGACAAGCCCGAGACGCTCCGGGAGCGCGCGCGCCTCACCTGGGGATACCTCAAGGCCGCGCCCCGCGTGCTCGGGCTGGTGCGCGAGTCGTCGCCAGGCTTCGCGGCTGCGCTGCTGGTCGTGCTGGTGGGGCAGGCGCTGGTGCCCGGCGCGATGGCCTGGGTCGGCAAGCTGATCGTCGACGCGGTGGTGGAGGCAGCCAAGGTCTCCGGGCCGGCGGGCGCGAGCGCGCGCGCGCGTGTGTTCGAGCTGGTCGCCGTCGAGTTCGGGCTGGTCGCCGTCCAGACGCTGCTCTCACGCGCGCAGACGCTCTTGCGCGAGCTCCTCCGGGCCACGCTCGGCAACCACGTCAACACCCGCATCCTGGAGAAGGCGACCACGCTCTCGCTGCGCCACTTCGAGGACGCCGACTTCTACGACAAGATGCAGAACGCCCGCCGGGAGGCCTCGGTGCGGCCGCTGGCGCTGGTGCTGGAGCTCGCCTCGCTCGGGCAGCAAGTGCTGATGCTGGCCACCTACTCGCTGCTTCTCTGGCGGCTCTCGCCGTGGTCGGTGGCGGTGATCGCGCTGGCGTCGCTGCCCGCCTTCATCGCCGAGGCGCGGCTCTCCGGAGAGGGGTTCCGGCTCAACTCGTGGCGCGCGCCCGAGGGCCGGCGGCACAACTACCTGGAGTGGATCCTCACCCGCGACAGCCACGTCAAGGAGGCGAAGCTGCTCGGGCTCGCGGGGCTGGTCCTGGCCCGCTATCGCGCGCTCTATGAGAAGTTCTATGCGGAGGACAAGGCGCTCGCCATCAAGCGCACCGTCCACGGCCTGCTGCTCGGCGGCCTCTCCCTGCTGGCGTTCTACGGGAGCTACGCGGCGATGGCCGGCAAGGCCGCGCTCGGCAACATCTCGCTGGGCGACCTGACGCTCTACCTCGCGCTCTTCCGGCTCGGCCAGGGCTCCTTCCAATCGCTCCTGGGCTCGGTGGCAGGGCTCTACGAGAGCGGCCTGTTCGTCTCCAACCTGTTCGCCTATCTCGACATCGACTCGGGCGAGGCGATCCGGGCCAACCCGCCGCTCCACCTGCCCGCGGGCCCGCGCGCGATCGAGTTCAAGGACGTCTCCTTCCGCTATCCGCCGCAGAAGGGCCAGCCCGAGACGCCGTGGGCGCTGCGGCACCTCGACCTGCGCATCGAGCCCGGCGAGAAGCTCGCGCTGGTGGGGGACAACGGCGCGGGCAAGAGCACGCTGATCAAGCTGCTCTTGCGCCTCTACGACCCCACCGAGGGCGCGGTGCTCTTCGGCGGCGTCGACCTGCGCGACCTCGACCCGAAGGAGCTGCGCGCCGAGGTGGGCGTGCTCTTCCAGGACTTCGTCCGGTACCAGTTCTCCGCGCTGGAGAACGTGGGGCTCGGCGAGGTGGCGCACCTGGAGGACCGGCCGCGCATCGAGGCGGCCGTCGACGCGGGCGGCGCGCGCAGCGTCATCGACCACCTCCCCAAGGGCCTCGACACCATGCTCGGGGGCTGGTTCGAGGACGGCCAGGAGCTGAGCGGCGGGCAGTGGCAGAAGATCGCCCTGGCGCGGGCGTTCATGCGGGAGGCGCCGCTGCTCATCCTCGACGAGCCCACCGCGGCGCTCGACGCCGAGGCCGAGCACGACCTCTTCCAGCGGCTGCAGAAGCTCGCCAGGGACCGGACGGCGATCCTCATCAGCCACCGCTTCTCGACGGTGCGGACGGCGGACCGGATCGCGGTGATCCAAGAAGGGCGCGTCTCGGAGCTGGGGACGCACGCGGAGCTGGTGGCGATGGGCGGGCGGTATGCGCACCTGTTCGAGCTGCAGGCGCGCGGGTACCAGAAGGACGAGCCGCAGAGCCCGGCAGTTGGTATTCCGCAGCGCGCGGTCTGACCCGGGCGGAGAGGAGGCGGCGTGCTGAGAGCGTTTCCCTGGAGTGGAGCCGGTTGCCTCGCCGCGCCGGTGGCGGCCTCACCGCTGCTCAGGCAGCTTGCGCCCGGCCTGGTGCTCGGCGTCCCGGGCGCGCTGCTGCTCTGGTACGGGCTGCGGAAGAACGCGCAGGACGCTGCCCGCGCGCCCGCCGATGGGGGGCCGCTGCGGCTCGGGTTTGCGACCATCGCGGGCGCGCTCGCGTCGGCGGCCGGGGCGCTGGCCACCGTGGACGTGCTGGCGGAGCTGGTGCGCGGGCTGCTGTTTCCTTGAGCGCCGGGCTGGCCTTCGAGCGGCTCCGTGCCGTCCCCTGGCTCGGGCTCGCTGGCCTCGGTCCGGACCTCTGCACGGCCCTCGCGCCCATCCTCGTCCACGGACCAGCCGCCTGGCCCGCCGAGCGCGCGGTCGATCGGTTTCTCCGCGCGCACCGCGCCCTCTCCTCCGACCAGCGCTGCGCCGCCGTGGAGGCGCTCTTCGGCGTCTCCCTCTGGCGTCGCCGCCTGCTCTGGGCGCTCGGCCGCAGCGGGGAGGCAGCCCGTTGCGGCGAGCCTTTGGCGCCCTTGCTCGACCCGGCCGCGCTCCTCTTCGCGCTGCTCCACGGACTGGGAGGCCTCCCCGCCGCCGAGGCCCGGGCCCTGCTCGCGCCCGCGAGTGTTTCATTTACCGACTCCTGGTGCGACGTCGAGCCGGAGAGCCTCGGTGACCGCTGGTCGCTCCCCTCGTGGCTCGCTGCCCGGCTCGGCGCTGCGCTGGGCGCCGCCGCCGAGCCCTTCGCCGCCGCCCTCGCCCTGCCCGGCCCCATCTTCCTGCGCGCGAACCGCGGCAAGACCGACCGCGCCGCCCTCGCCGCCGCGCTGCTGGCCGAAGGGGTGCACAGCGAGCCGTGCCGCTACGCGCCCGACGGGCTGCGCATCACCTCGCCGCGGCCCAACCTGCTCGCGCTGCGGGCGCACCAGGAGGCCCTCTTCGAGGTGCAGGACGAGGGCAGCCAGCTCCTCGCCGCGCTGGTGGAGGCGCAGCCCGGAGAGACCGTGCTCGACCTCTGCGCTGGCGCCGGAGGCAAGTCGCTGCCGCTCGCGTCCGCCGTGGGAGCGGCCGGGCGCGTGCTCGCCTGCGATCCCGACCGGTCGCGGCTGGAGCGGCTGCAGCGACGGGCCGCGCGCGCGGGAGTCCGCGTGGAGGTCTCCGGCGCCCATCCGCCGGCCGGGCTGCTCGCCGACCGCGTGCTCGCCGACGTGCCCTGCTCCGAGGTGGGCGCGCTCCGCCGCGGCCCCGACGCGCGCTGGCGATTGGACCCCGCGCAGGTGGCCATCCTGCCCGCGCTGCAGCAGGAGATCCTGGCGCGCGCCGCCGCCCACCTGCGCCCCGGCGGTCTGCTCGTCTACGCCACCTGCACCGTGCTGCCCGAGGAGAACGAGCGGGTGGCGGAGTGGTTCGAGCGGAATCACCCGGGATATGAGCCGATACTACCTGGTATGGCCGAGGGCCGGCGGTGGCTCGACCCGGCGCTGCTCCAAGGCGAGCGCTTCGTGGCGCGGCCAGAGCTGCACGGGACGGATGGCTTCTTCGCTGCTCTTTGGCGGAGGACGGCGCCACCACGGTGAGGGCTCGCGCGAGAAGCTTTCCCTTCACCCGCCGCGCCCTCCCGTGCTGATCTCCCGACATGTCCCGCCGCGACGAGCCCAAGCCTCCTCCCGCCTTCGCCTCCCCGTTCGCCGGCCTCGCGGGCCTGCGCGAGTCGCTCCCCGCCGCCCCCCAAGAGCGCGCGCCCGCCCCCAAGCCCGCGCCCGAGAAGAAGGGGCCCGCCCGCGCCGTCGTCCGCCGCGAGAAGAAGGGCCGGGGCGGCAAGGAGGTCACCGTGGTCGAGCAGCTGGGCCTCGACCCGCGCGCGCTGGAGCTCTGGCTCAAGGACCTCAAGGGCAAGCTCGGCTGCGGCGGCGTGGTCGAGGGCGAGACGCTGGTGCTGCAGGGAGACCAGCGCGACCGCACCCGCGCGCTCCTCGAGGCAAAGGGGGTGAGGAAGATCATCGCGGGCTGACGTTCCAGGGGTGCCCACCAGGCCACCACTAGGCCGATGTAGGCTCATGTGGTATCCTTGCTGTTCTGACCGTGCAGTTCAACGGCTCCGGAGCGAATGATGTCGCCTTCCTCTCGCGTGCTGCTCGTCTCAGGTGCCGCCTCGCAGCGGTCCGCCGACCGTGCCCTCTTCGAAGGGGCAGGCCTCTCAGTGATCGAAGCAGGGTCGCTCGCCGAGGCCCGGCCACAGCTGGAGACGCATCCCGACCTCCTCCTCATCGACCGCACCCTCCCTGACGGCGACGGCCTCGAGCTGCTCCGCGCGGTGAAGGACGGCTCCGAGGAGTTCGTGCCGGTCATCCTCTCTGGCCCGAGCGAGACGGCGCAGCGGGTGGCCGCGCTGCAGGCCGGCGCCGACGAGTGCCTGGCGCGCCCCATCGACAGCGCGGAGCTGCTGGCCCGGACCCGCGCGCTGCTGCGGCTCAAGAGCACCCACGACCGCGTCCGCGGCGTGCAGCGCGAGCTGGAGCGGATGGTGGTCTCCGATTCGCTCACGGGTCTCTTCAACCGGCGCGCGCTGATCGACCGGCTCAACGGCGAGTTCGCCCGCGTGGGCCGCTACCAGACGCCGATGGCGCTGGCGATGATCGACCTCGACGGCTTCAAGCCGATCAACGACACCTATGGCCACCTCTTCGGCGACCAGGTGCTGCGAGCGGTGGGCGGGGCCATCCTGCGCTCGGTGCGCACGCTCGACATCCCGGCCCGCTACGGTGGCGACGAGTTCGTGCTGGTGCTGCCGCAGACCGACGCCGCGGGCGCGCTGCGGGTCTGCGAGCGGATCCTGAAGAACGTCACCGGGCTCGAGCTCTCACCGGCGGGCGAGCCCCTCAAGCTGACCGCCAGCCTCGGGCTCGGCTTCTATCCCTCCGAGGACGTCACCACGCCCGAGGACCTGCTCCGCGCCGCCGACGACGCGCTCTACCGCGCCAAGCGGGCGGGCAAGAACCGCGTCTGCGCCGTCAGCCCCGTGCGCCCGTTCAACGAGCTGGCGGTGGCGAACCTGGGTTAGCAGCTACCAGAACGGTTACCGAATCGGTCATCGAATCGCGTGGCCGCGCGACGAGCGCCTCCGGTGCGCCGTCGCCCAGGAGCGGCCCGACCTCGCCGGTGATGAGGCGCGCGCCCCGCTCGAAGCGGAACCAGGCGTAGGCCCACTGGATCATCACCAGCACGCGACTGCGGAAGTCGATCAACGTGGCGACGTGCACCAGCACCCAGAGGAGCCAGGCGAACAGGCCCTCGGTGCGCAGGCCGCCGATCTCGGCCACCGCCGCGGCGCGGCCCAGGGTGGCGAGCGAGCCCTTGTCGAGGTAGCGGAACGGCGCGCGCGGCTCCCCGCGAAGCTCGGCGAGGAGGTTCTTCGCCGCGTGCCTGCCGGCCTGCTGCGCCGCCGGGGCCACGCCGGGCACGGGCTTGCCGCCCGCTTGCGAGAGGGCCGCGAGGTCGCCGACGACGTAGGTGCACGCCTGCCCGGGCACCGAGAGATCGGGCGCCACCTGCACGCGGCCCGCGCGGTCGAGCGGCGCGCCCAACGAGCGGGCGACCGGCGAGCCTTGCACTCCCGCGCCCCAGATCACCGTGCGCGCCTCCAGCCGCTCCGGGGGGGCGCCGGGGCCCGCGTTGGGCAGCGGGGCGAGCGAGACCCCGCGCTCGTCCACGCCGACCACGCGGCGAGAGAGCAGCACCTCGACGCCCATCTGGAGGAGGCGCTGCCGGGCCTTCTCGGAGATCGGCGGCGTGTAGGACGGTAGGACGCGGTCGCCCGCCTCGACCAGCACCACGCGGGCCAGCGCCGGGTCGATGTGGCGGAAGTCGCGCCGCAGCACCTCGCGGGCGATCTCGGCCAGCGCGCCCGACATCTCCGCGCCGGTCGGCCCGGCCCCGACGACGACGAACGTCAGCCACGCGCGGCGCCGCTCGGGGTCGGTCTCGCGCTCGGCCGCCTCGTAGGCGAGCAGCATGCGGCGGCGGATCAGCAGCGCGTCCTCGAGGGTCTTGAGGCCCGGCGCGAAGGGAGCCCAGGCGTCGTTGCCGAACCACGAGTGGGTGGCGCCCGTGGCGAGGATCAGGGCGTCGTAGGGGACGCGGCCGTCGCGCAGCACCACCTCGCGCCTGGCGGTGTCGAGCGAGATCACCTCGCCGAGGAGCACCTCGCAGTTGCGCTGGCTGCGGAGGATGCTGCGGATGGGCCAGGCGATGTCGGAGGGGTTCAGCGCCGCGGTGGCCACCTGGTAGAGCAGCGGCTGGAAGAGGTGGTGGTTGCGCCGGTCGACCAGGGTGACCGTGACCGGGGCCTTCGCCAGCGCCTTGGCGGCCGCGAGCCCGCCAAAGCCGCCGCCGATGATCAACACGCGTGGGAGGGTCTGGGTCATGGCGGGACCCTAGCCGAGGAGCGCTCGCGCCGCCGCGGGCGCCGACGAGTGCGCGTGGCCTGTGCAACCCCGCGCGGGTCTGAAACCAGCCACCCGGCCGAGGCGGAGCAATGAGATGACCTGCAGCGACTACCCGGCGCCGAGCCTCGCCTGCTCGGCCCGCAGCAGCGCGCAGGCGTCGTCGAAGGCCGCACGCAGCGCCGCCGTGCCCGCCAGCACCTCGGCGAGGTTGCCCGCGCGCGCCGAGCGCTCGAGCGCTCCCGACAGCGCAGCCAGATCGGTCGCGCCGAAGGTGCCGGCGCTGCCGCGGATCGAGTGGAGCTCCCGCTCGACTGCCTTCGCGTCGGCGGCGGCGAGCGCCTCCGAGAGCGCGGCGAACCGCTTGGGCGTGCCGTCAAAGAACATCCCGACGAGCTCTCCGAGGAGCCCGCCGCCCGTCTCCTGGTCGAGCAGCACGATCTGCTGCAGCGCCGAGGGGTCGATCGCCATCCGCAGTCACCTCTGCGCTACAGTCGCCAAGGCTCCACGATTGGAGCGAGAGGAGTTTCGATGCAGCCCGTGGGCTCTCCCTTGAAGGTCGCCGCACTCGCCGCACTGGTCGCCGTCGGTTTGCCCGCTCGCGCGGACGAGATCGACTACAAGAAACTGTACGCCAAGGCGGGCCCCGCCGTCGTGCTGATCTACGGCGAGCAGGGCGAGAAGGGCTCGGTCGGCACGGGCTCGATCATCCGCGAGGACGGCCTCGTCGTCTCCAACGCCCACGTGATCTTGAACCACGACACGGGCAAGCCGTTCGAGAAGCTGTTCATCTTCTTGAAGCCCGAGAAGATCACCGGCGCCAACACCGACGACCTCAAGCGAGGCTATCCGGCCCAGTGGATCTCGTACTCGGCCGACCTCGACCTCGCCATCCTGCGCATCGTCAACCCCCCGGCGAACCTGCCCGTGCTGCAGCTCTCCGACGACAGCAAGGTGGGGGTGGGCGAGGCCACCGCGGCCATCGGCCACCCCGAGCACGGCGCCAAGTGGAGCCTGACCACCGGCCGCATCGGCGGCGAGTGGAACGACTTCGAGGGCGTGAAGGGCAAGGACGTCTACCAGATGGAGACGAGCGTCAACCGCGGCAACTCCGGCGGCCCGCTCCTCGACGGCAACGGCTTCCTGGTGGGCATCAACACCTCGATCGCGCGCCGCTCGGCGGACGGCCTCGCCATCACGGGCATCAACTTCGCCATCAAGAGCAGCGTGGTGCGCAAGTGGATCAGCCAGCGCAGCGAGCCGATCGCGGCGGCGCCCGAGGCGAACCCGCCCGCGCAGGCGATGGCCGTGGCCCGCAACGATCCGCCCCCGGCCGCGCCCCCGACCGCGCAGCCAGCCGCGCAGCAGCAGGCCCAGCCCGCCGCCCAGCAGCAGATGCAGGCCTCGGAGCCGGAGGCGCAGCCCGCTGCGCAGCCGCAAGCCCCGCCCGCGGCGACGCCCGTCGCGCCGCCGTCGCCGCCGTCTGCCGCGGCGGTGGCCAAGGCGCAGCCGCCGCAGGTGACCCAGGAGCAGAAGGTGGCCAAGGCGACGCTGCCGCGCCCACCCGCGCCCACCACCACGGTGCCGCCGCCCGCGCGCGGGCAGGAGGTTGTCACCATCTCGGCCGCGCTGCCGCCGCCCGCCCCCGAGAAGGCGCGTGGGTTCACCACGCGCGAGCGGTCGGGCCGCGTGCTCTCGCCGATGGACCTGGTGAAGGAGCACGCGAGCGAGGCGTTCGACGATCTCGAGCGCGAGGCGCAGAAGCACAAGGCGAAGAAGTAGTCACCGCGCGCCATCCAGCGCGGTATCGTCCCGGCCGAACGAGTGAGGTCGCCGGGTGAGCCGAATGAGCGTGCCGTTGCCCCTGCTGCAGACCCCTCCGCGGCCGCTCGCCGCGCGGCCCGGAGAGCTGGTCACCTCGGAGCCGATGCTGCGGTTCCAGTGCAACCAGAAGGGGTGCTGCTGCCAGGGGTGGACCATCCCGCTGCAGCTGGAGGATTTCGTCCGCCTGCACCAGGCGCTGCCCGAGCAGGAGCGGCAGGGCCTCGCGAGCGGCATGGAGGTGGTGGTCTCGCCCAACGACACCGCGGCGCAGGAAGCGGCCGAGGAAGAGGCGGCGGTGGCAGCCTGGGCCGACCCGACGTTGGGCGCCGAGCAGGCCGCCAAGGCTGCGCTCGCGGGCGCTGCCGAGGCGCGGGCGATCCGCGCGGCGCTCGGGCAGCCCGAGCCCGAAGCAGCGGGTAATACTCTTTCTCCAGCAGCGGCCGCTCCAGCGCCGCCGGGGAGCGCAGCGCTCCCGTCGCTCGGCCCGGCGTTCGCGGCCCCGTCGATGGCGCTGCCCTCACTGGCCGCGGCGGCCGGCGCGCACCACACGCTGCACTCGATCCGCCTCGGAAAAGTGGGCCCTGACCATGACGCCTGCCGGTTCCTCTCGCAGGGCGGCGGCTGCGACGTGCACGCCCGCTTCGGGCTCTGGGCGCTGCCCGACCTCTGCGTCGACTTCCCGTCGTTCGGCTACCGGGTGCCCGGGCACGACGCGGTCGAGCTGTGGTGGGACCCGATCTGCCCCGAGGTGATCCGGCAGCTCGACGAGTCCGCAGCGCCGCTCGCCCTCCACCGCAGCGCCCCCGGCTCCAAGGTGTGGGACGACGCCGCGCTCGCGCTGCGCGTGAACAACGCCACCGAGTCGCTCAAGGCCCACGTGCGCGGCGGCGCCGTCACCCGGCCCGAGCTGGAGCACCTGCGCGAGGAGTCGCTGCGGGCGCTCGCGGTCCCGGGGCGCACCGCGCATGCGGCCCTCTCGGCCGTCATGTCCGGATACCAGCGGCTGCAGCCCGGGCGCGTCCAAGAGTTCCGCGCCGAGGAGCCGCAGGACCCGCTCCCGTTCCTGGCGTTCCTCGGCGGCTGCGTCGGCGCCCACGGCGCGCCGATCCTGGTCTGGTCGCTGCGGAACTACCGGCGCTTCGTCCACGCGGTGGACGTCTCGCCGGTCCTCGACGACCCGCAGACGGGCGCCTTCTTCGGCCACGCGCTCGAGGAGTGGGGGCCCTGCATCGACGCCAGCGTCGGCCCGCGTGAGGAGCTGATCCGCCCGCTGGCGCTGCGCTGGCTCGGGCACCGGTTCGGAATGCCCTACATCAACCAGACCGGCGACCTGCGCGCGGCGGCCGACATCGTGGCGATGATGTACGGCACCTCGCTGCGGTATGCGGCCGCGCTGGCGGCGGCGCTGCGGCGCGACCTGGACCGGCCGCTGTATCAAGTGGCGATCGGCGCGAGCGAATACTTCTATCGCTCGTTCACCTTCCAGCGGGAGTCGCTGCCGTGGTTTGCCTCGGCGGACACGTACCGGGCGGCGCTGCATAGGGTGACCTCGGCGGAGTGAGCGTGATTCGCTCGCTACTGCCGCGGCGCGCGCAGCGACAGCTGCTCACATGTCTTGCCGTTTTGCTGTCGTCCGCGTCCCCCCGAAACGCCGCGTGCCCGGCCAGCGCGGGGCTGGTCGGGCACGGGATACCGCGCGATATCCGACTCGCTTACGGGGAATGTCGACCGAGGCGTACAGGGTGGTGAACTTCGAGTACTCGAGGTCGAAGAGGCCGTCCGGGACGCCGTCATCCGGGGGCTCGGTCGGCTCGACCGCGGAGACGATCGGACCCCAGGGGTTGCGCAGCTGGATGTAGACCTTGCCGGCCTTCCGGACCACGCCGCGCAGCGTGTAGCAGTGGTCGGCGTAGACGCCCGTCCCGTCGTAGTTCACGCCGTCGTGCTCGCCGTGGGTGCAGGCGACCTGGGCGCGGCTGGTCTTGCCCGCGGCCTCGATGGCAGCCACGGCTCGGTCCGGTAAGCTGATCGGCGCTCTAGAGCAACCTCAGCTGCTCCCCCGCCTTGGGCGGCCTGCGAAAGGTGGTGGGCCAGTCCAGCTCGCCCATCGTCCGCTCGCGGTCGCGGTGGTGGAGCCCCACCTTCTTGCAGGTCTGCGCGAAGAGCACTCCCGCGGCGTCTGCCAGCGGACCCTCGCCGCGGCCGCGCACCCCGTATCTAGAGTCATACAATTGCCCCCCGCGCGCCTGCCGCACACGCGAGAGCACTTTTTCTGCGCGCAGCGGGAGCGCCGCGCGCAGGCGCTCCCCGAACACCACCGCGACCGGTCCGGGCAGCCGCAGGAAGACGTACCCCGCGTGCCGCGCGCCCGCGTCCTTGGCGGCCTGGAGGAGCTCGCCGAGGTCGTCGTCGGTGATCCCGGGGATGAACGGCGCGACCATCAGAGTGACCTCGAGCCCGGCTGCCGCGAGCCGCTCGATGGTCTTCATCCGCCGCTGCGGGGTGGCCACGAACGGCTCGATCGCGTGCGCCTCCGCGCGCCGCCAGATGGGGATGGAGATGGCCACCGAGACGCGGGCCACCTTCTGCAGCTCGAGGAGCAGGTCGAGGTCGCGCTCGATCAGCGGCGCCTTGGTGATGATACCGACGGGATTTCGGTAATCGACGCACGCTTGCAGGCAGCCGCGGGTGAGCCGATAGCTCGCCTCCAGCGGTTGGTAGCAGTCGGTGACGCCGGAGAAGGCGATCAGGTCGCCTTTCCACGACGGCTTCTCGAAGGCGGCGCGCAGCAGGCTGGCAGCCTGTGGCTTGACGGTGATCTTGCGGTCGAAGTCGGTGCCCGCGCCGAGCCCCAGGTATTCGTGGGTGGGCCGCGCGTAGCAGTAGGCGCAGGCGTGGAAGCAGCCGCGGTACGGATTCACCGAGTAGCTGAACGGGAGGTCGGGCGAGTCGTTGCTGGAGAGGATCTCGCGGGTGTGGTCCTCGTAGACCTCGAGCTTCGCGCTGGGGATCTCGTCGAGGTACTCGATGGAGGAGGAGGCCCACGGGTTCGGCGGGTTGGAGATGGCCTGGAGGTCCACGGGCGGGAAGGTATCCACTGAACGCGCGTGCAGTCAAGGTGACCCCCCCCGGCCTTCAGCCCGGGTCGAGCAGCCCCGGCAGCTCCTTCGTTGACCAGCCGCGCCGGCAGCTTGCGGTACTGCGCGCATGGTGGCGGCGTGTAGCGGCGATGGAGCTACGGGTCAATCGAAGCAGGCCGCGTCGTTGTGCCGCCTTATCGGTGCAAGCTGACGTCACGCCCCAACTTCCGCCCCGTCGCCCCCTCGAGCTTCGCCCACAGCTCCTCGCCGCCCTTCGTATCGAGCCACCGCCCCGACTTCTCGTCGTAGTCGAAGTGGCTCGCGCTCATCTCGGCCGAGACCCAGACCTGCCGCGCCGCCCGGTGCGAGTTGATCACGAAGACGGCGCCGTCCTCGAACTCCACCGTGAGCACGTCGCCGGTCGAGTCCACCTCCAGCTCGCCGAGATCGCAGAAGGCCTTCTCCAGCAGCGAAAGCTGGTCGTGGGCCGCCTGCTCGAAGCCTTGCTCATCCATCG
>JAYWAO010000025.1:0-7322 GCA_043782365.1 Deltaproteobacteria bacterium
CGGTGCCGGGCAAGCCGCTGGTGCCGCCGCCGGTGGAGCGTCCGCCATCGCCGCCGCCGCCGCCGCCGCCCTTTGAGTTGGCCACCGACCCTCCGCTCGTGCCCGAGGCGTCGAGGATGCCGTTGATCACGACCGGACCGGACGCCCGGATCTCGAGGATGTTGAGCCCCCCGCTGACCACCCGCGCGCCAGCCGCGATGGTGACGCTCTTGAAGTTCCAGGTCTTGGCCTCCATCGAGAAGTCCGCGTTCGCCACGAAGTCGCCATCGACGCCCGTGCTTGCGTTCGGCACGGTGACGGTGAACTCGGGGCCGTTGGTCTTGATGCCGCCGATGGTGTTGGAGGTGACGCTGGTGAGGCCTGGCGCCGACGCGGTCAACGTGCGCGGACCTGCAGCGCCCGTCACGCCGAGCGTGAGGAAGGTGGCCACGCCCGCCTGGGTGTCGACCGCGGTCGCGCCCGTCAGCGTGCCCGCCGACCCGGAGGCCACCGGCGTGATCGAGAGCGTGACCTTCGCGGCAGACTGCTGCGCGTCGTTGTTGAACTTGTCCTGCAGCTTCACCTTCACGAAGGACGGCGACGCGGTTCCCCCGCCGATGATCGAGCCCGCCTGCACGTCGGAGGGCTGCTGCGCGAACACCAGCTTCGACGCGGCGCCCGGCAGGTAGGTGACCTGCCCGGCCTTGCTGAACGGCGCCGAGGAGGGCGAGAAGGTGGCCGTGTAGTTGCGCGTGCCCGACTTCTTGCTCACCACCAGGGCCGTCGCCACGCCCGCGGCGTTGGTGGTGGTGTTGAGGTCACCGCCCGCAGCCAGCGAACAGCCCACCGCGCCCGCCGGGCAGCTGAAGGTGTCGTCGTTCTGGTCGTCCGACTTGACGTTCACCACCACGCCGGGCGCGAGGTTCTTGCTCGCGTCCATCACGGTGGCCGTCAGGGTGACCGCCGACGCCGCGTCGGCCACCTGCGAGCTGGTCGAGAGCGTGAAGCTGCTGTTGCCAGCGCTGGGCGTTGCGGCCACGAAGGTCGCCGTGCCCTGCGTGAAGACCGTGCCCGAGTCGGAGGCGGTGACGTTGAGCGTCCCCGCGACGGTGCTCTTGATGGTGGCGACCGCGACGCCGTTCGCGTCGGTCACTTGGTTGTTGTAGGCGACCGTGGTCCCGGTGACGCTCGCCACCGTGACGGTGCGGCCCGGCATCGCCGCGCCGTTGGTGTTCTTCTCGGTGATGGTCACCGTGACCAGCTTGGCGTTGTCGGCCGCCACCGCCGCGGTCGCCGCGTAGGTGGAGCTCGTCCCGCTGGCCGTGCCCGCCACCACCGAGACTGGCACCGTCTTGAGCGCGGTGACAGCCGCGGTGGCCGTGATGGTGTGCGTCGCGACCGCGGTGCTGGTGTACTTCACAATGGCGACGCCGTTCGCGTCAGTGGTGACCGGCGCCGTGGGCGTGAAGGTGAAGGTGCCCGCGGCCGCGGTGGTGCTCATGGACAGCGCCACGCCCGGGACCGCGTTCTGCTGCGCGTCCTTGACCGTGAAGGTGAGCGTGGTGCCCGCAGCGCTGCCCGCGTCGATCTGCGCCGGGGCGGCAGCCGCGGTGGTGTTGGCGCTGGTCGCCGCGCCCGCGGTGAAGGTGACGGTGACCTGACCGACCGCCGCGTTCACCGTGGTGTCGGTGGCGGTGACGACGTAGACGCCTGCGGTGCCGGTGCTGGCCTTGGCCGACACGACGCCGGAAGTGTCGGTGACGGCGCCCGTCGGGAAGGCGAAGGTGAGGCCGGCCGGAGCGCTGGAGAAGGCGATGGTGCGGCCCGCGATGCCGAGGGGGGGGGTGGTGTTGCTCTTCTCGGTCACGGTGAGGGTGATGGTCGCCGTCTTGTCAGCAATGGCCGAGGTCGGCGCGGCCACCACCGACGAGTTGGCCGCGCTGACCGAGCCAGGGACCACCGCGACGGCGACCGCCTTGGAGAAGCCGCCCGGGCCGGTCGCGGTGAGGTTCGCGGTGCTCTGGTTGGTGCTCGCGTACTTCACCGTGCCGGTGCCCGTTGCGTCGGTGACGACGGTGGCGCTCGGGCTGAACACGCCGGCGGGGTTGGCCTGATCGCTGGTCATGCTGAACGAGGCGCCGGGCACGACGTTGCCGTTGACGTCCTTGGCGACCAGCGACAGCGTGGTGGAGGTGCCGCCAGCGATGATGCTGGTCGGCGACGCGCTCAGGGTGCTGAGGCTCGACACCGGCACGCCCGGCGTGAAGGTGACCGTGACGGTTGCGACCGCGACGTTGGGGCTCGCGGTCGTGTCGGTGGCGGTGACCGTGTAGGTGCCCGCGAGGGTGGCCTTGACGTTGGCCGAGAGCAGGCCGCCTGCCGAGGTGACCGCGCCGCCGGGGAACCCGAAGGTGGGCCCCGCGGGGCTGGCCGCCAGGGAGAGGGTGTGGCCCGAGATGAGCGACCCGTTGGTGTTCTTCAGCGTGAGCGCCAGGGCGATGGTGGTGTTGTCGGCGGTGGCCGTGGCCGGGGTGGCGGTCATCGAGGAGTTCGCCGCGCTCGGCGTGCCCGCGCCGATCACCACGTTCGCGGTCTTGGCGAACGCGCCCGCGCTGGTGGTGCCCGAGGCGGTGACCGTCTGGGTGCCCATCACGGTGCTGGTGTACTTGACGGTGGCGACGCCGGCCGCGTCGGTCACGATGGTGGCGCTCGGCGAGAAGCTGAAGGTGCCCGCGCCCGCCGACGAGGTGAGCGTCATCGAGAAGCCCGCCACCGGGTTGCCCTTGGCGTCGTGCACGGTGATGGTGAGCGTGGTGGGCACGCCGCCCGCGTCGATGGTGGCCGGTGAGGCGGTAAACGTCGTGGTGCCCGCGCTGGCCGGGCCGCTGCCGAAGGTGACCGGAGCGTTGTCGGCGAGCGTGGCTCCGTCGACGGAGACCGTCAGCGTCTTGATCTCGGCTGCGGACGAGGTCCAGGTGACGAGCGACTGGCCGTCGACGTCGGTCGGAGCACCGACCTTGAGCGAGCCCACGCCGGTGCTGGAAGTGACGGTGGGCGTGACGGTCTTCCCCGGGATCGGGTTGCCCTGGTGGTCGAGCAGCGTGACCGCGACGCCGGCCAGATCGGTGCCGTCGGCGACCGGCGGCGAGGTGCTGAGGACATCGAGCTTCGAGGCGACCGGATCGACCGCGCCCGGGTTGAAGGTGATGGTCTTGGGGGTGACCTGCAGGACGTTCCCGCCGCCGAGGTCGACCGACGCGGTGACCGTCTTCTTCTCCGCCTTGCCCGAGGTGAGGTCGACCAGGTAGGTGCCGTCGCCGACGGTGGGTGCGGTGAAGGTGTTGCCGCTGCCCGTCGCGTCGATGGTGATGGCGGCGCCGTAGACCGGGTTGTCGAACTTGTCGAAGAGGCCGACCGTGACGTTGACCGTGTTCTTGCCCGCGTCGGTGGAGAGCGGGAAGTTGCTGTTGGCGATGTGGAGGCTGATCGACGACCTGGTCGAGGTGGGCGGGCCGGCGATGAAGAGCGCGTCGTCGGTGGCCTCGCCGATCGACTGCAGCCCGCAGGTGATGGTGCGCTTGCCAGCGCTCTGGGTGGTGAGCAGCACCGCGTAGGTGCCGTCCTCCTGCGTGGAGGTGCCGCTCTGGCCGGCGTTGGGCGCGAGGCTGTCGAGGGCCCCCTCGCTGGAGCTGAACGAGACCGCCTGGCCGGAGATCGGGTTGTCGTTTTCGTCGGCGATGTAGGCGAGCAGGCCGTAGAAGGCCTGGCCGTCGGCCACCACGGGGCTGCCGTCGTCGTTGCCGATGATCTTGAAGAGCGACGACGCCGCCGAGGGCGGCCCGTGGTTGATGGTGACGTCGATCGGGTCGAACGCGGCCTCATCGACGTGGACGATCAGGCGCTTCACCTCGGCCTTGGCGGCGCTAAAGAGGATCTTGACGCTGCCGTCGGCGCCCAGCGTGGCGGGGTCCTTCTCCTGCGCGCTGGGGTCGAAGGTGCCCTTGTCGGCCGTGCTGGTGGCGACGCCGGCGAGCACCGCCTCGGTCTCGACCCAGGCGCCCGCGCCCGCGGAGGGGTTGTCGAAGGCGTCGGCGGCGAAGACGGTGAGGGTGGCGGTCTCGCGCGGCGTGCCGGTGGCGAGCAGGTGGCCCTTGTCGATGGCGGCGTGGCTGTGGGCGGCGTCGGCGGGGCCCGCGTGGAACCTGATCTTGGTGTTGAGGTGCACGGTGCCCGCGGTGAAGATGAGCGTCTTCTCCTCGGCCTTGGTGGAGACGATCTCGGCCGAGAAGGTGCCGTCGAGCGCGGTGGCGTGGCCGCTCGGGGTGCTGGTGGTGTGCGCGCCGATGATGTCGAGGAACACAGGCACGTTCGGCACCGGGTTGCCCGACCCGTCGCGGAGCAGCGCATGGAACTTGATCTTGGCCTTGCCGTCGGCCACCACGTCCGGGACGCCGCCCGTGTCGGAGGTGACCGTGAGCTCGGTGCCAGGGACGGCGGTGCCGCCGTCGGCCGTGGTGCCGCCGTCGGGGTTGGAGATGCCGCCCGGGTCGCCGCGGAACTCCACCGTGGCGGTGGCGGTGAGGGCGATGCCCTTGCCCGCGGCGGTGGCGCCGACCGGCACCGCGCCGACCGCGTGGATGGTCTTCACCTCGGCCTTGGTGGAGGTGAACGAGCCTGTCGCCTGGCCGTTGCCGTCGGTGGCCAGGGTGGGCTCGATGAACGTCGCGTCGCCGTCGACCGAGATGAAGACGCCGCGGTCGGGGAGCGCCTTGCCGGCCGCATCCTTGAGGGAGACGGTGACGATCACCGCCTCCTTGCCGTCTGCGATCGCGACGGGGTGCGAGACCGTCACGGTGGACTTGCCGGGGTCGACCGCTGTGCCGAGACGGCAGACGCCGAAGCCCGTGCAGACGCCGCCCGTGAAGCAGTCGGCGTCGGCGACGCAGGCGACGTTCGGAGCCGGGCTCGACGGAGCGCAGGCGGCCGCCAGCGCCAGCGCAAGCATCGCCAGCGGGGTCGAGAGCGGCGAGGCGAGGGAGCGAGCGGCGCGAGTCTTCAAGTTGGGCTCCGGAAGCGGCACAGGGGACGGCGGGCAGCGCACGGCTGCACCAGGCTGCAAAAGGGAGCTTTGTTGCGTACCACGGGTGCGAGACCGGGAAAAGTGCAGCTTGCTTGTTCTCCTGTAGGTCTGGCTCCGGGGCAGGCTTGACGCGAACCCCCGAGGCTTGAAAGAGTTTGGCCTGCCAGCCGTATGGCTTGACGAGGGCGGGCCTCACGGCCGCTTCAAGACCCTCGGAGGAGCAGGCCATGTTCCGCACCGTCGCCACCGTCGCCGTCGCCGCCTTCGTCGGATTCGCCATCTTCCGGGTGGTGTTCGGAGTGATGGGCGGCTTCCTCGGGCTGCTCTTCGGGCTCGCCTTCCTCGTCTTCAAGGCGCTGGTCCTCGCGGGCATCATCTACTTCATCCTCTCGATGGTGGCCCCGGGCGCCGCGCGCAAGGTCCGCGCGGCCGTGGGCCTCGACGACGACACGCCTCAGCCCTGACCCCTGGTATTGTGCCGGCCGTGAAGCCCTTCTGCGCCGCGCCCCGACTCCTGGCAGCCCTCGCCGCCGCCTCGTCCCTGCTCCTGGCAGGAGCGGCTTGGTCCGCGCCCGGAGACGGTCCGCTGGTGGTGGTGATCGACCCGGGGCACGGCGGCGCCTTCCCGCACGACGGCGCCCACGGCCCTCGCGGGATGGTCGAGAAGGCGGTCACCCTCCAGGTCTCGCGCCGGCTCAAGTCGGTGCTGGAGGACGCGGGCGCGACCGTGCTGCTCACCCGCGACGACGACGCCGACGTCTCGCTCGCCGACCGGGCCCGGGTCGCCAACGAGGCCGGGGCTGACGTCTTCGTGTCGGTCCACTGCAACTCGATGGCGACCCCGCGCGACCGGGCCGTCACCCGCGGCGCGGAGACCTACTTCCTCTCGCCCGACCCCACCGACGCCGAGGCCCGCCTGCTGGCCGAGCTGGAGAACGGCGGGCCCGATGCGCTCCCCGTGCCGAAGTCCACCAACGCGGTCACCGGCCTGCTCGCCGACCTCGCGCTGGGACAGGCCCGGAGCGATTCGGCCGCGCTGGCGCAGGCGCTCCACCGCAACCTGGTCCGGCGCACGGGGACGCAGAGCCGCGGCGTGCGGCAGGCCCCGTTCCTGGTGCTCTCGGGCACGAAGATGCCCTCGGCGCTGGTGGAGATCGGCTTCATCTCGCACCCGGCCGAGGCGAAATTGCTCGCCAAGGAGAAGCACCAGCAGCGGGTGGCCGAGGCGCTCGCGGCGGGGATCCAGGAGTTCAACCGCCAGGTCTTGGCGCGCAGGCTCTTCCCGCCCACTCCGGAGCAGAAGGCCGAGCAGGCGGCGCAGCGGGCGGCCTGGGCGAAGAGCGTGAAGGACAAGGCCAAGGTAGCGGCAGCGGCTGCGCCGGCCCCAGCGGTCGAGGCGACCGCACCCGCGGCGGCGCCCCCGCAGGCCCCGGCGCCGGAGGCTGCAGCAGCCCCTGCGCGGCCCGCCTCGAGCCCCCCCGCGGTCGCGGAGCAGCCAGCCCCGAGCGCGAGCCCTTGAAGCCGCGCGCCCTGCCGGGTTGCCACCCTGGCGGGTAGGTAGCCGGTTGCGATCCCCCCCCCTCCCGGGGTAGCAGACCCCATGCCCCGCACCAGTCGCCCTCCCGACTCGCTCCGCCAGATCGTCCTCACGCCCGACTTCACCGACCACCCGGAGGGCAGCGTCCTCTGCGCGTTCGGCAAGACCCGCGTGCTCTGCACCGCCTCGGCCGAGGAGAAGGTCCCCAGCCACGTCAAGGGCTCCGGCAAGGGCTGGGTCACCGCCGAGTACGGCATGCTCCCGCGCGCGACCCACACCCGCAGCGACCGCGAGGCCGTCAAGGGCAAGCAGCAGGGCCGCACACAGGAGATCCAGCGGCTGATCGGCCGCGCGCTGCGGGCCTCGGTCGACCTCAAGGAGATGGGCGAGCGGCAGATCCTCATCGACTGCGATGTCCTGCAGGCCGACGGCGGCACCCGCACCGCGGCCATCACCGGCGCGTTCGTGGCGCTGGGGATCGCGCTGCGCCGGATGCACCGCGGGCACGCCCTGCGCGGGCCGGTCTCTGCGGTGAGCGTCGGCCTCGTCGGCGGCGAGCTCCTGGTGGACCTCGATTATTTGGAGGACTCCGGAGCGGAGGTCGACCTCAATGTCGTCTCCAACGGGGACGGCGCGCTCCTGGAAGTCCAGGGCACGGCGGAGAAGAAGCCCTTCACCCCGGCGCAGCTCAGCGCGATGGTGGACGCCGCGCAGAAGGCCTGCGGA
>JAYWAO010000026.1:0-2635 GCA_043782365.1 Deltaproteobacteria bacterium
GCGTTGGAGAGCGCCGCCTGCGCCGCCAGCGCGCCCGCCAGCACCGCGGAGACGGCCTTGAGCCAACCGGTCGCCAGCGGGATCCGCACCCTTGCCAGCGAGGTCACCACCGCCGGCCCGTGCCGCAGGCCCTCGGTGAAGAGCCAGAGCCGGCCCGCGAGGTGGCCCAGGTTGTAGACGGAGAGGAAGACGAGGAGGCTCCAGAGCCCCAGCACCGGTACGCAGAGCGCCGCCAGCAGCGCCGCGGCCGGACGGAGCGCCAGCCAGTAGAAGCCGTCGCCGATGGCGGCGAAGGGCGGCCCGAGCGCCTTCTTGAGCTGGCTTACTCTTTCCGGCGGCTGCTCGCCGCGGGCCACCTGCTCTTCCACGTGGAGCGCGGCCCCGATGATCGCCGCCGCCAGGTACGGGTGGCAGTTGAAGAACTCGAGGTGGCGGTTGGCGGCGGCGAGGCGCTGCGCAGGCGTGGGGTAGAGGACGCGCAGCGCCGGGGCGACCGCGAAGGCGAAGCCCAGGTTCTGCATCCCTTGCGGATTCCAGGCCGCCTGCAGGAAGAGCGAGCGCACGAACACGCGCGCCAGCACCGCTGGCGAGAGCAGTGACCCGGGCAGCCGCGGCGCCGGCGCGCTCACCGGGGCGCCTCGAACCTGGGCGCAGGCAGCGCGTCGCCGGTGGCGAGCCCGTAGCCGATCCCGAGCGCCAGCACCCCCGCCGCGGCGAAGAGCGAGAGCCGCAGCGCCCTCGGGTCGCGCACCGCGCGGATGGCCACCGCCAACCCGAGCGCCCAGACCGCGTGCCAGCCGCCCGTCAGCCCGGACACCAGCCGCTCGGGCGCATGGAGCCTCGTCCAGGCGAGCAGCGGCGAGGAGAGCGCGCAGATGAAGGCCACCAGCGCGGAGGTGAGGAACGGGTAGACCAGCGCGCGAAGCTGCTGGTCGACGGCAGCGGGGTCGCCCCGCTCGGTCTGCTCCAGGACCCGCGCGGCGAGGCGGCCGCTGTGCGCCTCGGTGCGGTGCTCGAGCCAGCGGCCCGCCACCGCCAGCGGGTAGAAGCCGGCGAGGCCCAGGCCGAAGAGCGCCTCGTCGGCCCCGCCCAGCGCGATGCCCGCTGGCACCACCGCCGAGACCATCCCGGCGCAGAGCAGCGTCTCGTTCTGCGGCACGCTGCCGCCCAGGTTGACGCCGCCGAGGAAGAGCAGCTCCAGCGGGACGCCGAGCAAGAGGCCCGTCCAGACGTCGCCGAGGAGCAGGCCCAGCGCGGGCGCCAGCACCAGCGGGCGGCTGAGCATCAGCTGCGCGGCCCCCTTGCGCTCGACCGCCGCCACCCCTGACGCGAGCCCGGCCACGGCGCAGAGCCGCAGCAGGTGGAGAAAGCCGCCGTCGGGGAGCGGGAGCACGGGCTCCCTTGTACCTCCGCTGCCGGTTTACGGGGAGGCGCGTGGCTACTTCGCGGCGAACCGGGCGCGCAGCGCGGGCAGGAAGAGCGGCTGGTCGGAGGGGACCGCGCGCACCTCGATCTCGCACCCCGCGCGGCCGAGCGCCTCCAGCGAGGAGAGCTCCGCGTCGTCGAGGTAGACGGTGGGCGCGACCGCCCGCCGGCCCGGGCGGAAGTGCACGTTGCCCAGGTTGAGCCGCGGCAGCGCGACCCCTGCCTTCGAGAGCGCCACGGCCGACTCTACCTCGCGCAGCAGGAGCAGCGTCCCCGGCCCGGCCCCCCGACCGCCGGGGCCGAGGCGCGCCGCGGCCTCCGCCAGCGTCAACACCTCGAGCAGGAGCCCCTCGCCGAGCGCGAGGCCCATCGCCGCCTGCGCGAAGGGGTCCGCGGAGGCTTCGTCGTCAGCCACCAGGAGCGCTTGCGCGCGCAGGGCCGGGACCCAGGCTTCGAGCACCTGTCCGTGGAGGAGGCGGTTGTCCACCCGCACCAGGAGCGGCGCAGGCCCGGTCACGGCTTGCGGCCCCGCAGCACGTCGGTGGCCTCGACGATCGCCTTCTGGCCGGCGGCGCAGAGCAGGCGCGCCAGCTCGATGGCCGGGTGGTTCGCTGCGCGCAGCGAGCCCACCTTGAGCAGCATCGGCAGGTTCACGCCCGTGACCACCTCCACATCGCGCTCCTTGAGGACCGCGAGGCAGAGGTTGGTGGGCGTGCCGCCGAGCAGGTCGGTGAGCATCACCACGCCGTCCCCCTGGTCGACCGCAGCGATGCAGCGGCGCAGCTCGCCGGGGCCGTCCTCGGCGCAGCCGGCCTGCTGGATGGAAAAGGTTGTCGTCTGCGGCAACGGGCCCACCACGCCCTCGGCGGTGCGCACCAGCTCTTCGGCGAGCCGGCCATGTGCTGCGACGACGATCCCGACCATGGCGACTCTCTAACCCAGGTTGACCGAGGATGCTCGCGCGCACTTTGCGCACGCGCACCCACTTGGGACCCGAGGGCAGCAGACGCTGCGCCGGTCCTCGGACCACGACGGCAGGATGACTACGTGAGCGGACGGGGGCGGCGGTGCGACTTGAGGAGCGCTTCGAACTCCTTCGACCCCGCGCGCGCCACGGTGAGGTGGAGCTGGAGCTTCTCGCCACCCTGGGACAAGAGGACGCTGCGCCGCTCGCCCATCGGCAGCGAGACGCGGCCCTCGTGGAGCGTGC
>JAYWAO010000027.1:0-2634 GCA_043782365.1 Deltaproteobacteria bacterium
TCGGGCGCGGCGCTCGGGGGCGGCGCAGGCGGGGCGCTCTGGCCAGCTTGCCCTGGAGCAGCCGGCGCGGGCCTCGGCTTCGCCAGGTCGCCCCAGTCGCTGGTCGCCGCGCCTTGCACGCCCGGGGTGACCGGCTCGGGCGGCTGCCCTCCCTCGCCGCGCACGGCGGGAGCCAGCAGCAGCGACGCCGCCAGCGCACCTTCCGCGACGACGGCGAGGACTCTCGAGAGCGGCCAGCGACCCATGCCGCGATCCTGCTGCAAAAGCACGCCTGCGCGCCAGCGAATCCACCGGAAAGCGACGCCACCGATCTTGTGCCAGGGCGTTTTACGGCTACAGTCGCTTCGGTGACCTCGAGCAGTGACCCGTTCTCGCTCCTAGGCTTCGGCAACGACCGCAGCCCTCGCACCGCCGATACGCTGCCGTCGCAGCCAGCGGCACCCTCGCCGCTCTCGTCGCCGCGCTCCCCGCAGCAGGCCCTCCAGGCGCAGCCGCTCGGAGGCTCGATCCAGGCGGGAGACCGCATCGGCTCGCTCGAGATCCGCTCCCTGCTCGGCGCCGGCGGCATGGGCAAGGTCTACGAGGCGTTCGACCGGGACCTCTTGCGCTCGGTGGCGGTGAAGGTCGCCGGCGACCACCCCGACGCGCCCCCCGTGCGCGAGGAGGCCCGCGCGCTCGCGGCCATCTCCAGCCCCTCGGTGGTGACGGTGCACTCGGTGGGCGTCCACCGCGGCATCGACTACCTGGTGATGGAGCGGGTCTACGGCCTCTCGCTCGAGGAGCGGCTCGAGGAGCAGCGGCAGCGCGGCGTCCCGCTGCAGCTCTCCGAGGCGCTCCACCTCGTCAGCTCGCTCGCCGAGGGGCTGGCAGTCATCCACCAGGCGGGCATCGTCCACTGGGATCTGAAGCCCGCCAACGTGATGCTGACGCCGGGCGGCCGGGTGGTGCTCCTCGACTTCGGCATCTTCGTGCCGGCCTTCGCGGCGGCGCACGCGCCGATGTTCCGCGGCACCCCGGCCTACTCGTCGCCCGAGGCGATCCGCGGCGCGGTCGACCCTCCCGACGCCCACCTGGTCGACGCCTACGCGCTCGGCGTGTTGGGGTTCGAGCTCCTCACCGGCAACCTGCCCTTCGACGCCCCCACCGTGAACGAGATCTGGGAGCTGCACCAGAGCGCGCCCGCGCCAGACGTGCGGACCCAGCGCCCGGAGGTGCCGGCCGCGGTGGCCGAGGTGCTGCTCGAGCTGATGTCGAAGGACCCTGCCGACCGGCCGCCTGCGATGGGCGACGTCGCCCGCCGCTTACACTTGATGAAGGCCCCGGCGCAGGGCCAGGAGAAGGCGCGCGCGCCGTCGATCCTCATCGTCGAGGACGACCCCGCCACGCTGCGGTTGATGGAGACGTACGTGCGCAAGACCGCGCCCAGCGCCGAGGTGCGCACCGCCATGCGCGCCGACGACGCGCTCCGCCTGATCCGCGCGACGGCGCCGGACCTGCTCCTGCTCGACCTGAAGCTGCCCGACATGACCGGGATCGACCTCTGCCTGCACCTGCGCGGCATCGGCGTCGCCGACCGGTGCCGGATCGTGCCGGTGAGCGCCGCGCCCGACCAGGTGGACCGGCGCCTGCTCCTGCAGCTCGGCCTGACGCAGGCGGTGCAGAAGGGGCCAGGCGCGCTCGAGCAGGTCGGCGCGGTGATCCGGGAGACGTTCCGGCTGCTCGGCCGGCCCCTGTAATACACTTCCAGCCCGGCGCGGCCTCAGCGGGCCGAGGCGCCCCTCCGGCGCGCGCCCCGCAAGAGGAGCGCGCCGAACCCGAGCAGCGCCCAGACGCCCGCGCCGGACTGCGCGCAGCCCGGGGCCGCCACCACGTTGATGGTGGCGTTCGTCTGGTGGTTCTGGCTCGCGGAGGCGCCGACCAGGAAGACGGTGAAGGAGCCCAGCACCGCGGTGTCCGAGGCGATGAGGGTGAGCGTCGCCGTCTCTCCCGGGAGGACCGCAGCCGGCGAGACCGAGGAGAGGATCCCCACGGGTGGCCCGCGCACCGAGAGCGTGAGGGCCTGGTAGTCGCCGCTCAGCCTGATCGGCGTCACCGCGAGCGTGGCGTTCGCGCCCTGCGCGACGGTGACCGTGAGAGCCGCTGGGAACGACCAGTCGCTGGGGACCACCACCTCGGCGGCGGCCGTCCGCGAGACGCTCGCCGCGACGCCGGTGACGCTGAAGGTGGCCTTCAGCGCCGGCGCGGACGAGGGCGCCGTCAGCGTCAGGTACGAGGTGCCGGCGGCCGAGATGGTCGCGGGCGAGAACGAGCCCGTGAAGCCCGCCGGGAGGCCCGCGACCGCGAGCGCGATGGTCTCGGAGGCGCCGCCCACCAGCGCGCTGGTCACCGAGTAGACGGCGGTTCCATCGGTGATCTTGCGCGTGGACGGGGCCAGCTTGAGCTCGAAGTCGTTGCCCGTGACCACCACGCTCGCGCCCGCCGCGTGCGTCAGCCCCGTGGGGCTGGTGCCCGCCACCTGCAACTCGAAGGTGCCCACCGACGACGAGGTGCTGGCGGTGATCAGCACCTCGGCGGTGGTCTGGCCGGGCGTCAGCGTGGCCGGGTTGAACGACGCGGTGAGACCCGGCCGCAGCG
>JAYWAO010000028.1:0-19604 GCA_043782365.1 Deltaproteobacteria bacterium
CTGCAGCTCTTCGCCAACCGCAAGAACGTGGGCATCCGCTACTCGTGGACGGTGGTCGAGCGGCCCGCTGGCTCGTCGGCGGCGGTCGACAACTCCAAGGGCGCGGTGACCTACTCGAAGGACGGCTTCCAATACTACCCGCTCGCCAGCAACGAGCCCACCTTCAAGCCCGACGTCCCGGGCACCTGGAAGCTGCGCCTCCACGGCGAGCTGGTGTTCGACGACAAGGTCTTCCCGGGCACGCGCGCCGCCGACCAGGACCTGACGGTCAACGTCGCAGGCAACGCGCTGTCGAGCTGCAACAGCGCGGGCATGCTCCCGGCGCTGCTCCCGGCCGCCGCGGCCTTCGCGCTCTTCCTGCGGCGCAGGCGTCGCGGGTAAGGTGCCCGGCGCGCGGTTCAAGGGGCCGACTTGAAGGCATCTCCACCACTGGGTTCACGGGCAGGCCGGGCGTCGCTTCTCGCGGTGCTCTGCTTGCTGTCGTTATCGAATCTGGTAACGGCCTGCACCGACGCGCAGCTCGGCGTCCCCCCGCCGCCGCCGCTCTCGGCGCTCGACGACCGCGTCACCGCCACCGGGCAGTTCTGCACGCAGCCGGCCTCGGCGGCGGTGTTCCCGGTGAAGATCGTCTTCATGGTCGATCTGTCGAATTCGATGTGTTACTCGGACCCGGCCTCGGGCGTCTGCACCTCGCAGCTCTGCCAGGGCGGCCCCAACGACCCCGCCGCCAACTCGACGCCGCCGCGCCGCGCGCAGGCCGTGCAGGCGGTGATCGACCGATACACGGCCAATCCGGCCGTCCAATACTCGGTGGTGACCTTCGCCTCGAACATCAACGTCTGGCCCTATGACGTCACCACGCCGCACCAGACCTTCACCAAGGACAAGAACCTGCTCAACCTCGATCGGCTGCGGCAGATCGACGGGGTCACCGACTATCAAGGCGCGCTCTCGCGGGTGAAGACCCTGCTCTCGGACGACATGGCCCAGACCGCGGCCCGCCGGCGCTCGGATCTGCCGCGCACCAAGTACGCGATCCTCTTCCTCACCGACGGCACGCCGTTCCCGCACTGCTCGCGCGGCAACCCGGCCACCAACAACCCGGCCGACCTCGCGGGCTGCAACCCCAGCGTGCCGGGCTCGTGCACCATCTGCCAGTTGGGCGGGACCCAGACGTTCTTCCCCGAGTTGCAGAAGGGCGAGGACTACAACGAGCCTTATCAATTGACCCAGGTCGTGGACGAGATCCACCGGCTGGGCGACTCCTACAATGTCGGAGAATTGAAGTTCCACAGCGCGCAGCTGCGCGTCTCCAATGCGCTGCAGTGCTGCCCGGTCTGCTTCGCCGACGACCCCGACGGCAGCCACGCCGCCGCGCTGCTCACCGCGATGGCCCAGCCCGACAAGGGCCTCGGCTCGTTCACGCTCTTCCGGCGGCCCGAGGACCTGACCTTCGTGGCCTACGACTTCACCTCGCTGCAGCAGGACTTCGTCGCCCGCAGCCTGATCGTCGACCGGCGCAACTTCGTCGCGACTTCGACGGGCCTCGCGGTGGACAGCGACGGCGATGGCATCTCCGACGAAGAGGAGTTCCGCCTCGGGCTCAACCGCCTCTCCACCGACACCGACGGCGACGGCTACAGCGACCTCTTCGAGCTCCGCTACGCCTCGCTCGGGTTCGACCCGCTGGTCTCGCAGAAGGCGCGCTGCCAGGCCCACAGCCCGAAGTGTCCGGGCAGCACCGGCCCCCTCGCCAGCTTCAAGCCTTGCGACACCGACGGCGACGGGCTCAACGACTGTGAGGAATATGAGCTGGGCACCGACCCGGAGCTGATCGACACCGACGGCGACGGCATCCCCGATTCGCTCGAGGTGAAGTGGGGCATGGACCCCACCCGCGACGACACGCGCGAGGACCTCGACTTCGACGGCGTCTCCAACCTCGACGAAGTCCTCGCGGGCTCGTCGGTGACGCTGCCCGACAGCCGCGCCAAGGAGCAGTGGGTGGTCCACGTCTCCGCCGACGAGACGGGCAAGAGCGCCACGGGCGGCATCTGCTACGACTTCAACGCGCGCGCCATCGCCATGCCCACGCCGCTCGCGCGGCAGGCCAGCAGCCAATCGATCGCGCTGCCCACCGGCTGGGGCGATACCTATCTGTGGCTCGGCGAGGCGCCGCGCGGCGACCTGCGCGACTATGGCCGCTTCCGCATCGCCTGCATTCGCACGCGGTGGGTGGCACCCGACATCCGCCTCCCGCTCGAGCCCTCGGTGACGCTGACCGACGCGGACTTCAAGGACCCGTCGCTCTTCAAGCCCGACCGCGATTGCAAAGGCGGCAAGCCGTGAGTGCGAGTGCGGTGGGTCTAGCTCCTACGTTCCTACGTTCCTCATTCGCAGTTGTTGTTTGCGTGCGTACGGCGTGCATGTCGATCACGGCGCTCGCGGCTGGTTGCACCGGTGTCTACCTGGAGACCCCGCCTCCGCCGCCCACCGTCTCCACGCCCACCACGGTGAATCTTTCGGGGGGATTCTGCACCGATGACACCAAGGCGTTGATCGCCCCGGTGAAGATCCTCTTTGCCTTCGACTATTCGCAGTCGATGGTGGTGAGCGACCCCGACACGCAGCGGGCCTCGGCGGCGGTGGCATTGATGAAGCGCCTCGGGCGGAGCGCCGGTTTGTATTATGGGATTCTCTTGTTCCGCGGCGACGTGAACATCCTCACCAAGACCACGCTGCCCGACGGGACGGTTCAAGACGGCTTCCAGCCGAGCCTCACGCTCGACCCCGACCAGGTGGCGGCGCAGCTTCGGGCCGGGCTGCCTGCGCCCGAGAACATCGACCAGGAGACCACCGACTATATCGGCGCGCTGTCGCGGATCCGCGGGCTGATCGAAGACGACATCCTGGTGGGGCAGACCGATCCTGATCAGCTCGCCCGGACGCGGTACGTGGTCATCTTCCTCTCGGACGGCATCCCCTCGCGCAACTATCCCGCTGGCTGCCAGCCCGGCGGCACCGGCGGCAACGCCTGCCCGCTCTGCCTGCCTGACATCGAGGAGGCGGTCATCAAAATCGAGCGCCTGAAGAACGACGGGGTGGGCGACGTGAAGTTCGACACCGCCCTCATCTTCAACAACCCCGCAGCGCCGCCGCCGCCCGCGACGGTGCACCGCGCGGCCGCCTCGCTGCTCGACTGCATGGCGGTGGCCGGCGCCGGCGACTTCCGCGACTTCTCCGCGGGCGAGCCGATCGACTTCCTCGGGTTCGATTATCAAAGTTTGCAGCGGCTCTACCTGCTCAAGACCCTGCTGGTGACCAACCTCAACGCGCGGCCCGGCACCTTCGAGCCCGACAGCGACGGCGACGGCCTGTCGGACGCGGAGGAGCTCGCGCTCGGCTCCAACCCGCTCAACCCCGACACCGACGGCGACGGCTACGGCGACCTGCTCGAGGCCCGCTATCCGCAGAACTTCCACCTGACCATCCCCGACCCGGGCTGTCCGCTGCAGTCGCGCGGCGACCGCGACGGCGACGGGCTGGGCGACTGCGAGGAGATCTTCATCGGCACCGCGCAGGGCCGCTACGACAGCGACCGCGACGGCGCGCCCGACGGCGTCGAGTGGTTGATGGGCACGCGCGCCTCGACCAGCGACATGGAAGACGACCCCGACCGCGACGGGCTGACCAACCTCGACGAGCTGCGGGCGCACATGAACCCCAACGTGCCCGACGTGGCGAACCTCTCCGACACCGCGCAGCGGATGACCCTGCAGAGCCGCGGCGCCGCCTTCGGCGGGAGGAGCTGCTACGACTTCCGCATCGAGAACATCCACCTCGCGGCCACGCTCGACCGGGGCGACGGCGCGGGCTGGAACGAGCTCCTCATCTCGGCGGCGCAAGTGCCCTTCGACGCGCCCAACGCGCAGACGGTCACCAAGGTGGCGCGCATCCGGGCCCGGCTGCGCGGAAACGTGCGCGAGCCCGCCAGCGGCGAGCTGGTCCTCACCGAAGCCGACTTCGCCGCACCCGCCCCGCGGGGCACCGCCGGCATCCTCTCGGCGCCAGGGAGCTTCAAATGAAGCGACTCGCGCCGTTCGCGGCCGCGCTGGTGGCGGCCTGCAGCTCGTCGTCCCCGCCGCCGCCCACGCCCGACGCGGGCCAGCTGCCGACCTGCCTGGAGGCCTCGCCGTGCGCGCTGACCTCGGGTACGGCGGTCTCGGGCACCATCGGCGTGCTCGCCCAGAACGACCTCTACACGATCGCGCTCCCGGCGAGCGCCACCCAGCGCACGCTGCTCAAGGTGCAGCTCGCGGACGTGGCGCCTGTCTCGCCGGTGCGGCTGGTGGCGTTCGTCGAGACGCCAGATGGCCAGACGGTGCTCGGCAACCGCGGGCCCACGCCGGGCACTGGCGCGCAGAGCCTCTCCTTCAACCTGCTCTTGCCGGGGCCGGGCGTCTATCGGGTGCGCGTGCGCGACGCCTTCAGCACCCACGTCGACACCAAGAACCCGTACTCGTTGACCGCCACGCTGCTGCCCGACCCCGACGCGAGCGAGCCCGACGACCCGCCTGCGAAGGCGCGCGCGGTCACGCCGGCCGCGGGCGCGGGCGCGACGGCCACCGGGTTCGTCGCCTCCACCGGCGACCGCGACTTCCTCTCGTTCTCTCTCGCGCAGGCGCAGCTCTTGCGGGTGGCGGTCACGCAGGCGCCCGTCGCGAGCAGCACGCTCCGGCTGCGGGCGCGCCTGCTCTTGCGCTCGGCCAGCGCTCCTGACGACCTGACGCTGGCCACGCCGGTGATCGACACGCAGGCCACCACCGCCGGGGCGGGGCTCACCTTCGACCTGATCCGCTCGGTGTCCGCGGGCAGCTATCTGGTCGTGTTCGAGGACGCCGCGGGCACGGGCGCCGACGAGCGGGCGCAGGCGCAGTGGTCGGTGACGCTCGGCCTCGTCGCCGAGCCCGACCCCAACGAGCAGAGCGGCCGCAACGACACGCCGGACAAGGCGACTACACTTGTCCCGGGGCAGGCGAAGGAGGGGGCGATCGGCAGCCTGGGCGACGTCGACTGGTACCAGCTCGACCTGCCCGCCTCGGCCACGCCGCAGCTCTTGCAGCTCACGCTCGACCCGCAGCAGGCCAACAGCAGCGTGCAGCTCAACTGGGCGGTGGGCACGCTCCTCGCCGCGCCCGCGGGGCCCTGCGACTTCACCTGCACGCTGACCGCGTTCTGCTCAGGCGGCCTCGCCGACGGCGGCGGCGCGCAGTGCGCGTACAAGGCGCACGCGTTCCACCAGTTCGCGCACGCGGAGTCCACGGCGCAGGTGCTCCGCATCCGGCACGTGGGCCCGGCCGAGACGGTGCGGGTGATCATCGACGACCGCAGCGGGGCGGCGCGGTCGGCGGACCTCTACCGGCTCAGCGCGGCGCTCCTCCCCGACCCGGACCCCAACGAGCAGACCGCGCTCAACGACTCCTCGGCGAACGCCACCGTCGCGCTCCCGGTGGCCGGCGCGGGGAGCAGCTTCAGCGCCGGGGGCTCGGGGAACATCTCGTGGTGGGACTTCCTCGACGGCAAGACCACCGCCGAGCAGGCCGCGGACATCGACTGGTACGAGCTGCGACTGCCGCCGCCCGTGCTCGCGCCCGACTGCCCGCCGCCTCCCGACGCGGGCGCCGCCGACGCGGGTGACGACGCCGGCGCCGCGACCAGCACCGACGCTGGTATCGACGCTGGTATCGACGCGGGCACCGCAGATGCCGGCCCGCCGAACCGGCTCCCCGACGGCGGCGTCTGTGGACCCGACCCCTACGACGGCGGCGCCGTGTTCCTGCCGCGGCCCGACTACGGGCTCGTGATGAAGTGGCGCGGCCCGACCGACGGCAAGTACCGCCTCGGCTTCCAGGGCCACGCGCCCGTGGACGGCGGCACCGCCTGCATCTTCGCCTTCGACGAGA
The DNA here is from genome assembly GCA_043782365.1 of Deltaproteobacteria bacterium. GTDB lineage: Bacteria > Myxococcota > Myxococcia > Myxococcales > 40CM-4-68-19 > CAIWCD01. Next base: position 5,964 of record JAYWAO010000028.1, read on the forward strand.
CCAAGGGCGCGCAGGACGCGGGCGGCGGCTTCTACCAGGTGGGCGACGCGCCCTATGCGCCCACCGACCCGTGCTTCTGCCTCGCGGGCCCGCAGGCCGAGGCCGGCCGCGTGCAGGTGCGCGTCGAGGCGGCCCACCGGCCGACGCCGCCCGGGGTCAACGCGTACAGCGACCTGCCGTACCAGTTCTCGCTGGAGCTGCGGCCGCAGCAGCTCGCGCCCGCGTGTGACGGCGGCTGCACGGCCCGCCTCAAGCCCTCTGCCTGCTTCTAGCCGGCGTTACCGATTCGTTACGGATTCGCGTCCGCTCTGGAGGTGCCCGATGTCCCGCCCGCTCGCCGCCCTGCTCACCGTCGCCGCCGCCCTCGCCACCCTCGCCGCCGGGGCCTGCGGAGGCACCACCGACACGGTGCCGGCCGAGGCGGTCCTGCAGCTCGACCGCGAGCTCCCGGACGGCGGCATCATCTACCAGCCGGCGGCGTTCGTCGGGACCGAGCAGAACGAGTCGTTCCAGATCTTCAACCAGGGCCGCGCCACGCTGACCATCACCGCGGTCTCGCTCAGGCTGGCCGATGGCGGCGCGCCGGGCGCGAGCTTCCCCTTCACCCAGCCCATCCTGGCGGTGGACGCGGGCGCGACCTCGGATCCGCTCCCGGTCAAGGTGGGCGGCATCGGCTCGCTGAAGGCCGGCGAGCTGCCGGCCGCCTTCCTGCAGTTCAGCTACCAGCCGAAGGCGGCGGGGAGGACCAACGCGCTCTTGGTGATCGACAGCGACGCGCCCGCGCGGCCTCACGTGACGGCCACCATCTCCGCGTGCGCCGTGCAAGCCGACGGCGGCGGCTGCTAGCGCGCCGAACGGTTTGACTCCCGTCGCCAGACCGGCGGCTCGAGACCCTGTCTCGACCCGTCCCCAACGATGCCTGTCGCATCGCTGCGTCGGCTCCTCCTCAGAGACGCCCGGTCTTCTTCGTCGTCGCTGGCGCTGCTCGGGCCTCGTTCGTCTGGCTCGGTCCGTCAAACCGATCGGCGCTCTAGAGCTGCTTGCCCCTCACCACCCGGGCTCGGTCCGGTAAGCTGATCGGTGCTCTAGGGCCGCGCGTCGAGGATCGCCCGCACCCGCGCGAGCAGCTCGGCGCCCGAGAAGGGCTTGGGGAGGAACTCGACCCCCTCGCGCAGCACGCCGTGGTCGCCCAGCGCGTCGTCCGTGTAGCCCGAGACGAAGAGCACCGGCAGGCCCGGGTAGCGGATCCTCAGCTCCTCCCCGAGCGCGCCGCCGTCGAGACCGGGCATCACCACGTCGGTGACCACCAGGTCGAGCTGGCCTTGCTCCGCGGTCGCGATCTCCAGCGCGGCGAGGCCGTCCTTGGCGACGCGCACCCGGTAACCGCCGCCCTCGAGCGTCCGCAGCGCCACCCGCCGCAAGTGCGGATCGTCCTCCACCAGCAGGATCGCCTCCGTGCCGCGCTCCCGCCTCGCTTGCAGGGTCGGCGACGAGCTTGCGCGCCGCGCCGGCTCGGCCCGCGGCAGGCAGAGGAAGAACGCCGTCCCCTTCCCGAGCTCGCTCTCGCAGCGGATCGCGCCGCCGCTCTGCTTGACGATCCCGTGTACGGTGGCGAGCCCCAGGCCCGTCCCCTTCCCGACCTCCTTGGTGGTGAAGAACGGCTCGAACAGCCGCGCGAGCGCCTCGGGCGCCATCCCGCCGCCGGTGTCGCTGACCGCCAGCTCCACGTAGTCGCCCGGCGGCAGGTCCGGGTAGAGAAGCGCAGCCGGAGCGCCCGAGTTGAGCGGCGTGGTGGTGAGGGTGAGCTTCCCGCCGCGCAGCATCGCGTCGCGCGCGTTCACCGCCAGGTTGAGGATCACCTGCTCCAGCTGGCTCGGGTCGCAGCGCACGTGCGGCGCCGCCGGGTCGAGGGCGGTCTTGACCGTGATGTCCGCGCCGAGCAGCCGCTTCAGCAGCCGTTCGCTCTGCCGCAGCGCCGCGTTGAGGTCGAGCGCCACCGGCGCGAACACCTGCTTGCGGGCGAACGCGAGCAGCTGCCTCGTGAGGTCGCGCGCGCGGATGGCGGCGTCGCCGATCTCGCGGGCGAGGTCGGGCACGGTGTCGGGCCGCTGCTCCGCCGTGGCCTGCAGCGACTCCACGGCAAAGAGGATGACCGCGATGATGTTGTTGAAGTCGTGCGCGATGCCGCCCGCAAGCCGCCCAAGGCTCTCGAGCTTCTGCGACTGCGCGAGCCGCTCGTGCAACGCCAGCTCCTGGGTGACGTCGTGCTTGACCGCCACGTAGTTGCAGACCACGCCGCGCTCGTCGCGGATGGGCGCGATCACCGCGTCCTCGGTGAAGACCTTGCCCTGCTTGTCACGGTTGACCAGCCGCCCCTGCCAGTTGCTGCCCTTGCTGATGGCGCTCCAGAGCTCTCGGTAGACCTCGTCCGAGAGCAAGCCGCTCTTCAAGATGCGCGGGTTCTGGCCCAGCGCCTCGGCCTGCGTGTAGCCCGTCACCCGCTCGAAGGCCGGGTTGACGTACTCGATGGCTCCCTTGGCGTCGGTGATCACCACGCTGGCCGGCGTCTGCTCGACCGCGGCCACCATGCGGCGCAGCGAGAGCTCGCTCTTGCGCTGCGCGGTGACGTCGCGGAGGGTGGTGAGCGCGTGCCGGGCGCCGCCGATCTCCACCACGTCGGCCGAGAGCAGCGCGGAGCGCGGCTCACCGCTCTTGGTCTGCTGCTCGACCAGCAGATCGCGAATGGTGCCCGTCGTCTTCAGCTCGGCATCGGCCCTGGCGTTCTCCGCGCCATCGAGCAGGTGGAAGGCGGTCGGCGACCGCCCGAGCGTCTCGGCGATCGGGTATCCCGTCAGGCGGCTGAACCCCTCGTTGGCCGCCACGATCACGTTCCGCTCGAGGTCGACCAGCGCCATCGCGTCGCGGCTGAGCAGGAAGGCCGCTTCGAACTTGCGGTCTGCCTGGGTCCGGGCCTCCCGCCCGCGCAGCATCTGGATGCCGTAGGCGACGTCGCGCGAGAGCTGGCCCAGGATCGACAGCTCCTCGGCGTCGAAGATCTCCGGCTCGGCCGAGTAGACGGTGAGCGCGCCCAGTGTCTCTTCCTCGTGGATGAGCGGGAACGTGCTGGAGACGCGGAACCCTCGGCTGAGCGCGGCCTCCCGCCAAGGGGCGAGCGCGGGGTCGTTCGCGAAGTCGCGGCCGAGCGCGGGCTGTCCGGTGCGGATGGCGATGCCAAAAGGTCCGCGGCCCCTGGGCTCGTCGGCCCAGGTCACGCCGCCGGCCTCTTCGAGGTAGCCCTGGTACGCGCCGGCCACGGCGACCGGCCGCACCGTCTTCCGCGCGTCGTGCTCGGCCATGCCGATCCAGGACATCTTGTACCCACCGCCCTCCACCATCGCGGCGCAGACGGCCTCGCAGAGCCCGCGCTCGCTGGCCGCGCGGACGATCGCCTGGTTGCAGCGGATCAGCAGCCGCAGCGCGCGCTCGGTCCTGCGGTGGAGCGCGAGCAGCGCCTGGCCACTCTCGAGTCCGACTGAAGAGTCCTGCACCGTGCACCCCAGCCGTTACTATGCAGGATCATCGGGCCGGTCGCCCGTGCGATCAGAGCGCGCAGGCCTTGCGCGAGCTTTGCGCCGAGGATGGGTAAACCCCCACGTACTGAAGTGATCCCGTCATCCCGCCGATGGGCCGCCTGGGCGCGCGAAGGATCGCGGGTGGGTCGCGCAAAAGGGGTGCACGTGAGCAAGATCCTGATCGTCGAAGACGACCCTTGCTTCCGCGAGGCGCTCCTGCGCCGCGTGCGGGCCGCGGGCTATCTCGGCCTGGGCACCTCCTCCGTGCGCGACGGGCTCCTCGCCGCGCAGGAGTTCGAGCCCGCCGTCATCTGCCTCGACGTCAACCTCCCCGACGGCAACGGCGTCGAGGCGGTCGGGACGTTTGCCGACGCGCCCGGCCACCCCGAGGTGCTGGTGCTGACCGGCGCCGCCTCCCCCGACGGCGCCGAGCAGGCGATTCGCAGCGGCGCCTGGGACTACCTCGCCAAGGCCGAGGCGCTCGACGAGCTCGACAGCGCCATCAAGCGGGCGGTCGACTACCACGCGCAGCAGGGCCTTGCGGTGCCGCGCGCGCTCGACCTCGGCAAGATCGTCGGCCGCAGCCCGGCGATGAAGGCGCTCTACGACAAGCTGGCGCAGGCCTCCTCGTGCGAGGCCAAGGTGCTGGTCACCGGCGAATCGGGCACCGGCAAGGAGCTCGCCGCCTGGGCGATCCACTCCAACAGCCGCCGCCGCGACAAGAGCTTCGTGGTGGTCGACTGCGCCGCGCTCCCCGAGGAGCTGGTCGAGAGCATGCTCTTCGGCCACCGCAAGGGGTCGTTCACCGGAGCGGTCGAGAGCCGCGTCGGGCTGGTCGAGCAGGCGGACGGCGGGACGTTGTTTCTCGACGAGGTGGCCGAGCTCCCGCTGGCCGTGCAGAAGGCCTTCCTCCGCACCCTGCAGGAGAAGCGGTTCCGGCCCGTGGGCGGCGACCGCGAGGTGCGCTCGGACTTCCGCCTGGTGGCCGCCACCAACCGCGACCTCGACCAGATGGTGGCCGAGGGGACCTTCCGCGCCGACCTGCTCTTCCGCCTGCGCGCGCTCCACATCAAGCTCCCGCCGCTGCGCGAGCGCGGCGATGACGTCCGCGAGATCGCGCTCGACGCGGTGGCGCGCATCTGCGAGCGCGAGCAGGGCGAGGGCGGCGCCAAGGGACTCTCACCCGAGTTCTTCCACGCGCTCGCCCGCTATGCGTGGCCCGGCAACGTGCGCGAGCTGCTCAACGCCTGCGAGCAGGCGGTGGCGGCGGCGTGGAACCACCCGGTGCTGCAGCCCGTGCACCTGCCCGTGGAGCTGCGCGCGAGCGTGGTGCGGGCCGGGTTCTTCGTGCCGCGCTCCGAGCCGCAGCTGTCCGTGCCCACGGCGGCGCCCGCAGACGGCGGCGGCGCGCCCGGTCCGCTCGCCACGCTCGAAGACCACCGCCACGCCTCGACCCAGCACTACCTGGAAGACCTGCTCCGCGCGACCCGCGCCGACGTCACCGAGGCGTGCCGCATCTCGGGGCTGTCGCGGTCGCGGTTCTACGCGCTCCTCAAGGAACACGGGCTGGCGAGGAGAGCGTAGCGCCCGCGGTGGGCACCTGTCCTGCCCGCCGGCCGAAGCGTCCTGCCCCTCAAGACTTTCCGGCGGCACCGGCGGCTACCTCTGCCGGGCCGTTCGCCGGGTGCCCTCGAACAGGGCTGATTCCGCGAGCGGGCCGCTGGCGCGGATCTTGGATAGGTACGCAGCCGAGAGGTCGACATGAGCCTGCACCTGTTCTCAGCCGCAGCAGATGGACGGTGGATCCCCGTCGTCCAGGCCCTCGAGCCCCTGCTCGACGGCGAGGCGCTGCACGTGCACCGCCACGTGCGCGAGGTCCTCGACGCGCGGCCAGGCTCAGGCGACACCGGCCCCTATCTGGTGATGTTCACCAGCGGTGAGGAGCTCGACGAGCTGCTCGCGGGCTTCGAAGGCGACGACCGCCTGAGCGACCACCGGCTGGTGGTGGTGCTCCACGATTCGTCAGCGGCCACGCGCACCAAGGGCCACGCGCTGCGGCCGCGCGTCCTCTTCTCGCCCCCCGTCGCGCCCGGCGAGATCGCCGCGGTGGTGGCGAAGATGCTCGCCTCCGACCGGCGCAGCGCGCGCGCGCAGCAGCGGTGAACGATGGGCACCGCCCCGTCCCATTCATTGTCGAGGTTGTCGCAGTTATCAAAGTTATCGACGTCATCGACGTCATCGACTCCCTCCGAGGCCGCGGCGACCGACGACGAGCGGGCGCAGCTCGACTCCGTTTGCAGCCGCCTGGCCGGCTTCCTCGCGGGCTCGGAGGACGTGTTCCTCGAGGCGGGGCGCCGGCTGCAGATGGTGCAGGCGAGCGCGCAGCGGCTGGTCCGCACCTCGGCTGTGAGCGCGGACGGGCTGGAGCAGAAGGACCCCGTCGGCGCGGTGCGCGCGAAGCTCGAGCAGATCGGCGCGCACCTCGACCAGAGTCGCACCGACACCTCCGCGGACGCAGCGGGGCTCGGCAGGATGATCACCAAGGTCGAGCTGCTCGGGCGCTTCGAGCGCCCGTACCACGGGCTTGCGAGCGCGCTGCGGCTGATCGCCATCCAGACCAGCATCGAGAACACCGCCAGCGATTCGAAGCTCGACACCGTGGCCCGCGACACGCGCCGTCTGGCGTCCGAGATCGAGCCCAAGTTCGGCGAGTTGCTCTGCCGCGCCGCGCGCCTCGACGCGGAGGCCCGCGGGGCCCGCGAGCGCGTGGTGACCTTCATGGCCCAGCAGGGCAAGCGGGCCAAGGTGCTGGTCGCCGACACCGACGAGGGCCTGGGCGCGCTGCAGGCGATCGCCGCCTGCTCCGCGGAGCTCTCCGAGACCGGCAGGAGCACCAAGGACCGGGTCGCCAGCCGCGTCAGCGAGGTGCTCTTCGCGCTCCAGGTGCACGACTCGACCCGGCAGGTGATCGAGCACGTGATCGAAGAACTGCGCGAGCTGCAGGCCGACCCCGGAGAGGCCCGCGAGCAGTGGCTCGCCGAGGTGGCCGAGCTGGCCAGGCTCGCCGCGCGGCAGCTCGCGGGAGGCCGCACCCGCCTCGCGCTCGGCCTGGGCCAGATCACCGCCAGCCTCTTCGACCTCGCTGGCGGCGTCACCGTGCTAGCGGAAAAAGCCGGCGCGCTCGCCAGCGGCAACGCCGGCGACCTCCTGCACAAGGTGCAGCTCGGCATCGGCGCGTCGGCGCGGCTCCTGCGCGAGCAGGACGCCGAAGAGAAGAAGCTCGCCGAGGCGGTCCACGGCGTCGGCGAGGCGCTGAGGGACATGGCCACCTGCATCGCCTCGATCGACAAGGTCGGTCACGAGGTGAAGATGCTCTCGCTCAACGCGATGGTGGAGACCTGCCAGGTGGCGAACGGCAGCCAGGTCTTCGCGGCGCTGGCGAGCGAGATGACCGGGCTGGCGGGCTCGGTCCACCAGCTCAACCAAGTGGTCGGCGCGGCGCTGGAGGAAGTTTCCGCCGAGGCGCTGCGACTCGACCGCACCAGGGTCGTGTCCGGCGGGGACGAGAAGAGCATCGCCGACGACTTCGACCTGCTGGTGGCCACGCTACGCGAGTGGCACCGCCAGCTCGCCGCCGACGCGCAGGTGCTCGGCGAGGGCAGCGAAGGCGTCGTGTCCGCGGCGCAAGAGGTCGCCCGCTTGCTCGATGCGCAGGCGCAGGCGGCGATGGCGCTCGAGGCGCTCGAGCAGGAGCTGGAGAGGCTCGCTGGCGCCGCCGCCTTGAAGGCCGGGCCCGCGGCCACCGGGGTCAAGTCGCAGCGGCTCCTCGCCGCCGCGGCGCGCTACACGATGGAGTCGGAGCGCGCCGTGCACGCCGCCGAGGCGGGGCACGCGCCGGACGCCGCGGCGATCCCGGCCGGGAGCGTCGACTCGGGCGTCAACTCGAGCGTCAACTCGGGCGTCAACTCGGGCGTCAACTCGGGCGTCACCGGCATGGGCGACAACGTCGAGCTGTTTTGATGCCAGCCGACCTCCGGAGACGGAGGCCAGGCGGGCGGAAGCGTGGAGTGGGCAACATGATCGTCGAGCTGCCAGAAGAGCTGACCATCGCGCAGGCCGCGCCGCTCAAGGCCCGGCTGCTCGCGGCCGTCGCACAAGCCTCCTCGAAAGAGGAGCTCCTCCTCGACGGGCGCAAGGTGATCGCCGTCGACGTCACCGGGCTCCAGGTCTTGATCGCCGCCTGGGAGAGCGCCGCCGCCCGCGGCCGCAAGATCGGGTTCTCGCCCGGCGCCCGCAGCGTGGCGCTCGACGCGGCGGCGGCCACGGCGGGGCTCATCCGCCCCAAGTCGGCGCCGGCTGTCCTAGCCGACCCCTGGGAGGAGGTGCGCCATGGCTAAGCGGATCCTGACGGCGGACGACTCGCCGAGCGTGCGGCAGGTGATGACCTTCGTGCTCACCGGCGCGGGCTACGAGGTGACCGAGGCGGTCGACGGCAAGGACGCGGTGGGCAAGCTCCCCAAGGGGCCGTTCAACCTCGTCATCACCGACCTCAACATGCCCAACCTCGACGGCGTCGGCCTGATCAAGGCGGTGCGGGCGAACCCGGTCCACCGGCTCACGCCCGTCCTGATGGTCACCACCGAGGCGTCGGCCGAGAAGAAGACCGAGGGCCGCACCGCCGGCGCCACGGGCTGGGTGGTCAAGCCGTTCACCCCCGAGCAGCTGCTCGCGGTGGTCCGCAAGCTGATCGGTTAGCGATTCGAAAGGCGTGTCCCCATGGCGTCACCAATGCAGCTGCCGTCGCAGGCCGTCGAGAAGTTCACCGCGCAGTTCCGTGAAGAGGCCGCCGAGCGCCTCGCGGAGCTGGAGGCGACGCTGCTCGAGCTCGAGGAGAGCCCCGGCGACCAGGAGCTGATCGGGCGCGCCTTCCGCGCCATGCACACCATCAAGGGCTCGGGCGCGATGTTCGGGTTCGACGACATCGCCGCCTTCACGCACCAGCTCGAGACCGTGTACGACAATGTCCGTAACGGAAAGCTATCGATCACCCCGGCGCTGATCGGGCTCTCGCTGCGGGCCAAGGACGTCATCCGCGCCCTGCTCGACGGCGTCGGCGCCTCGGTGGCCACTGAGCGCGACGCGTTGGTGCTGGGCCTGAAGGCGTTCGCCGACGGCGCCGCCGTGCCCGCGCCTGCCGCAGCGCCCGTCTCCGCTCTCCGGCCCGCGTCCGCCCCGACGCCGTCGTCCGCCGAGCAGACCTACCGCGTCCGCTTCCGGCCGCCCAAGGACCTGCTCCAGGACGGCACCACGCCGCTGCCCCTGCTCGACGAGCTGCGCGGCCTCGGCCGCTGCGAGGTGATCGGCCACCGCGACGGCGTGCCAACGCTGGCCGAGCTCGAGCCCGAGGCCTGCTACCTCTGGTGGGACGTGGTCCTCACCACCAACAAGGGCGAGGACGCCATCCGCGACGTCTTCATCTTCGTCGAGGGCCGCGGCGAGCTGCGCATCGAGAAGATCGACGACGGCAGCACCGGCGAGGCCGGCTACAGGAAGCTCGGCGAGATCCTTCTCGAACGGCGCGACCTCACCGCCGCGCAATTGCACGAGGCCCTGGCGGCGCAGAAGAACATCGGCGCCATGCTGGTCGCGCAGGGCGCGCTCGCTCCCGACGCGGTGCAGGCCGCGGCGGTCGAGCAGCAGCTGGTGCGCGAGGCCCGCCAGAAGCGCGAGGGCGCGCGCCCGGCCGACGAGACCTCCAGCATCCGCGTGCCGGCCGACAAGCTGGATCTCTTGGTCGACCTGGTCGGCGAGCTGGTGATCGCGCAGGCGCGCCTGGGCGCCATCGCCGCCAGCCGCGAGGACACCGAGATCAGCGCGGTGGCCGAGGTGCTCGAGCGGCTCTCGGCGAGCTTGCGCGACTCGACGCTCAACATCCGCATGGTGCCGATCGGGACGACGTTCGCGCGCTTCAAGCGCCTGGTGCGCGATCTCTCGTCCGAGCTGGGCAAGGAGATCGAGCTGGTGACGGACGGCGCCGAGACCGAGCTGGACAAGACGGTGATCGACCGCCTCGGCGACCCGCTGGTGCACCTCATCCGCAACTCCTGCGATCACGGCATCGAGACTGCCGCCGAGCGGGCCGCGGCCGGCAAGCCCGTGCGCTCGACGGTGAGGCTCTCCGCGTACCAGTCGGGGCCCAGCGTGGTGGTCGAGATCAAGGACGACGGCAAGGGGCTCGACGCCGCCGCCATCCGCGCCAAGGCGCTGCAGCGCGGGCTGATCGAGGCCGACGCGCGCCTCTCCGAGACCGAGCTGTTCAACCTGATCTTCCTGCCCGGGTTCTCCACCGCGCAGAAGATCTCCAACCTCTCGGGCCGCGGCGTGGGGCTCGATGTGGTGAAGCGCTCGATCGACGCCCTGCGCGGCTCGGTGGAGCTGGAGAGCAAGCCGGGCCAGGGCGTGACGGTGCGGCTCAAGCTGCCGCTGACGCTCGCGATCATCGAGGGTCTGCTGGTGGCGGTGGGCGACGCGCGCTACGTGCTGCCGATGTCCCTGGTGGAGGAGTGCGTCGAGCTGACCGCCGAGGACGTCGAGAACAGCCACGGCAACCAGCTGGCGACGGTGCGCGGAGAGCTGGTGCCGTACGTGCGCCTGCGCGAGTGGTTCGGGGTGACCGGCTCGCGGCCGCCCATCGAGCAGATCGCCATTGCGCACGCGGGCGGGCAGCGGTTCGGCGTGGTGATCGACCAGGTGATCGGGCAGCACCAGACGGTGATCAAGACGCTCGGCTCCGTCTACCGCGACGTGAAGGGGCTCTCGGGCGCGACCATCCTGGGGAATGGAACGGTGGCGCTGATCATCGACCTGCCCACCGTGCTGCAGTCGGGGATGCGGTAGCGGTGCGGCGCTCCCGTCCAGCGGGTCCCCTTTCCTGGACCGGGAGGACGCGCGTCCCGCCCCCGGCGGTCCGGTGTCAGGCCTACGTCTCAGGAAGGGGTCCGCGCTCGGGCCATCTCCAGGCAGAGCGAGCGGCACACGTCTTGAAATAGCAGCTCCCGTGACCTGCCCGGGTCTCCTCGTGAAGGGACCCGCTCCCGGCAGAGAACGGAGCCGCACATGTTCAGCCGAATGACTATTGGAGCCCGGGTGATCGCCACCCTGGGCGTGTTGGTGGCCCTCATCGTCGCGCTCGGGACCTTCAGCTCGGTCAAGCTGCGCGAGGTCGACGAGTCCGACACCATTCTCTACGAGCAGAACCTGGTGCCGCTCGAGCGGATGCTCTCGGTCAGGATCAACGCCAACCGGGCCTATCGCTTCACCGTGAACGCCCACCTCACCGCCGCCGGCCCGGAGCGCACCGGGCTGCTGGCGACCGCCGAGAGCGAGCTGCAGGCGGGCGAGAAGTCGTTCGACGTGGTCGACAAGGCCCTCAAGATCCCCGAGGTCCGGCGGCAGGTCGACGAGCCGCTGCGCGCCTTCCGCGCCTACGCGCAGGAGGCGCGCGGGGCGATCGAGAGTCTCCGCGGTGGCAAGGACGCCGAGGCGGTCGACAGCCTCGTCCGCGGCGCCGCCGGCAAGGCGCTGCTGGCGTTCGCGACCGCCAGCCAGGCCTTCGAGCGGGTGCTCAGCGAGCGGGCCAAGGCGCGGTCAGACAAGAACACGGCCGACGCCGACGCGACCATCCACACGAGCCAGGGGCTGGTGGCCCTCGCGGCGCTCCTCGCGGCCGCGCTCGGCTTCGCGCTGGTGCGGCTCGTCCAAGGCGCCATCGGCGGGATGCTCGAGCAGACCGAGGCGCTCGCCCGCGCGGCCATCGCCGGCAAGCTCGCCGCCCGCGCCGACTTGGACAAGACCTTCTTCGAGGTGCGGCCGGTCCTGCACAACTTCAACAAGGTGCTGGATGCGGTGATCGGGCCCCTCAACGTCGCCGCCGGCTACGTGGACCGGATCGCCAAGGGCGACCTGCCGCCGAAGATCACCGAGAAGTACGAGGGCGAGTTCAACGCCATCAAGGACAACCTCAACACCTGCGTCGACACCATCGGCGGCCTGATCGGCGAGATGAACACGATGTCCAAGCAGCACGACGCGGGCGAGATCGACGCGAAGATCCCGGCGGAGAAGTTCCAGGGCGCCTACCGGACGATGGCCTCGGGTGTGAACGAGATGGTCTTCGGGCACATCGCGGTGAAGAAGAAGGCGATGGCCTGCATCGGCGAGTTCGGGCGCGGCAACTTCGAGGCGCCGCTCGAGAAGTTCCCCGGCAAGAAGGTCTTCATCAACGAGACCATCGAGGCGGTGCGCCAGAACCTCAAGGCGCTGATCGCGGACGCCAACCTGCTCTCCAAGGCGGCGGTGGACGGGAAGCTGGCCACCCGCGCGGACGCGAGCAAGCACCAGGGCGACTTCGGCAAGATCGTCAAGGGCGTGAACGACACGCTCGACGCGGTGATCGGCCCGCTGAACGTGGCGGCGAACTACATCGACCGGATCAGCAAGGGCGACGTGCCAGCGAAGATCACAGACAGCTACAACGGCGACTTCAACGCCATCAAGAACAACCTCAACGTGCTGATCGACGCGATGGAGAAGGTGACCGCGGTCTCCAAGGAGATCGCCTCGGGCAACCTCCAGGTCGAGGTGAAGGAGCGCAGCGAGAAGGACGAGCTGATGAAGGCGCTGGCGCAGATGGTGAAGAACCTCGCCAACGTGGTGGGCGACGTCCGCGCGGCGACCGACAACGTGGCGCAGGGCTCCCAGGAGATGTCGTCCTCTTCGGAGCAGGTGAGCCAGGGAGCGAGCGAGCAGTCGAGCTCGATCGAAGAGGTCTCCTCGTCGGTCGAGCAGATGAGCGCCAACATCAAGCAGAACGCCGAGAACGCCACCCAGACGGAGAAGATCGCGCTCAAGGCCGCGGGCGACGCGAAGGAGGGCGGCGAGGCGGTCCAGCAGACGGTGGAGGCGATGAAGCAGATCGCCTCGAAGATCTCCATCATCGGCGAGATCTCGCGGCAGACGAACCTGCTCGCGCTCAACGCGGCCATCGAGGCGGCGCGGGCGGGAGAGCACGGCAAGGGGTTCGCGGTGGTGGCGTCCGAGGTGCGCAAGCTGGCGGAGCGCAGCCAGAAGGCGGCCGGCGAGATCACCGACCTCTCGACCAGCAGCGTGGCGATCGCGGAGAAAGCGGGCGGACTGCTCTCGCGCATCCTCCCCGACGTGCAGCGGACGGCGGAGCTGGTGCAGGAGATCACCGCGGCGAGCCGGGAGCAGGACGCCGGGACCAACCAGATCAACAAGGCGATCCAGCAGCTCAACACGGTGATCCAGCAGAACGCGGCGGCCTCCGAGGAGATGGCGTCGACGAGCCTGGAGCTGTCGAGCCAGGCGGAGCAGCTGCAGAACACCATCGGGTTCTTCAAGGTGGGCGCGCAGGACCACCGGTCTGTGGCGTCTGCCCCGGTAGCCCAGGTGAAGCGGCCGGGGGCCAAGCCGCTGCCGGCGCACAAGCCGGCGCAGAAGAGCGCGGCGCCCCTGGCGCCTTCCAAGAAGGGCGCGGCGCCGGCGAACGGGCAGAACCGGCACAACGGGCACGGGCCCGAGATCAGCCTGGGCGCAGGCGAGAGCGACCAGGCGTTCGTTGCTTACTAAAGGCGAGCATATGGCGACCATCGAGACAAAAGCAGCGGGCACGGCGCCGTCGCAGTACCTGACGTTCACCCTCGACAAGGAGCAGTTCGCCGTCGACATCAGCAAGGTGCGCGAGGTGCTGGAGTTCACCTCGGTGACGAAGGTCCCGCGCACGCCGGAGTTCATGCGCGGCGTGATCAACCTCAGGGGCAGCGTGGTGCCGGTGGTGGATCTGCGGCTGAAGTTCGGGCTGACACGGACCGAGCCCTGCATCGACACCTGCGTCATCATCACGGAGGTGGAGAGCAAGGGCGAGAAGCTGGTGCTCGGCGCGCTGGCGGACTCGGTGCAGGAGGTGATCGAGCTCGAGCCCGGGAGCATCGAGCCGCCGCCGCGGATGGGGACGCGGATGAACATCGACTTCATCCGCGGGATGGGGAAG
>JAYWAO010000029.1:0-7300 GCA_043782365.1 Deltaproteobacteria bacterium
GGTCGAACGCCAGCGCCGAGCGGCCGTCGCCGTCGAAGAGGACGAGGCCGATCGCCCCGCCCAGCGTGGGGTCGAGCGCCGCCCGCACGTCGATGCCCCCGGCCGAGCGGAGGAGGAACCAGCTCGTCTCACCCGGGCAGACCGCGAGGTCGTAGTGCGGGCCTGGCTCGAGCGGCTGGGCTTGCGAAGCGCTCTCGTGCGGCCCCTCCGGGTTGTGGAAGCAGGCCTCGCCGGCCCTCACCGAGATGCGCAAGCCGTAGGCGGCAGCGGCGTCGTTGCTGCGCAGCCGCAGGAGGTAGGTCGCGTCGGACCCCGCGGTGCCCAGCACCGCCAGTTGGCCCTCCTCGAGCAGCGCGCCCGAGGGCGAGAGGAGCTGGACGTCGAAGGACCCGAGCGGGTCGGCGTCGGCGAGGATCTGGTAGCGGTCACCCGAGCGCAGCGGCAGCGCGAACCAGTCCTGCTCGCGGTTGCAGAGCGTCAGCCCCGGGTAGCTGCCCGGCGCGAGCTTCGCGGCGGTGGCCTGCGTCTGGTTGGGCGCGAACCGGTCGGTGAGGCAAGCGCCCGGGATGCACGCGCCCGTGCGGCTCTCGCACCGCTCGTCGGCGGCGCACGACTCGTTCGAGGTGCAGGGCGGCCGGGACTGGGCGCAGGTGCCGCTCGGCCGGTCGCAGACGAGCGGCACCTCGCAGTCGCGGGTCTGCGTACACGCGCTCTTTCCCCGGCACGCCCCGGCGGCCACGTCGCAGGTGAGCCCGGGCCCGCAGTCGGTGTCGGCGGCGCACTGCACGCAGCGCCCCTGCTTGCACGGCACCACCGGACCGCAGACGTCGGCGGCGGTGGCCTCGGTGCAGCCCGGCTCGCACGCGCCCGAGGCCGGGTTGCAGACCAGCCCGGCGGCGCACGAGGAGAGCGTCCCAGCGTCGGGAGCGCCCGCATCGGAGGCCTGCACCACGTCCTGTGTGCAGCCGAGGTCCTGCTCGCACACGAAGGTCCGGCCGTTGCAGCGCTGGCCCGGGTTGCAGTCGCGGGCGCCCGAGCAGAGCACCACCGCGCAGACCGCGACCTCCGCCTGCGGGTCGAGGCAGAGCCCCTGCACGCAGAACTGGCCGAGCGCGCACTGGTCGTGGCCCGTGCACTGGTCGCCGAAGCAGGACCGCAGCGTGCAGCGGCGCTGGACGGGGTCGCACACCTCGGTGAGGCGGCAGTCGCGCGAGCGGAGGCAGCCGACGCACTTGCCCTCTGTGCAGAGCAGCCCGCCCCCGAGGCCGCCCTTGCAGTCGGCGCGCGTCTGGCAGTCGGGCTTGGGCGCCGGTGTTCCGGTCTTGCTGCAGGCAGCGCCGAGCGAGAGCGCCAGCGCGAGGAGCGGGAGAACGGGCAGCGCCCGCAGGCCCGCCGTCAGCCGCAGCCGGAGAGGCCCGCGAGACCGCGCTCGCGAGCGCGGACCAGGGGCCGTCGGAAGAGCCGGCGCCACCCGCTCGAAACCGGCGCCGCTTGCGGGCTGGCGGCGCGGTTGTGGGCGCGGCCCGCTCACGGCATGCTCCCGGTGACGCGTCCGGTGGGCCAGGCCACCGTGCCTGCGTTCCAGACCTCGCCCGGCGTCGAGAGCGCCTTGGACAGCTCCGCCACCACGATGCCGAAGGCGGTCACCCGCACCCGCGCGGTCACGCCCGCCGGGTTGAGCCCGTTGGCCGACTTGTAGACCACCGAGAGCCCGTAGCTCCCCACGGCGGGCGTCTTCCACTGCACCGTCTCGGGCCCGTAGCCCACCAGCTTGTCGCTGAGGAGGTGCGGGTTGTTGCCGTAGCCGCCCGGGAACCAGACCGGGTCCGGGTTGGTCCAGCCGCAGTCGCCGTTCGAGCCGACCGTGGCTCCCTGCTGCAGCAGGTGCAGGTCGAGGTCGGGTCGCTCCTGGTCCCAGACCAGCTCCACCACCAGCTGCAGCGGCGGCACCGCGTGGAGGTCGAGCCGCGACTGGAAGAGCCCCGGCAGCCCGGTCGCGTCCTGCGCGGCCAGCAGCACCGAGTAGAGCCCCGGCTGGTCGAGCACCAGCTGCGTCTGGGTCGCGCCGGTGTCGGCGATGGCCGCCCGGCTCAGGTCGGGCCGCAGCGGCAGGCTCCAAGTGTAGTGGAGCGGCAGGTCTCCGTCGGGGTCGGTCGAGCCCGAGGCGTCGAGGTTGACGGTGGCGCCCGCGGCCACGGTGAGCGTGGCCGGCTGCGGCGGGTCCTGCAGGATGCCGCCGCGCGCGAGCGGCACCGGCGCCCGGTTGATGCTGGAGGTCAGCGGCACCACCAGCAGCCCGTGCTCCGGGTCCGAAGAGGCGAGCTGCAGGGCGCCCTTGCCGCCCGTCGTCTCGGGCCGCGGCGAGAAGCGCACCGCCAGCCGCACGTTGGTGCCCGAGGGGAGCGTCGCCGGGGCCCGCGCCGAGCCGATGAAGCCGTAGGCCGCCGGCGTCGAGGTGGAGAACGAGAGGTCGGCGAGGAAGAGGTCGCCGGTGCCCTGCGACTGCAGCAGGAGCTCGCGCGAGACCGTCTGCCCCTCCCCGACCCGCCCGAAGTCGAGGGCCGCTGGCGCGACCAGCAGCGTGCCCGAGACCGTCCCTTCGCCAAAGAGCGCGACCTCGATCTCGGGTTGCTCCGGGTCGTCGCTGGCCAAGAGCAGCGTGGCCGTCGCCGGACCGGCGGCGAGGGGGGTGAAGGTCACCTCGAGCGTGGCGGCGTCGCCGGGCTGGAGCGGGCCGGGCAGCGCGCCAGCGTTGAAGAGGGTGGACCCTGCGCCTGTCAGGGTGGCCGCGGTGAGATGCAGCGCCGCGCTCCCGCCGTTGCCCAGCACGAGCGTCCGCCTGGCGGCGAAACGCAGCGGGGTCTTGCCGAAGTCCACCGTGAGCGGCGAGACCTGCGCGTGGGGCCGGGTGGTGGAGAGCTGCGTCTTGCCGCAGGCGCTGGCGCCGAGCGCGGCCAGCAGCGCGAGGGTGACGGCGGCCGCGGCCCGGGGAGCAGCGTGCCAAGGGGGGCGTCCGGCCTCCACCGGAGCGCGCCGGGCCACGCCCAGCGAGACCTCGCGCGCCGCCGCCCCCGCCTGCGCGCTCACGGCGACGCCTTCTCTTGGTACTGCACCTCGACCTGCGAGGCGCGGGGCGGCAGCGCGGCGCCCGAGAAGACGATCGACAGCGTCGCCTCGTCGAAGCTCCACCCATCGACCGCCGGCGGGCCCCGGTCGCGCGCCTTCGGGGTGCAGACCAGCCAGGGCTCGGCTTCGCCGCACTGGTCGGTCACCTGGGCGCAGAACGCCAGCGCCGCGGGGAGCGTGTCGCAGCGGGCCTTCACCCGCACTTGCAGCGTGGCCAGCTGCGGCGGCTTGGCGAGGCGGAAGCTCTTCTTGAGCCCGGCGGCGGTGGCGCCCAGCTCGTCGAAGACCGCGTCGAAGTCGGGCGCGCAGAGGCTCTTGAAGCGACCCCCCATCTGCTCGGCGAGCCCCTTGAGCCGCGGCGCGGGGTCGGCGACGAACGAGTTGGCCGGGTTGGTGGGGTCGGGGAGCGTGCAGCCACCCGGGACGTCGCCCGCCAGCACCGAGAGCGTGACCAGCGCGTCGTTGCCCGTGCCCTTGGCCCCCTTGAACGCGCGGAAGTAATACTCATCTGCGCCGGTGGACCAGGGGTCGTTGTTGTCGGTCACCGAGACGAGGAAGAGCGCAGCCGCGGGCCGGAGGAACCCCGCCGGCGGGCCCTGGATGGCGAGCAGGGTCTGCGAGAGCACCGGCGAGATGGCCGAGCCCGCGCCGCCGAGCGCCTGCACCGCCGCCGGGAGCTGCTGCGCCTCCGCGCCCGAGAAGAACTGGTCGGCGCCGCCGCCCTGGTAGACGCCAGGGGACGCGCCGACGTCGGCGGAGAGCAGGCCCAGGTGGTAGTCGATCTGGTTCTTGTCGAGCCAGGCAAGGTAGCGGCCGAACGAGTCGGCCACCCGCTTCTGGTGCACTCCCATGTAGCGGGAGTTGTCGACCACGAAGATGGCGTCGAGTTGGGCGCGGGAGATCTGCGGGAAGACGTCGATCCGCGTCCCCGGCGGGAGGATCTGCCCCAGCTTCGTCTGGCTGCACGCGAGGCCAAGCGGCAGCGCTCCGCAGACCAGGACGACGAGGAAGGCCGCGGCGAGGCGCCGGGTGCGGGTCTGGAGGCTCGGCTTCATGCGCAGGTAGCACAGGATGCTAAGCGCAGGTCGCCCGGCGTCCAAGTGGAGTGAGGGCCCCGAGTTGCCGATTGCCACTCCAAGCAGGCCTGCGGTCCTCGCGGTCGCGGCCAGTCGGGGTGGGCTCCTCAGCGCTACTGGAGCGACGTAGAAGAGCGTTACCTGCGCCGCGCGACCAGCACCTTGGCTGCCGCCCGCTCGACCTGCATGCGGACCTCGTCGTAGGTGAGGTCGCCCTGAGGGAGCGCCGCCAGCGCCTTCTGCCGCTCTTGCAGGTCGGCGAGCGCGGCGGCGGCGTCGAGGTCATCGGACCTGACCGCCTCCTCGACCAGCACGCGCACCCGGTCGCCCTCGACCTCGCCGAAGCCCTCGCCGACCGCGTAGCGGATGGTCTCGCCGCCGACGAGGTAGGTCAGCTCGCCCGCAACCAGCGCGGAGACCAGCGCGGTGTGGCCGGGCCGCACGCCGAAGCCACCCCCGGCGCCCGGCAGCCGCACCTCATCGCAGGTGGCGGTGAGGATCCGCTGGGCCGGCGTGACGATCTCGAGCTGCAGGGCCATGCGCGCTACTCCTTGCGACCAGTGCTGACTTCCAGGCGACCAGGGCTACCGACTGCGGCTACCGGCGACGGCTCCGCGCTACTTCGCCAGCTTCTTCGCCTGCTCGATGGCGCCTTCGATGGCGCCGACCAGGTAGAAGGCCTGCTCAGGCAGGTTGTCGTGCTTGCCGTCGAGGATCTCCTCGAAGGACCGGATGGTGTCTTCCATCTTCACGTACTGGCCCTTGATGCCGGTGAACTGCTCGGCCACCGTGAAGGGCTGCGAGAGGAAGCGCTGCAGCTTGCGGGCGCGGGCCACCGACTGCTTGTCCTCGTCCGACAGCTCGTCCATGCCGAGGATGGCGATGATGTCCTGCAGCTCCTTGTAGCGCTGGAGCACCGACTGGACCCGGCGGGCGACCTGGTAGTGCCGCTCGCCGACGATGGCGGGGTCGAGGATGCGGCTGGTCGAGTCGAGCGGGTCGACGGCCGGGTAGATGCCGATCTCGGTCAGCGCGCGGCTCAGCACCGTGGTGGCGTCGAGGTGGGCAAAGGCCGTGGCAGGGGCCGGGTCGGTGAGGTCGTCGGCGGGCACGTAGATCGCCTGCACCGAGGTGATGGCGCCCTTCTTGGTGGAGGTGATGCGCTCCTGCAAGCCGCCCATCTCGGTGGCCAGCGTGGGCTGGTAGCCGACGGCGCTCGGGATGCGTCCGAGGAGGGCCGACACTTCGGAGCCGGCCTGGGTGAAGCGGAAGATGTTGTCGATGAAGAGGAGCATGTCGCGCCCCTCTTCGTCGCGGAAGTGCTCGGCGATGGTCAGGGCCGAGAGCGCGACGCGGGCGCGGGCGCCGGGCGGCTCGTTCATCTGGCCGTACACCAGCACGGCGAGCGACTTCTCGAGGTTGTCGAGCTTGATGACGGCGTTCTCGCCGCCCTCCTGGAACTCGGCGTAGAGGTCGTTGCCCTCGCGGGTGCGCTCGCCGACGCCGGCGAACACCGAGAAGCCGCCGCGCGCCTTGGCGACGTTGTTGATCAGCTCCATCAGGAGCACCGTCTTGCCGACGCCGGCGCCGCCGAAGAGGCCGATCTTGCCGCCGCGGAGATAGGGGGCCAGCAGGTCGATGACCTTGATGCCCGTCTCGAAGGGCACCATCCGCACGTCCTGCTCGGTGAACGTGGGCGGCGCGCGGTGGATGGGGAGGAACTTGGTGGCCTTGATCGGGCCCTTCTCGTCCACCGGCATGCCGACCACGTTGAGGATCCGGCCGAGCACTTCCTTGCCCACCGGCATCATGATCGGCTTGCCGGTGTTGGTGACCGCCTGGCCGCGGACGAGGCCCTCGGTGGAGTCCATCGCGATGCAGCGGGCGGTGTTCTCGCCGAGGTGCTGCGCGACCTCGACCGTCAGGTTGCCCGCCTCGTCCGAGATGCCCTTGTTGCTCGCCGTCAGGGCGGTATAGATCTCGGGGAGGGCGCCGGGCGGGAACTCCACGTCCACCACCGGGCCGATCACCTGAGTGATCCTACCGTTCGTCTGGGTCGCCATTCTCTTGCTCTCCGTCTCGTCTGATTCGGTAAAGAATTCGTTACAGCAAAGTGGTGGACCGGCCTGGAACTACTTGAGCGCCTCGGCGCCCGAGACGATCTCCATCAGCTCCTTGGTGATCGCCGCCTGCCGCGCGCGGTTGTACTGGAGGGTCAGCCGGCCGATCATCTCCTTGGCGTTCTTGGTGGCCGACTCCATCGCCGTCATGCGCGCCCCGTGCTCGGAGGCCTCGCTCTCGAGCAGCGCCCGCCAGATCTGCATGGCGAGGTGCCTGGGGAGGAGCTGGTCGAGCACCTGCTCGCGGCCCGGCTCGAAGAGGTGCTCGGCGGGGAGGTACTGGAACTTGCCGGCGACCACCGGAGCGGCCGTGGCAGCAACGGCTGGCGCGGCCTTGGGGACGATGGGCAGGAGCTGCACCAGCGAGATCTTCTGGACGATGGCCGACTTGAACTCGTTATAGAGCAGGTAGACCGCGTCGAGCTGGCCGCCCTGGTACTCCTTGATCAAGTCGTCGGCCAGCTCCTTGGCGTTGCCGAACCGCAGCTTGCCGAAGAAGCCCGGGTAGTCCTTGCGGCTTTGGAGCGCGCGCTTCTTGGCGAACTCGCGGCCGCGCTTGCCCACCGTGGAGAACTGCAGGTGGGCGAGCCTCGCGCCGTCCTCCACCAGGAAGCGCTGCCCGCGCCGGATGATGTTGGCGTTGAAGCCGCCGCAGAGGCCGCGGTCGCTGGTCAGCATCACCACTTCGACCCGCTTGACCGGCCGCACCTGCATCAGCGGGTGCTGGGTCTCGGCGTCCGCAGCGCCGCCTCCAGAGAGCGAGGCGAGCATCTCGTCGACCAGCTGCGCGTAGGGGCGCGCGCGCACCACGCCCTCCTGCGCACGCCGCAGCTTGGCCGCGGCGACCATCTTCATCGCCTTGGTGATCTTCTGCGTGTTCCGCACCGACTTGATCCGGGTGCGGATGCCGCGGAGGCTGGCCACGGGTCTTGGCTCCTTACTTGGACGTCTTGAAGACGGTCTGGAACTCGGTGAGCG
>JAYWAO010000030.1:0-7289 GCA_043782365.1 Deltaproteobacteria bacterium
CCGCTGGTGCTGGCGGGCGCCGAGCACGATCCGGAGGTGGTGCAAGCGGTGCGCGCCGCCATCGCCCGCGAGGGGCTGGAGGGCCGGGTGCTGCTGCTCGGCAACGTGCCCTACGAAGACCTGCCGCCGCTCTACGCGGCCAGCGCGGTGTTCATCTTCCCCTCGGCCTGCGAGAACTTCCCCAACATCCTGGTCGAGGGGCTGGGCAGCGGCGCGCCCACCCTCTGCTCGAAGCTGGGCCCGATGCCCGAGGTAGCCGGAGACGGCGCGCGCTACTTCGACCCCTTCGACCCCGACGACCTGGCGGCGAACCTCGCGGGGCTGTTCCACGATCCGAAGCAGCAGGCGCTCCTGCGCGCGCGGGGCCTCGCCAAGGCCGCCAGCTACTCGTGGGAGGCGACGGCGCGCGGCCTGCTCACGGTCTTCGAACAAGCGGCGGGGAGGAGCTAGCCATGTGCGGGATCGTCGGCCAGGTAGGGAGCACGCCGCTCGACCTGGGTCCGGCCGTGGCGGCGCTTCGCCACCGGGGCCCCGACGACGAGGGTCTCTTCCGCGACGCGCGCGCGGGCCGCGCGGTGGACCTCGGCTTCCGCCGGCTCGCCATCCTCGACCTGACGCCGGCCGGCCACCAGCCGATGCGCAGCGACGACGGCGCCTGCACCATCATCTTCAACGGCGAGATCTACAACTTCCGCGCGCTCCGCGCGGAGCTCGCCGCCCTGGGCCACACCTTCCGCTCCCAGAGCGACACCGAGGTGATCCTCCGCGGCTACCAGCAGTGGGGCGACGCGGTGCTGCAGCGGCTGCGGGGCATGTTCGCGCTGGCGATCTGGGACGCGCCCAAGGAGCGGATGCTGATCGCCCGCGACCGCCTGGGCATCAAGCCGCTCTTCTACTCGGAGTGGGGCGGCCGGCTGGTCTTCGCCTCGGAGATGAAGGCGCTGCTCGCGCTCGGGGTGCCACGCGACCTCGAGCCGCAGGCGCTGCCGATGTACCTGCGCTACCTCTACCTGCTGCCGCCGCTGACGTTCTTCCGCCACATCCGGCGGGTGGCGCCAGGCGAGCTCTTGGTCTGGGAGAAGGGCAGGCTCACCAGGCGGATCTACTGGGACCTCGCGCTCCCGCCGCAAGACCGCGACGACGACCTGGTGGTGGAGCAGCTGCGCGCGCTGCTCGACGAGGTGGTGGTGGGCCACCTCGAGAGCGACGTGCCGCTCGGCGTCTTCCTCTCGGGGGGGCTCGACAGCGCGACCATCACCGCGCTCACCGTCCGGCACGCGAAGAAGCCCGTCGAGACCTTCTGCATGACCTTCGGCGAGGGCGAGGGGCTCTACGACGAGCGCGAGCACGCCCGCGCGGTCGCCGACCACTTCGGCACCCGCCACACCGAGATCCCGGTGAAGCCGCAGGCGGCGGAGCTGCTGCCCGAGCTGGTGCGCGGGTTCGACGAGCCATTCGGCAACCCCACCGCGCTGCTCTCCTGGCTGCTCTCCAAGGAGACGCGCAAGCACGTCACGGTGGCGCTCGCGGGCGACGGCGGCGACGAGCTCTTCCTCGGCTACCCGCGCTACCAGGGCCTCCTGCTCTCGGGCGGGATCCGCCTGCTCCCGCGGCCCGCGCGGGCGGCGCTGGCGGGCGGCGCGGCGCTCATCCGCGAGTCCTCGAGCGGCCGCCACTGGCCGCGCCGGGTCCGGGAGTTCCTCACCACGCAGGCCCTCTCCGTCGAGGAGATGTACGAGCGGTGGGTCGGGTACTTCACCGATGAAGAGTCCGCGGCGCTGCTCGGCCCCCTCCAGGCGACCGTGCCGGAGCGGCACCAGCTCGCCGCGCTCTTCGCCCGCGCGCCGGGCGGCAGCACGCTCGACCGGGCCTCGTATGTCGACCTGAAGACCTTCCTGCCCGGCAACCTGCTCGCCTACACCGACCGGATGAGCATGGCCCACTCGCTCGAGGTGCGGGTGCCGTTCTGCGACCATCGGCTGGTCGAGTTCATGTCGTCGATCTCCGCCTCGCAGCGGATGACCCTGAAGACGAGCAAGCGCCTCCTGCGCCGCGCGATGGAGGGGGTCCTCCCGCCGCGCACGCTCACCCGCGGCAAGCTGGGCTTCAACCCGCCGATGGGGCTCTGGCTGAAGAACGAGCTGCGCCCGCTGACCGACCGGCTGCTCGAGCCCGCGCGGCTCCTCCGCGAGGGCTTCTTCGACCCGCAGGCGGTGGCCGCGCTGGTGCGCGAGCAGCGCCAGGGCAAGCGCGACCTTTCGTTGCACGTCTGGTCGCTCTTGGTCTTCCAGGCATGGCAGGAGGAGTACTCTCCGGTCCCGACGGTCTGACCTGCACCAAGCGAGCCGGCTGCCATGAAACAGGTTTTGCAAAGCTATCGAACCGGCGAGCTGCGCGTCGCCGACGTGCCCGCGCCCGGGGTCGAGAGAGGCTCACTCCTCGTGCACACCCGCGTCTCGCTGGTCTCGGCGGGCACCGAGCGGGCCACCGTGGAGCTGGCGCAGAAGTCGCTGCTCGGCAAGGCGCGGGCGCGGCCAGATCTGGTCAAGAAAGTCCTCGAGCGCGTCGCCCGCGATGGCCTCATCGCCACGGGCAAGGCGGCCTTCCAGAAGCTCGATTCGCCCATCCCGCTCGGCTACTCGTGCGCCGGGGTGGTGCTGGAGGTGGGCGACGGCGTGCCGGGCTTCTCGGTGGGAGACCGCGTCGCCTGCGCGGGCGCGAAAGTCGCCAACCACGCCGAGATCAACCTGGTGCCGCACCACCTCTGCGCCCGCATCCCCGACGGCGTCGCCGACGAGGACGCCGCCTTCGTCACGCTGGGCGCCATCGCGCTGCACGGCGTGCGGCAGGCCTCTCCCACGCTGGGCGAGGTGTTCGGCGTCATCGGCCTGGGGCTGATCGGCCAGCTCGCCGCGCAGCTGCTGCGCGCCTCGGGCTGCCTGGTGCTGGGCGTCGACCTCGACCCGGCCAAGGTCGCGCTCGCGAGGTCGCTCGGCTGCGAGGCGGCGCTCCTGCGCTCGGACGATCTGGCCGCGGCCGTCCGCGGGCTCACCAGCGGCCGCGGGCTCGACGGCGTCATCCTCGCCGCCGCCACTCCCTCGAGCGATCCGGTCGAGCTCGCCGGAGAGCTGTGCCGCGACCGGGGCCGGGTGGTGGCGCTGGGCGCGACCGGCCTCACCGTGCCGCGGCGGCCCTACTACGACAAGGAGCTGGTATTACTCCAATCGCGCTCTTATGGACCGGGTCGATATGACCCCGCCTACGAAGAGGGCGGCGTCGACTATCCGGCCGGATATGTCCGCTGGACGGAGGGGCGCAACCTGGAGGCGTTCCTGGCGCAGGTGGCCGCCGGCCGCGTCCGCGCGCAGCCGCTGGTGAGCCACCGGTTCCCCATCGAGCGGGCGCAGGAGGCGTACGGCCTCTTGCAGGGCGCTTCGGCGCCGGAGGATTCGCTGGTCGAGCAGCCTTCGGCGCCCGCCGGAGATGGCGCTGCGGCGCCCGGCCCTGGCCGAGTCCGCGTCCCAGGCGAGCCGCTCGGCATCCTGCTCACTTATCCGCAGGGCCCGATCCCCGCGCGCACCGTCACCGTGGGCTCGTGGCGCGCGCGCAAGGGCGTGGTGCGCGTCGGCTTCATCGGCGCGGGCAACTTCGCCGCCGGCACGCTGGTGCCGCTCTTCGCGCAGCAGGACGGCGTCAAGCTGACCGCCATCGCCTCGGCCCGCGGCGCCTCGGCCCGGCACCTCGCCGAGCGCCACCAGATCTCCTGCGCCACCACCGACGCGGCGGCCATCCTCGAAGGCGACGAGGTCGACGCGGTCGTCATCGCCACCCGCCACGACAAGCACGCCGCGCTCGCCGCGCAGGCCCTGCGCGCGGGCAAGCACGTCTTCGTCGAGAAGCCGCTCGCGCTCGACGAAGCCGGGCTGCGGGACGTGCTCGCCGCGCAGGCCGGGAGCGGCAAGCAGCTCTTCGTCGGCTACAACCGCCGCTTCGCGCCGATGACGCTGGCGCTCAAGGAGTTGTTCGCCAACCGCCGCGGCCCGCTGGTGCTCTCGCTGCGGGTCAACGCCGGCGAGCTCCCGGCGACCTCCTGGGTTCACGACCCGCGCGAGGGCGGCGGGCGGCTCGTCGGCGAGGGGTGCCACTTCGTCGACCTCTGCGCGGCCATCGCCGGCGCGCCGGTGACGCGGGTCTTCGCGCAGGGCGTGCTGCCGTCTGGAGGCGCGCGGGCCGACGACAACTTCGTCCTCGACCTGCGGCTCGGCGACGGCTCGATCGCCTCGCTCGTCTACACCGCGCAGGGAGACCCCTCGGCGGGCAAGGAGCGCGTCGAGGTGTTCGGCGACGGCGCCTGGGCCCTCCTCGACGAGTTCCGCAGGCTGGAGCTGCGCCGCGGCGGCAAGCTGCGCACCGAGCGGGCGCTGGCCCAGGACAAGGGCCACAAGGCCGGCGTGGCCGCCTTCATCGATTCGATCACCACGGGCAAGGCTGCCGTCTCCCCGCAAGACCTCGCCGCCACCAGCCGCGCGACCTTCGCCGCCGCCGAGGCGCTGCGGGGAGGTGACGCCGTCCCCATCGAGGTCGGGTAAGTGAAGCGACTGCTGCAAAAGGTGTTACTCTATCTCCGGACGCTGCTCACGCTGCAGCCGCGGCAGCTCTTCGCGCGCCTGCCGCACGAGTGGTGGGTGCGCCGCCGCAAGAAGCTCGGCTGGCCCGCGCAGGCTCCCGACCTGGAGCTGAAGTTCAACAAGACCCGCCTCCCGCCGCCGCCGCCCGAGGAGCTCGCCCGGCACCGCGCGGTGGCTGACCTGTGGCGCAAGGGCATCGTCGAGTACCTCGGCCAGCAAGGGGCCGCCGCCGACTACCGCGCCTGGCACCGGCCGCGGCTGTGGCGTTACGAGCGGCACTACCACGGCGAGCTGGTGGCCTTCGCGGCGATGGCGCTCGAGGAGCCGGCCGGGCCGTGGGTGGACGCGGCGCGCGACCTGGTGCTCAGCTGGGCAGCCGAGGCCCCGCCCCAGGTGGGCGAGGCGTGGGAGCCCTACCCGACCGCGCGCAGGCTGCTCAACTGGTCGGAGGCGGTGGCGCTCGAGCCGCGGGTGGCCACCCCGCTCGCCTTCCGCATGCAGGTGCAGATGAGCCACCTGCTCGCGCACCTCGAGCACCACCTCCGCGGCAACCACCTGCTCTGCGACGCGGCAGCGCTGGTCGCCTCCGGGAGCGTGCTGCAGGGTCCGGGCGCGGCGCTGGCGCTCCACCAGGGCATCGTGCTCTTGGAGAAGGAGCTGGCGCTCCAGGTGCTCCCCGACGGCGGCTACGCCGAGCGCACCGTGCTCTACCACTCGCTGGTGCTGCGCGACGCGACCCTGGCCCTCCTGCTGGCGCGCGAGCGCGGGCAGCCGCCGGCGATCAAGAACGAGCTGGGCCGGATGGCGCTCTGGCTCGCCCAGGTCCGCCGAGCCGACGGCTCGTTCCCGCAAGTGAATGACTCTTCTCCGCGGGCCCAGCTCCTGGCCCAGGACGCGCTCCGCCTCGCCCTCAGGGCCAACCTGCTCGGCCCGATGCCCGAGCCCGCGGCGGTGGTCGACCTCCCCGAGACCGGCTGGACCTTCCTGCGCGAGGCCGGCTGCGAGCTGTTCTTCGACCGCGGCCCGATCGGCCCGCGCGAGCAGCCCGGCCACGGCCACGCGGGCGCGCTCGCCTACGAGCTGCAGTGGTACGGCCTGCCGGTGGTGTCCGACTCGGGCATGACCACCTATGAGGTCGGGCCCGTGCGCGACTTCGAGCGCTCGGCCGCGGCCCACGCCACCGTCTCGGTGGACGGCGAGGGGGTGGACGAGGTCTGGCACTCGTTCCGCGTCGCGCGGCGCGGGCGCGTCGAGCGGCTGCCCGATCCGCAGTGCGACCCCCGCCTCCGGGCCCTGCGCGGCCGCTCCCACTCGTTCCGCGGCTGGGAGCACGAGCGGTGGATCTTCTTCTGGCCCGGCCGCGCGCTGCTGGTCTTCGACGAGGTCACGGGAACGAAGCCCGGCGCGGAGCTCCGCTCGCGGGTGCCGCTGCACCCGACCTGGAGCGTGGCCGAGTCGGGCAAGGTCTTCTACCTGCTCGGCCCCGGCGCCCGCGGGCTGCAGCTGCAGATCCTCCGCGGCGAGTTCGACGGCGCCCCGCGCGGCCAGGAGACGCCCCGCGAGGGGTGGGCCTCCCAGGGCTTCCTCCAGCCCGTGCCGCGCACCAGCGTGCGGCTGCGTCCGGATTCCGAGGGCGTGATGGTCCATGCGTTCTTCGCGCCGGGCGTCTCGGGGCGCGAGGCCCCGGGCGGGCTCTCCCTGCGCGCGCCGGGCGCCGAGGTGCTGCTCAGGCTCGAAGGCGGCCTGCCGGCGTGAGGATCCTCTACCTGAGCCAGTACTTCCCACCCGAGATGGGCGCGCCCGCGGCCCGCGTCAGCGAGCTGTCGCGCGAGTGGGCGCGGCTCGGCCACCGGGTGACGGTGCTCACCGGCTTTCCCAACCACCCCACGGGCATCGTCCACGAGGGGTACCGCGGCGAGTGGCTGCGGCGCGAAGAGGTGGACGGCGTGCAGGTGGTCCGCGCGCCGATCTACGCCGCGCCCAACCAGGGCGTGGTCAAGCGCTCGCTCAGCTACCTCTCGCTGGCGGCCTCGAGCGCGCTGCTCGGGCCCTGGCTCACCGAGAAGCCCGACGTGGTGATCGCCTCCTCTCCGCAGTTCCTCACCGGCGTGGCGGGCCTCCTGCTCTCGGGCCTGCGGCGGACGCCGTTCGTCTTCGAGGTGCGCGATCTCTGGCCGCGCAGCATCGTCGAGGTGGGCGCGCTACCCAAGGCCCACCCGGTGATCCGCGGCCTCGAGCAGCTCGAGCGGCTCCTCTACCGGAGGGCCGAGCGGATCGTCGTCGTTACTGAATCGTTTACCGAGGAGATCGCCGCGCTGGGGATCCCTCGCGAGAAGATCTTCGTCATCACCAACGGCGTCGACCTCGACCTCTTCCAGCCCTCCGACCAGGCCGCCGCCCGCGCCGCGCTCGGGCTGCCCGCGGAGGGCCTCGTCGCCAGCTACGTCGGCACCCACGGGATGGCCCACGGCCTGGGCACCGCGGTGGAGGCGGCCCGCCTGCTGCAGGCCCGCGCCGCGCAGGGGGCGCCTTCAGTAACACTCTTGCTGGTGGGCGAAGGGGCCGAGAAGGCGAGGCTCAAGCAAGCGGCCCGGGTGCTCGGGCTCCGCAACCTCCTCTTCTGGGACCAGCGGCCACGCGCGCAGGTGGCGCAGGTGCTGG